>NZ_RDBW01000001.1:0-333339 GCF_003934235.1 Pseudoalteromonas sp. J010 | reverse complement strand
CTGCATGGTACGTTTTGGTAATGTGCTTGGCTCTAGTGGCTCTGTAGTACCTTTGTTCCGCAAACAAATCAAAGAAGGCGGCCCGATTACCCTAACTCACCAAGACATTACACGTTTTTTTATGACAATCCCAGAGGCCGCTCAGTTAGTTATTCAAGCAGGAGCCATGGGTAAAGGTGGTGATGTGTTTGTATTAGATATGGGGGAGTCGGTTAAAATTAAAGACTTAGCGACAAAAATGGTTCACCTATCAGGATTAGAAGTAAAGTCAGAGTCAAACCCCCACGGTGATATTGAAATTCAATGTACCGGTTTACGACCTGGTGAAAAGTTGTATGAAGAGCTTTTGATTGGTGACAATGTTGCTAATACTTCACACCCCAGAATTATGACTGCTAATGAGGTCAAATTGTCACTTACAGAGTTAGAGTTGTTAATGAAAGCGATGGATGATGCTTGTCATAACTTTGATCATGAGCTTATCCGTAAGTTGATGCTAGAAGCGCCTACGGGCTTTAATCCTACAGATGGTATTTGTGACTTAGTTTGGAATGAAAAGCGTCAAATGCTTGCTACTCAAGACGAAGCAGAGCGAAAAGTTGTTAATCTCAGAAACCCGTAGTGGTTTAGCTGAGAACTGCCTTTAAGTGACAGGGCTTAATAACTGTCGTGGAGTGAGCTTCTTCCCACATGAGGTGCTTAATGATGGCAAATAAAGGGAAAGAAACGGTTTTTTATTCTGGCTATTTGGAACTAAACCTTTCGCAGGGTAAACCAGCTTTTACAGAGAGGGCTCAACTAGAAGGAAATAAGGGGGATTGGAGCTGCTTTGTTATTCTGTGGGCTTTTAAGTAAAAGTTCTCGCGGGGTAAACCCGCTCCTACAAAGGGTACTTAACGAGAGGGTAATAAGGGAGAGTGAAGCTGCTTTGTTATTCTGTGGGCTTTTAAGTAAAAGTTCTCGCGGGGTAAACCCGCTCCTACAAAGGGTACTTAACGAGAGGGAAATAAGGGAGAGTGGAGCTGCTTTGTTCTTCTGTGGGCTTTTAAGTAAAAGTTCTCGCGGGGTAAACCCGCCTACAAAGGGTGCTTAATGAGAGGGTAATAAGGTGGAGTGGAGCTGTTCCGTTATTACTGATGCTTTTAAGTCAAAGTTCTCGCGGGGTAAACCCGCTCCTACAAAGAGGGCTCAACTAGAAGGAAATAAGGGGGAGTGAAGCTGCATTGTTATTCTGTGGGCTTTTAAGCTTAAGTTCTCGCGAGGTAAACTCGCTCCTACGGAGTGCTCCCCAGTTAAAATGCTCATAGGTGAAGCTGTGATGACAAGAGGGAGCTGTTGAAAATAAGCAATAGTAGATAACCGCCCGATTAGTTGCACTTTTAGAGCTAAATTATATCAGGTTGTGCGTGCGATAGTGGGCAGAACCTCTGACAGTGGACTTGGGTTTTTTTACCGTTCACTGTACGATAGCTGAATAAACTTAAGAGTTAGGGCAAGGAGTCCTAGTGAGCTTGCTTTACTTCATTTAATGTCAAGAATACAAAACTATAAATCGGTCTGCGCACATGTCAAAAACAAACACGATAATTGCAAGTAGCTTTGTGCTTGCTTGTATGCCTGTCTTAGCTGACACCCAAATAAATAATTACACTGCATTTGCAGGTTATACTGGGTTATTAAACACACCTACCGCTGAAGTACTTAAAAAAGGCAGTATTGATATTGGTTATAATAATAACCTCGACTTAAAGGGGTTGAGATATGAAGATGGCCATAACTATATATTCTCAGCTGGATTATTTGATGGGCTAGAGGTAAGTGGTCAAATAGCAGCAAGCTCAATGCACGATAACCTATTTAAATCAGAGGTTAGGGCTGAAGGGCAAACGCGAGATCTTTCTTTTAACTTAAAGTACCAAATCCCTTATATTCCTAAAGAGTGGTTTAACCTTGCTATCGGCGGTAAAGACTTAGGTGGCGCTGCCAATAACTACGAAACTTACTACCTAGCTGGCTCTCGTGAATGGAACGATTTTAGGTTTTCTGCGGGCTTTGCAGTAAGCGACCGCGCTACAGGGCAAATGGATGGTGCTTTTGCAGGGATTGAATGGCAACCATTAGAGTGGTTTGCATTACAGCTTGAACATGATGCGGATGCTGTGAATGCAGGCTTACGGTTAACTGTGCCTAAAGAGTGGATTTACGATGTAGGTACGCTTACGTTGACTAGTAAGTTTTACAGTAATACTGATCATGCAGAAAAGGATACCTTCTGGGGAGTTAACTTTTCGATGCCGCTTTTTGAGCAAGCTAAGCTAAACGATCCTACGGAAGCTGCACCAGCGCCGATTTTAGATAATCATAAAAAGCGTGAGGCTGCATTTGAAGCGCACTATCAACAGCAGCGAGAATTAGCTCAAAAGCCGCTAGAAGAAGCCAAACAAGAAGTAACTGAGCGAGATGAGTTTAGAAAGTCCCTCACATTACAAACTCGTGAGCTTAAAAATGCCCTAATTGATGATGGCCTTGAGGCTATTAGCGTTGGCTTTAATCGCGACCCTCATATTGTGGTAAGTTTTGAGAACTATGTGTTTAATCGCAATGATATAGACGCCATAGGTTTGGTACTTGGTCGAATTGCAGAGCACATTGATGAGCCAAATACCAAGTATACTATTCAGTTGCTAAACCGCGGTATACCTATGCTGTCAGTGCGTGGTGATATAGACAATTACCGTGAGTTTATTAATACCAGCAGCACGCCAGATATGGATATTCGCCGCGGAGAAATGGATCCAATCGGCAGTGTATCCTGGGTGGGTATGCCTAAGGCAAATAGCCCTTACTTTAGGCCTCGCGTAACGGTCGGGCCTTCACTAGATTCACATTTTGCGACTGAGATAGGTGTTTACGACTTTTCACTCGCAATTAAAGCCGATGTAGATGTGCCGATGTGGTATGGCGGTGGTATAAGCGTTAGCGCTGAAACGGAAGTAGCCAAAACAGATGACTATGAGACCGGTAAACCATTTGGCCGCTTTGCAAAAGACAGTGGTGTTACGCAAGCAACAATCTATCAAACGTTAGATTTACCTTACGGTATTTATAACCAAACCCATATTGGTTTCTTTAAAGAGTTTAATGATTACACAGGCATCAAGAATGAGACCGCTTGGCTAAGTGAAAATGGTCGTCACCAAATTAATGCAGAAATTGGGTATTTAGAATATGACGATTTTGATTTAGACAGGGATTATCAAACCTTGTCATATCGTTATAACTGGGTCGAGCAGGATGTGAGCTTTCATGCCACAGCTGGACGTTTCTTTTATGAAGATAGCGGCGTAAAACTTGAAACGCGCTTTTGGTTTGGTGACAGCTATATTTCTGTATTTGCACAAGATACTGATGTCCAAGTAGCTGGTATCGCATTTAGTATTCCACTTACTCCACGCAAAGATATGGCACCTATCCGATATGGCCAAATTAAAGGCAATGAAGCGTGGCGTCATGAGGTAAGTACGCGTATTGGTGAATCGACTAATGCCTTAGTTGTTGGTCGTGCTCATACAGTTAAAACCCCTGTAAATTTAGACAAAACATTCCTTAATCAAGGGCGCTTATCAAGCAGTTATATTTATAGTAACTTGGCAAGGCTGAGAGAAGCGTATTTAACTTACAGGTAATACATAAAGGCGCGGGGCAAACCCGCGCTTTTAATTGTTACGCTGATAAATTTGATGTTGTCTTTCTTGTCGGGGAGGCTGTTCTTACCAAAGTGGTCGTATTGTGGGGCGAGTTTACCTCGCGATATTGTTGATTTGGCTCTCGTCTTTACAATTCAGTTAGCTATCGGCATTGGTAACAATTTACCTTTTATGGCGAGTTAATAAGCCAAGAATGATAAATACCAGCTAAAAAGATGGGCTTGGTGTATCTGTTGTCTTCATTGCTGTATATTTGCACTTTACCATCGCTACTTTGTTAATTAATAAGCATTAGGTAAGCGCGTTTTTGCACATATTTGATTTCGTTCATTGTTTATTTAATATGCCATAGGTATCCTACTTTCAACCTATCACAGGCGGTTGGAACTACCGCTTTTCTGTGATAAATTAAGGCTGCTAACTTCGACTATCTAGTTGTTTTATCTCAAATAGGTAAAGTAGCTAAGTTGGCTTTAGTCAGGGAGCGATTTAGTCCCTGTCTGTCTTAATTAAAATGATTTAAAAACTTAAGCTCATATTGTCAACAATATGGCTTTTTTTATGAGTTAACGCGCTATCAAAGCGAAAGTTAACAAAAGGAAAACAAGGACTAATCATGATTGCAAATAAAAAATCTCTACTAGCGCTCTCTGTGGCGTCTGCACTAACGCTTTCTGGCTGTTTTAGTGATGACGATAACAACGTTACTGTTCCGCCAACAGAGCCTACTGATCCAGTAGTTGTTGCTCCAGAAGCACCTGCAGCACTTTCTGTGGTAGTTAACGGCAGTGTAGTTGACAGCAAGTCAACTAATGTTGTTCCTTCAACCATCGCTTTTCTTGAAAACGGTGAAGCATCAGACAATATCGTAAACACCAAAGGTGAAGTCATTGCGTCTGTAGAAACGGGCGAAGCTGGTAACTTTGTATTCTCTGTTAAAGAAGGTGCGGAGCTTTCTCAAATTACTGCAGTGGTTAGCGCTGATGGTTACTTCTCAAAAAGTTTTAATATTGACTTAACAACAGAAGCAGAAGTAGCAGAGCTAGCGGTTCAATTAGCACTTGTTTCTAAAAACTTAGACACGGTTGTTGAAAAGGTTGTTGAAGCATCAGTAGCTGGTGGCAGCGTTGACACAGCAATTACCGCTGAAGCTGCAAAAGGTAAAGCAGGTGCGGACGTAACGATCCCTGCTGGTATCGTATTACAAGATGCAAATGGTAATCCAATTACTGGCTCTTCAATTTCTTTAAATGTTGGCTCAGCAGATCCTACATCGTCTGATGCTGGTGCTGTACTTCCTGAAGGTCTAAACGCAGGTAGTGCTGCTACTTTAGCGGCACCTGTTGGTGTTGCTAACGTAACCATGACAGATGACAATGGCGTAAAGATTAAAAAATTCAGTAACCCAATTTCTATCACGATTTCGATTCCTAAAGATACAGTGTTGGCATCAGAAGGTCGTGCAGTACAAACAGGTGATGTATTAGGCCTATCTTCTCACAACGAAGATACAGGTGTATGGACCAAAGAAGAAAATAACCAAGTAACAGTTGGTGATCTAAACGCTGCTGGTACTGCTTACAAAGCTTCTTTCATGACTGACCACCTTACGTTCTTTACCGCAACTGACGAAGTTGATGTTTGTAATGCTGAAGTATCAGTAAATATCAGTGGTGAAGTACCAGCTGGCGGTTTATTCGTAGATGTTCAGTCTTCAGATATTAACGCAACAAGCTCTATTGCGGCAGGTGCGACTACTAAAGTAATTTACACTGCACAAAATGCGGGTAAGAATAACGTGAGTGCAGATGCAACAGCACGTATCGTATTACGTGATGCTGAAGGTACTGTTTGGTTTGATACTGAAGAAGAAGTCGCTGTGTGTGGTACGCCTGTAAATGCAACACTTGCAGCGCCTCAAGTTGAGTACGCAACAACTTCATTCGCATTGACTGGGGTTTGTTCTAATGATGCGACCGTTACTGTTCCAGTACAAAACTCGGTAGTCACTTACCGTCGTGCAGGTAAAGCAACATACCAAGCTGCAAATGCGTCAGGCACGTATACGCTAAACAACTTGGTTGTTGGCCAAGATTACACTGTGAACATCGATACTCTGTCACTAGATGTAGCGTCAGGACAAAGTACATCGTTCTCATTCACAGCAGGCTCTGATGCTGCTGACCAACAACTACAGATGGCTTGTGAAACCGTAACTGGTGCATAATAGCTAAACTTTAGTTTGCTTATAAAAGCCACTTCAAATTTGAAGTGGCTTTTTTGTGCGCAGTTATCTACACACTTGATTGGAGGAGCTACAAAACTTTCTAGGAAAACCCAAAAAGTAGTTAAAGGTCAATTAAAGAACCGAAGGTCGGTTTACTGCTAAATGCTATTCCCTGTTAATAAAATATTTTACCTCCAGCCTAGACAATCCTTGAAGCTTTTCTATATTTAAATCTCAACACATCAAAATGCGCCACCACGCCAATGGGCGCTTGCTAAAAGGGAACAAGGATCCATCATGATTTCGAACAAAAAATCTTTACTCGCTTTATCTGTAGCGTCAGCTTTAACACTGTCAGGTTGTTTTAGTGATGATGATGACAACAAGGTTGTGGTGGTACCACCAACAGAACCAACAGATCCCGTTGTGGTTGCACCTGAGCTGCCCGATGCACTTGCTTTGGTTGTGAGCGCAAATATCGTAGACGCAGCAACGCAAAGAGTGGTCGACGCTGATGTTCGATTCTTGGAAAACGGTGTCGCATCTCAAAATATTGTTGACGTTGATGGTAATGCCATCTCCATGATTGAGGGGACTGGTGGAAGCTTTGCATTTACTAAAAAAGACGATGCAACACTAACAGAAGTAACTGTAAGTGTAACTGCTGACGGTTATATCGGTAAAAGTTTTGTGGTTAACTTAACGGCACAAGAAGGCCAAACGGTATTACCCGTACAGTTGGCGCTCACCTCCAAAAATGCTGAGGGTGTATCAGATACTGTAGTTCCTGCAACGATAGGAGGCGATGGCTCGTCTGCTGAAGAGATTGTAGCGCAAACTTCAGGTAAAGCAGCCGCTGGGGCTAACATACCCGCTGGGGTTATTTTGCGAGATGCGTCAGGCAACCCTGTTACTGGCCAAGTTTCGGTCAATGTCAGTGGCGCAGACGCTTCAACCAGTGCTGTCACTGCTATTTTACCTGAAGGACTGAATGCAGGCGGCGCTGCTAATATCGAGCAAGCAGTTGGGGTGGCAAATGTGTTGGTGAGTAGCGCGTCAGGTAGTAAAGTTAAGCAGTTTTCAAATCCAATCACAGTAACTACTTCTATCCCAGCAACAACAACGTTGAACGGTGTGCCAATCAAAACAGGTGATACATTGAGCCTTAAGTCTCACAATGAAGATACCGGTGTATGGACTGCTGAGTCTACTCAAGCCACGGTTGGGAGCTTTAATGCGGAGACCAATACCTATACTGGGTCTTTTCAAACTGACCATCTAACGTTTTTTGCCATAACGCGTTCAACGCCAGCTTGTACCAATGATATGGTGGTTAATTTTACTGGAGCTGCCGTGCCTTCAGCTGGCCTTTTGGTAACAGAAACCTCATCTGATGCAAGCGCTAGTGGTTACGCGCCAGGGGGGGCAAGTTCTTTGAGAATATTAAGTGGTGAGCTTGCGACTCGTTATGGCGTTTCTGCTGAGGCAACGGCTCGAGTCAGGGTATTCGACTTTTCTAACAATGTCTGGTTTGACTCAATAAGTGAAGTTCCAGTGTGTGGGACGGTGCAAGCTGAGCTTGTTGAGCCTGTAAGCTATGTTGATGAAACCTTTAGTCTAACAGCAACGTGTAGTAATGATGCCAATGTGTCTGTGCCACTCACTGCTTCAGTTGTACGTTACTCCTTACCGGGGTTTTCCGCTAAAACAGCGGTAAATCTAGGTGCCGGTTCTTATCAGTTCTCTGACATGGTTGAGGGGTCCACATACAATGTGAGCATTAACCCTCGCGTCAATGATACCAATGGCCCCGTCGCTGCTCAAACCACGACTATAACTGCTGGAGGTGCAGCAGAGTCATTGAATATCACAATATCTTGCTCTGAGGTAACAGGAGCCTAATATTTTATAAAACAAAGCGGTAGAGCTGACACTAAAATCAGCTCTACTAAAAACGCCCTGCATACGACACCAGTTTGGAAGTAATGAGTGATCAGAGCCATAAAAATTTTACTCCAAAGCTGGAGAAATCTAAAACCTCTTCTATAGTTCTTATTTGATAATTAAAAAATGCGCTACTGCGCACTCGTGCGCTTGCAAAATCGGAACAAGGATTAATCATGATTTCAAACAAAAAGTCTATACTAGCTTTATCAGTGGCTTCTGCACTGGTGCTTTCTGGTTGTTTTAGTGATGACGACGATAATGTTGTTGTGCCACCGCCTGAACCAACGGATCCTGTAGTGGTTCCACCAGAAAGCTCAGATCCGCTTACTCTAGTGATCAGTGCGAACGTGGTGGATAGAGCCTCAAATGATATTGTGCCAAGCACAATCCGCTTCCTAGAAGGTGGAGCGGTATCAAGCAATATTGTAGATGTAGATGGTAATGCGATAACATCACTGAGTGATGACGAAGGTGCTTTTGTGTTCACCAAAAAAGATGGCGCTGAATTGAGTGAGGTGACCATTCGGGTGAGTGCTGAAGGTTACTTTAGTAAAGACTTTACTGTAGCACTTGAGACATCAGGGGACAGCACCGCTGTCAATACTTTGCTCCCTATCGTTGCCAAAACAGGTGATGATGTGTCTGACACAACTGTAGAAGCATCAGTAGGTACTGATGGTACAACCACCAGTGAAATTGTTGCTGAAACAACGGGTAAAGCTGGAGCTAGTGCAAAAATCCCTTCAGGTGTTGTATTACAAGATGCTGACGGTGCAGCTATTTCTGGCGCTGTTTCACTTAACGTGAGTGGTGCAGACTCAAATAGCTCAGCAGCAGCCTTAGTCTTGCCTGCAGGCTTAAATGGCGGTAACGACTCTGGCAACGTACTTCAAGCTATTGGAGTATCAAATGTTGTAATGACAGCTGAAAATGGTAAAAAAGTTAAAAAATTCTCAAGCCCAATTACCGTTTCAATGTCTATACCTGCTGGAAAAAAAGTCAATGGTGTAGAGGTTAAAACTGGTGATATGCTAAACCTCAGATCGCACAATGAGGACACTGGCGTATGGTCTGCTGAAGAACAAATGGTCACAGTTGGCGCGCTAAATGAGGCCACTAATACCTACAATGGCACCTTTCAAACAGATCACTTAACTTTCTTCGCTGTTACAAGAAATGAACCTCGCTGTGACGCTGGCGTGATAATCAATACATCCGGTGCATCAGTGCCAAACACAGGGTTACTTGTGACTCTGCAGTCTGCAGATTTGGGGGAGTTATTTGCGGTTACACAAGATGGTAACACCACATTGTTGACTGGACCTCAATCGTCGCGAGTTAGAGTATCAGCAACAGCGACGGCGAGCATAAGGGTATTCGATTTTTCAAACAATACTTGGTTTCAATCAAATGGTGAAATCCCTGTTTGTGGCACGTTTGATACACCGTTGACTAACCCTGTTACATTAGTGAGTGAAAACGTCTCGATAACAGCGACTTGTACAAACGATAGCACCGTATCTACACCAGTACCTGCTGCCGTTGTGAGGTATGCTCAGGGTAGTAGCTCAAGGAGAACAGCTGGAAATGCGGGTGGCGGCACTTACACACTAAGTGACATGGTTCAAGGGCAAACCTATACCGTGTCAGTTAAACCAAGAATAGCTAATGCGACAGGCACTGTAACTGCAACAATTACAGCGGACGGTACAGCTGAAACAATTAATGTGCCGGTGACTTGCTCAGTAGTGACTGGTGCATAGAAAAGAATGATTAGTCCAATCATCTAAGCCGCGGAGACGCGGCTTTTTTCTGGGTAACCTTTAACCATACCTTCAGAGTGGCATTAATGCGGACTGCAAAAAGTTTTGTATAATCAGAGGCTACCCTATATCAAGAAATTGCGCCTACCCAAGGAGTTGCGCTGGAGTGTGAGTTAGTCGAGCCTAAAAAAAGCTGAAATCTTGCAAGAGTAAGCATAAAAAGCTACGTTATACCTAATTCTTTGCTGAAAAGTATAATGTCAGGCGTGTGTAATACACGATAAACTCACTCGATCCCTAACGCAGCTTCAGGTTATCTCGCTTTTATCCTAAAGCTCAGATCAGCGATATACATCGCTTTTCTCAATAACCTCAACCTCATACCCATCAGGGTCAGTGATAAAAAAGAACTTGGCAACTAGCACATCTCGATTGTAAAAGTCTTTTATGGCCTTTGGCTGGTAACCAAGCGCCTGAGCTTGCTCAAAGGTAGACTCTAGTTCATCTACAACAAACGCAAGGTGCCCGTAGCCATTACCATGGATGTATTTTGACTGCATGTCATGGTTCCAAGTCAACTCCAGCTCAAACGAGGTTTGCTCATTACCCAGATAAATAAGGGAAAAGTTGCTAAAATCTATACGTCGTTTTACAGTCAATGCAAATACGTCGTGATAAAATCGAATTGATTGATCAGCATCTTTTACTCTGATCATGCTATGTATCATTTTTGCCATTTATAACCTTTGGAATATTTATGTGTGAGCTATACGCTTCAACGGCGCCGCATCGCTATGAAGTTGATCGGCGCTCTATTCGTATTCAAGGCGCGGTAACAAGCCTTGCGTTAGAAAACGAAATTTGGTTTGTGCTAGAAACTATCGCAAAACAGGAGCAACTATCACTCGCTGAGTTTATTTCTACACTGTATCAAGAGGCGATAGAACGTCATGGTGAGATTAACAATCTTGCTTCTATGTTACGGGTAACTTGCTTAACTTACCTCGCACATCATAAATTAGCAGGGGTAGAAAAGGGTAGTAACTGAGTACTACATTAGTGGCGGTCTAAAAATCTTTGCCAAGTTATGTTCGGATTGATAACTCTAAGCTGAGAGGTGATCTGCTTTAATATCGCTAATGGCGGGCGGGTTACTATATCGCCATCATCCTTTAACCCAAGCAGGTAATGCAAGCTACTCTTATGACCTTGTTGGATAGCAGATATTCTTATTTGTTGCTCAAAGTTCAAACGAAGGCTACTAATAGCCGTTTTCATTCCTTGTTGATCGACATTGGGTAAGCCGCATTTTTGCAGGTAGCCTTGTCGCTCTCCTTCTCCTGAAAACCAAATCCTGACTTTTTCACTGTACCTTCCACTTTTGGCCGGTAGATCAAATAAAATACGTTGCTGACCGAGTTTTTTGATCTGCGTTAAATATTGCTCAAGTCCACTTTGCCAGAGCGCTGGATGAATAGGTACCACGCGAGGCTGAATTTTACCATGGGTGTTAAAGTGCAATAGGTGTACATGGTCTTGTTGAAAAATATCATCAAGGGTGAGCGAGCCAATTTCGTCGCTGTAGGCACCAGTGTAGTAACTCAGTAATGGTAGCCAAAAGTGCCAATGTTTGGGCTGTTCCCGTTTTAATTTTTCGTCGGTATAGATGTACCCGTTAAATAGAGTATGAAGTTCCATTGTTGAGAATGCTCGTCTGCCTAAATGAGTTTTCATACAATGATCAACACCTTGAGTATTAAGAGCGGTTAGTGTAGCGGGTTTTGTTTTTTTTCGGAAGGGTATGATATACCGCGCAGGTCATAATCTAAACTCGAAGTAAGAAGAGAGTTAATCAACTAAAAGGCAGTAGCCCAAAAGCGAAATACCACTACAACGAGAGATTGTTACTTCATATATTGTAAAATTATACAAGCAAATTTAACGCTATAGTAAGGGTAACAGCTGCTAAAGAGCCGGCCGTTATCCATAGTAGCCACTGTTATAAGTGGTTACTATGTGTGAGGTGTGATAGACGCTATCCCAGTCTGTGACTCTGCTATTGTAATTGCTTTAAAAATTGTGAAAACGCGTCACCTAGCTGTTCATCTCGGATAGCATATTCAACAATCGCTTTTAAATAACCAAGTTTATCGCCACAGTCGTGCGATCTACCACTCATATGGAAAGCTTCAACGGTTTCTTGCTCCATCAGCATATCAATGGTGTCAGTGAGTTGTATTTCACCGCCTGCCCCCTGTGGTGTCTTTTTAAGGAGCGGCCAAATATTTTTAGAAAGCACATAGCGGCCAACCACTGCGAGATTAGAAGGTGCTGTTTCCATATCAGGCTTTTCTACCATGTGCTTAATAGGGCTGCTCTTACCTGGACAAAGCGTTACACCACCAATATCGGCGATACCATATTTGCATACGTCTTCTTGGGGAACAGGCTCTAACATGATTTGGCTGGCCTGTGTTTGTGAAAAGCGTTGTAGCATTGCTGCTAGATTTTCTTGGCCTTGATCTGCGGTATATTCATCTAAAATGACATCCGGTAACACAACTACAAAGTCATTATCGCCAACAATGGGTTGTGCGCACAAAACGGCGTGACCTAGACCTTTTGCTTCACCCTGGCGAACGTGCATAATGGTGACATCTTCAGGGCAAATTGAGCGGACCTCATCGAGTAACTTACGTTTCACACGCTTTTCGAGCGTAGCTTCTAACTCAAAGCTAGTGTCAAAGTGGTTTTCAATTGCATTTTTAGAAGAGTGGGTTACAAGTACTATTTCTTTTATCCCAGCAGCTACGCATTCTTTAACGATGTACTGAATAAGCGGCTTATCGACTAAAGGTAGCATTTCTTTCGGAATTGCTTTGGTCATTGGGAGCATTCGGGTTCCAAGACCCGCAACAGGAATTACTGCTTTCATAAAAGTCCATATTTTGACTGATTTCCAAATTTCATTGGGCATTGTATCTTTCTGTCAAAAAGTTGCAAATTAGAATAACTTGATAGTTAAACAGAAGGTGTGAATACTCGTTTATTTTTTATATTTTTGTATCGAGGGGGAAGTATTGAGCGCTTAATGCCAATTTGCTTAATTAAGTGGTCTATTTTGAGGCGAGAAAATCTTGTCGATAACTCCACTACCGCGCCTTGCTATCGCTAAGGTACCTACATCCATATAGGCAAGGCAAAAATTTTGCTATTTAGTTGTTCTAGATGAGACATTTTTAATAGAAAAAGCCCCTAGCGGGGCTTTGAATTATCCACTGGAAGAGGATGATTAGAAGTTTACTGTGATCTCATTTGAGCAAAGATCAGCAGATTGACACACTTTATATGTGTAGCTAGTTGCCTCTAGATTTCGAGCAAAGTCTCTGTACTTACCAGTGTTAGAAACGGTTTCAAGTAGTCGACCATCTCGATAAATTGATACCTCACTTGCACTACTTCCTTCCCATGATAGTTCAACACGGATAAAGCCCAAGCGAGATTTATTTGCCCGCACAAGAGACAGTGCGACTTCGTCACTGCTTACCACAACAGATTGCGCCGTTGTGTGACTATTGCCTTCGCTATCGGTAACAGTAAGTGCAACGTTATATTCACCGGATGCTGCAAACTCATGAATAGGGCTTGCGTCAGTGCTCGTGCTGCCATCTCCAAAATCCCATGCCCAGCTGACAATATCATCATTGGGATCACGGCTTTCATCTGTAAAGGTTACGGCTAAACCTGATGCACTATAGCTAAATCCTGCCACAGGTGGTTGTGGTGCTACTTCACCAAGACCCGTTAAGTTTAAAGTCCAGCTGTTTAGTGAGCCGGTGTCAATACCGGCATTATCAGAAACAGATAATATCCAGTCACCTGTTGCAACTTCACCATTAAATGCCGCTGAATTGAAGGTTTGATTAATGTTGTCTGTGCTACCGCCTTGACGGTTGTGCAGCGTCGCAACAGTTCCTGCTGGTGACGTTAACGTCACAATTAGGTCTCCGATGAAAGTATGAGTAATATCTACAAGCGTATTGCTGTCAAATACTGTAACAGTATCAGCAACAGTGATCACAGAGGTAATACCCGTTGCATCGTTGTCAGGAATATCAACTGTGGTGGTATTGTCATAGCTAAAGTCACTTAAGCCCTGCGGAAGTACATAAAGTCCAACCTGTTCGCTATCAGCTAACTCTCCAGACGTCGCGTTTAGAGTCAAATTATATTCGCCCCACTGCGTCATGCTGGTGGTTGGTACTGATAACGTTACTGTATCACCAGGCATTGCTGTATCAGCAGATAGTGTTGCACCCTCAAGAGGTGAAGCCACTGCAAGATTGATGGAACCTTGCCAATCAGCAACTGATGTGAACGTGAACTCATAAGTTGCAGTATCACCAGCAACAATTTCTAGATTTGCTGGACGTGCTGAGACTCTAAAGCCTGGCTCAGGATCGGCATCAATAACAGCTTGATTTACATTTAAACGCGTACCAGAGACCGTTTTATCGGTAAGATCTGCGTTTACGTCACCACTTTGCATTAGTAGACTTTTAAGCTCAACAGCACTCAATGTTGGATTCACAGAAAGTACTAATGCGGCGGCACCGGCAACATGAGGTGTGGCCATAGATGTGCCTGAATAACTCGCATAGCCGCCACCAGGTACGGTAGACAGAATTGCGCTACCTGGCGCACCCATATCTACCGATGTTAATCCCCATTGTGAGAACGAAGACATAGCATCAGTATGTGTTGTGCTGGCGATAGAGAAAACAGTATCGTGATCATAGCTTGATGGATAATGTGGGTTTACATCATTATCAACCGCGCTGTTACCCGCTGCTGCAACAAACAGAATATCCGCATTTTCGCTTGCTGTAATCGAATCAGACAGTGCTTGGCTAAATCCGCCACCACCCCAGCTGTTATTTGTTACGCGGACATTGTGGCCTGCATTTTTTAATGCAACCATATAGTCAATACACTCGATAGCATCAGAAGTAGAACCTGAGCCTGACGCATCGAGGAATTTACAGCCTACAATGGATACTTCATGGTTGACACCAACAACACCTGTTGCATCATTACCAGTGGCACCAATTGTACCAGAAACGTGAGTACCGTGACCTTGGTCATCCATAGGGTCACCGCTACCTGTGATTGCGTTGATCCCGTAGACGTCATCGATATAGCCATTACCATCATTATCGATACCATCTCCAGCAATTTCGCCAGGGTTTACCCAGGCATTTGCTGCAAGGTCTGGGTGTGTGTAGTCTACACCTGTATCAATAACACCGACAATCACATCACGTGAACCAATACTAATGTCCCATGCCTCAGGTGCATCGATATCAGCATCTGCTGTTCCACCTGTTTGGCCGGTATTGTGCATACCCCAAAGTTCATCGAAGCGGCTGTCATCAGGGATCCCAAGTGCTTTGACCTGATAGTCTGGCTCTACATATTCTACCGCAGGGTGGTTAGCTAGCTTTTCAATAGCTTGTTTTGCTTTGATGCTATCAAGCTTAAAGTTTGCTAGTCGTCCTTTTAAAACATGGCGATATTTATCATCTATACCGTCTGCGTTTAAATCCGATATTTTTGCTTTAACAAGATTTCTTGCGTTAGCGCGCAGTGCCGCGGACGTATTTTCTTTAAATACTACTAAAATACTGTCGTCAGCAGTTGCGGTTGTTGTGTCAATTTGAACGGCTGCTTGAGCCGTAAACGCAAATGCAGGTAGCAAAGCCAAAGACAATGCAGAAAGTTTTGATCTCATTTTAATAACCTTTTTAATTTCAAGCGCTTTTTATTATCACGCTGTTTTAGTTGGTAGTTTTCTGGTAGTGGCTGTGGTCTTTTTGGCAACGCTTTAAAACGTAGACGCAGAAATTCGGCTATGCAATGTAAAAAAAGGGTTAAATAAAAAAATCAGGCATTTTTATTGGTTTGCAAATTTAAGAATATATTATTTAGTTCTTTTTTGTGAGTAGAGATAAGCTAAACGCGATGGAACTTTAGTCATACTTTTTTTGTAGTTAAATTTTTGATTTGTAATAGGGTGTGATTTTTCATAGGTAAGTTGATGTAATTATGAGGTTATATATTTCATAAAACTTTCCTATTTATCTTCGGATGTTCCCAACTTAGAGTTAGAGATGGCAAAACGTAATGGAATATATTATTTCAGCATATCAAGGTGGATGCTTTGATATAGATTATGTTTTTCACTCAAATGTAACACTCTGGTAACTGGCTTAGGTAGGAGCGGCTCAAATTATTGAGCCATAACAGGACGTTGATTAGGTGAAGGTGGTATTTAACTGAGTAAAGGCAACTGCTCAGACGCAACACTGAACACTTAATTTTAAAACAATATAATAAATCTCTAAGGAGAACAGTGTGAAGTTTTCAAAATCAATTGTGAGCTGCGCCATAGCACTTGCATTAACTCATTCGTTTGCTGCACAGGCTGATACAAAATCAGACAACAAAGCGCTTTCTACTTCTGCACTTTCACAAGTTGAGCAAATCAATGGTACTAGTAACCAGTTAAAGCTTTCTCAAACTTCAAGAAGCCACGGTGATAACGAACTAATCTCCGTTCAATCTGGTGTTTCCAACCTAACCGATGTAACAACAGTTGGTGATGATAATACGACGACAGCAGAGCAAAATGGTACAGGCAATGTTGCTATTATCACTACAACCGGTAATAACAATGAACAAGTGTACAGCCAAGACGGAGAGTCTAACGGCGCGCTTTCAGAAGTAACAGGTGATGATAACAACATTGATGTACAGCAATCAGGTGCTGGTCTGCTTGGTATTAATAACGAAGCGATTAACGTAGTAACCGGTGATCAGAATACCATCTCGGTGTCTCAAGGTTCCGGTGGTCAATGGTTCTATAACCTAGACATGAAAGGCAGCCAAAATGAGGTCTCTGCAACACAAACCGGCACTTGGAATGAGGCTACATTAGAGTCACTGCAAGGTGATATGAACCAAATAACCTTGACGCAAGACGGCTTGTACAATCAATACAAAGTGGTGAGTTTACAAGGTAACGAAAACGAGATTGAATCTAGTCAAAGTGGTGATTTCAATGTGGTTTCAATTGAGACAATCACAGGTGATGATAATCAAATAGAAATAGAGCAATCAGAAGGTAATAATAATAGCGTTAGCGTATTTGAAATTTCAGGTGATAGTAATGAGCTAGCGATAGAGCAAGAGGGCTCGGGTAACCAGTTTGCATCTGATTTACTTGTTGGTAGTGACAATGAGATAACCACAGAACAACGACGCGAAAACAATAACATTTTGGCAGATGTTGTTGGTGACAATAACGAGTTTAGCGCACTTCAGGTCGGCGATAACAATGATATGTACCTAGGTGTTGCAGGGAACAACAATGAGTTTTCAGCAGTGCAAATCGGTGATGGTAACGTTGCGCATATCGCCAATTTCAACGGTAATGATAATGATATTGAGGTGGTTCAAACCGGCAGCAACAATGAAGCACTTGTACAGTCATCTTATCCAAACGTGAACTTGGCAAGTAATAACAATGCGCTTGATATTACTCAAGACGGTGACAGCAATGGTGTCGCTGTGACAATGAGCAGTGTTTTTGAAAGTAGCGCTAACCAGGTTGATATTGCTCAGTCTGGAGAGTTCAATGCCATTGATCTGATGTTAGAAGGCAGTCGCAATATGTTAGACATCACACAAACTGGCACTAATAACTTTGTTATGGGGATGGGATCTGACGCTTTTGTTATCAATGGTGATGATAATGCCCTAACAATTAGCCAAGTGGGTGATGGTAACTTGGTACAAGGTGGCATTACAGGCAGTGGTCAAAACATCACGGTTACACAAGTAGGCGACAATAACGTTGCTACAATAACGCAGCAGTAACTTCGAATAAACGGGGGCTTAGTGAGCAGGCCCCCGCTTTGTACTGGTATCAATTTGTCTTGATGCTTGCTCAATTCGAAGGAGTAAACCTGGCGCTAATAGCGTTAAAAAAGTCTTATTTAGAACCACTAAATGGCAAAATTTTAACGGTGTTATCGACAAGATTCTTTCGCCTCATAATACATCACTGAATGAAGCAAGTTGGTACTGTTTAGCCTATTTATCCTCAATTAATACTTGGCTGTAAACTGTAGTCTAGTAGGAATACTCTCACCAACATTGCCAAAATAACGAGCAGATAAGTCATGACAAAAATAATAATACTACTAAGTGCGCAACTTTTTTTAGCCAATATAGCAGTGGCACAACAAGATGTTGAGATCGATGGTTTAGTGATGGATCAAAGTATTAGCCGGTTTGGCCATCAATTTTATTCCCAATTCTCACAACTTTGGCGAGATGTGCCAAATTCAACTGGAATTAACATTACGGTTAAAGAAACCGTTTTACCAAGAGCTGGTACTCGATTGGAAGTGTTAATGAATAATAAACCTGTGTACGCAACTGCAATGGGAAGGCGAGGTGGCTCTGTTGACGAACGTGTTGAAACCGCGATTTTTACGGTAATGGATGCGATGGCTAAGGCGCAGTATCAGCAAAGTGGGTCTGAAGATTTGGCAGCTAGTGGGTGGTAAAATGAAAATAATAAAAATAACATTGTTACTCGGTGTGTTGAGCTGTGTTCACAGCGAAAATAGTATGGCAACTGAGTTGGTCTACAAACCAATTAATCCAGCTTTTGGTGGTAATCCGCTAAACGCCAATATGTTACTAAGTAAAGCGCAATCACAAAATAAACACCGAGCTCCGATCATTGAAAAGACTTATGATGAAAAGTTTCAAGAATCGCTAGAGCGAACATATCTCAATCGTTTGGTCAGAGAGATCACTGATGTGGCTTTTGGTGATGATGTAAAAGATAGTATTTTTGATCAAGATGCCACATTTATGAGTGGAGATTATCAGATCCAAGTGATCACAAGTACGCCAGATACCATTACAGTGAGGATTACTAACACTTCGTCAGGTGAAGAAACGATCCTAGAGGTTCCTAGGTTTTCAGTCTCTCCCGACGGAGGGTTTTAAATGTACCGACTAGTAGTAATTGCCATCACGCTCTTTGTAACAGGTTGCTCTAATCTGTCTCGTGTTTTACCTCCTTCGCAGAGTGCTGCTATCGCATTAACAGAAACACAAACGTTTGCAGAGCTAAAAGCGCTACCTAGGCCCAGAGGTCGAATACCTGTTTCTGTTTATTCCTTTCGCGATCAAACCGGTCAATATAAGCCACAAGACAATGTTAGCTCTTTTTCTACCGCAGTCACACAAGGCGCAAACTCAATTTTGATGCAAGCGCTACACGAGACCGACTGGTTTATTCCGGTTGAACGAGAGGGGCTACAAAACCTATTGACCGRGCGTAAAATTATTCGTGCAGCCAATGATGACAACGATGCTGCGCCATTACCGCCACTTACAACCGCAAAAATTATTTTAGAAGGCGGGATCATCAGTTATGACTCTAATATTCGCACGGGTGGATTAGGTATGGAGTACTTTGGTATTGGTGCTTCAGAGCTTTATCGAGAAGATGTCATTTCAATTTATATGCGCGCTGTTGATGTGCGTACTGGGCAAGTATTATTGTCTGTTGCAAGCAGCAAAAAAGTACTCTCAATGGAAGTTCGAGCCGGTTTTTTTCGTTACGTAAGTTATAAGCGGCTGGCGGAAGCGGAAGCAGGGTTTAGTGATAATGAGCCGATGCATATTTGTGTGACTCAAGCGATTGAAAAAGCGTTAACGTTAATAGTGAAGCAAGGGATAGAAAAGGGGGTCTGGTCAGCGGCTAATGCTGTTTAGTGTGCGGGCTTGGTCGTATAGAGTCAGGAGTAAAATGCCGAGGTAAGCACCTCGGCAATGGCATTACTGTGCAAAGGCATCTTGTAGTGGCGGGACTACTTGTTTTTTACGGCTTAGTACACCGTCTAACCATACTTTGCTTGCTTCTGGTTCAACATTATAGGCTTTAGCAATAATTGCTTCATCATCAGATGCAATTAGTATTTGTGAGCCTTCTTTCATGATGTCAGTCAGCAGTAACATCACACTGTGGCGATTACCTTCAGCTTTTAACTTGGCAATATCAGCGTGTAGCTCATCTTTGATATTGTCGAACACAGCAAGATCAACGACTTCAAGTTGGCCGATCCCAACAAGGTTTCCATTCATATTGAAGTCTTTAAAATCACGCATTACTAAATCACGCACTGGAGTGCCATCAACTGCAGATTTTACTTTGAACATTTCCATGCCCAGTGCTTTTGCGTCATCAACACCAGCAATTTCAGCTAGCGCTTCAACACATTTAATATCTGCTGTAGTACAAGTCGGTGACTTAAAGATCACTGTATCGCTTAAAATTGCACACATCATGATGCCAGCAATATTTGCTGGGATTTCAACATCGTAAAAGTCATACATCATTTTGATAATCGTGTTACTACAACCGACTGGACGGATCCAACATTCTAGTGGGGCAGATGTGGTCAGATCGCCAAGCTTATGGTGGTCAACAACGCCGACAATCGTCGCTTTATCGATGTCATCAGGTGCTTGCGTCTTTTCAGTGTGATCTACGATGTAAACCTTTTCACCTGCGTAGCTCATTTTCAGCTCAGGCGCTTCAAAACCAAAACGGTCAAGGATAAACTGAGTTTCAGGTGATACATCACCTAAACGTGATGGGATTGCCTCTTCACCAATTTGATTTTTTAAATATGCAAGTGCGATTGCACCACAGATTGAATCTGAATCTGGGATCTTATGACCCACAACATACATTGCCATTGACGGAACTCCTAAAAATTTTGCCCACATTCTAGCAAAATAACTTGTTAATTAAATAGTCCAAATGTGCAATTTACCCCAGTTAGTTTGAGTTCAAGATAGCAAGCCTGCTTTAGGAAAGCATTGGCTTTTATAGCTGTGAATGTGGTAACGAGCATCTATAAGTGAGGGAAACTTTAGCCTTATTCATCTGTGCTGATGTTATACTCATGAAATGAATAATTTCGCTATTTGATAAGCTTAGTTAAGCGCCAAAGCGAATCGCTAATAAGGGCCTACATTATCAAAAGCAGTGGTTAGCGAGCAGATAGCTATAAAAATAAAAGCAAAAGGTCAGTAGACCCTAGGAGATAGCTATGATCCAAATGAGCCGTAAAGCATGGAATAACGTGGTTATATTTTCCATGCTGCTGATGATTTTCTTTCTCAATGGGTTACATTACAAACTGAATCCAACAGATGAAAAAATGGGAATACAGGCGGTGTTACCAGCGCAAAGCTTTGTCCTGACATTAGCGTTTCCCGGTTATAAGATTGAACGTATTGGTACTAGCTGGCGTATAGAACTGCCAAAAGGCGCGACGCAGTCTTATAGCGTGTCAGAGCTTAGTGCAATGGTCTCAAGTTGGCAAAAAGCCCAGCTTAATGTTATTGAAAAACCAACACAACTAGGTGAAGCGCTTAGTGTCGCGCGTATTTGGTTAGCGACACATGAACTGCCATTAAGCTTTCAATTATATCAACATAGCAACAGGTTGATTTTGTTTGATAAGCATAAACAGCGCTGGTTTGAGCTTGATGAAGCACAGGTGCGCGCCTTGTTTTTACCCATATTATTTAGACAGCAAGAAATATAGAGCTAATTATGCCTGAATTACCAGAAGTGGAAGTAAGTCGGTTGGGCATTCAACCCTACTTAACTGAACAAGTTATCACCCATGTAAAAGTCTATAACGAGAAGCTAAGGTGGCCTGTACCCCAAGACGTGCATTTGTTGGAAGGGGAGCAAGTCACCGCCGTGAAGCGCCGCGCTAAATATCTCTTAATCGAGTCGACTCATGGTACCGCAATATTGCATTTGGGTATGTCGGGAAACTTGCGAGTTGTTGACCAAGGTGAACCGCTTAAAAAGCATGATCATGTCGAAATTATCCTCGCTGGTGGCAAATCACTTCGGCTGAACGATCCCCGCCGCTTCGGGGCTTTTTTGTGGCAAGCAAAAGGAGCACAACACCCGACTTTAGCAAAACTTGGTCCCGAGCCTTTGACCGTTGAGTTTACTGCGGAGTATTTGTTTGCAATGAGCCGTGGTAAAAAGCAAGCAGTTAAGCAATTTATTATGGATAACCACGTAGTCGTGGGGGTAGGGAATATTTATGCGAATGAATCCTTGTTTAAAGCTGGGATCCACCCTAAAAAAGAAGCAGGAAAAATATCCCTTAAACGTTATCAGGCACTTGCGCCCATAATTAAGGAAACCCTTAGTGCGGCGATTAAACAAGGCGGTACTACGCTAAAAGACTTTGCACAAAGCGATGGTAAACCTGGCTATTTTGCCCAAGAGTTACTGGTGTACGGACGAAAAGGTGAGCCGTGTGTTACTTGTGAAACTTCATTGAAAGAAGTCCGATTAGGACAGCGAAGTACAGTGTATTGTCCCAAATGCCAACGATAAATGGTTTGAGAGTTTGCTTATTTTTTTAAGTTTGTTTTCGCAGTCGTTTGATTGGTATTGTATAAGGTAGAGCCTGCGTAGGAGAGTTGCTTTATGTCAGTCAGACGATAAAGAGTTTGTGCTGCTGTAAAGTCTCCTTGCCCCCTGATAGAGCAACTCAGTAAAAATGCGGATCAAGCGTTGCCCTTTAGGTTTACCCAAGTGCGCCTTGTTCACGATTGCCCAACTTCTGCTTTGACTATTGGGCGGCAAGTTGAGCACCGCGACCAAAGTACACTCAAGGAGCAAAAATCAAAGGTCAACAGGCTCTAGTTACCAGCCGTTTTAAAATCAATTTTAACTTGGTTATCTTGTAATGAGGCTGTGCAAGGTGGATAGCTGCGGGTTGTTTTATAAACGCGATCAAATATATGTATTTCAACGCCAGAATGCAGCGCTTTATTTGCAGATAATTTTGTATTTTCTAATAGTTCATGTAAGTCATGGTCGAGCTGATAGAGCTGCTTCTCTAGCTGCTCGGCTTGCTGGCAATAGTGCATTTGTGTTGCACCTATCTTTGTTTTTAGCTGTTGCTTTTTCTCCGTGTCTTTGACTAACTCTGCTTTTTCAATAGCTTGTTGGAGTTGGTCTAAAGATTCATTGGTCGCTGCGACTTCTTTGAATAATATGTCGGTATCTTCAGTGATTTGAATCCCTTTACGGGCTAAGTAAATCATCATTTTAGCCCCAGAACCACTGCCTATCTCTCCTGCTACTATCATCTGAGCATCAATGATAGAGCCGCCGATGAGTTTGCCATTAGGGTGCTCCCCAGTGCCTACTTGAACCAGCCGCTGCGCTTTGATATCACAATGGTTACTTTGCTTATTGATAAATACATTTTCACCTTCAAGGTAAGTATACTGACCATGAGCGATCTCGACATTGCCTTTTGCGCTGAGTTTGCAAGTTAAGCCTTGTTCGTTATTTTGGTGGTCAACATGACCTATAACGCCACCTTTTACTTCGATATTCCCACCAGCAACTAGCTCTCCTGATTCTACTGTGCCTAATATCGTTATATCTCCTTTTGCTGTAACCCGCATGCCTGGTTCAACATTGTGTGTGACGACTACGCTCCCATTGAAGTCAACGTGGCCACTTTTTACAGTTACATCAGCAATGGTAAAAACATCGTCTACCCGCATACCGTTACTTATGTCTGATGGGCACCCCGCAATTGTTGCTATGAGCTCAAGAGGATTACTGGGGTTAATTTCTGTACCATCACCTGCCATCAACTGAAAAGACTCTCCAGCTTTGGCTTCAATGCTTTCACCTGTGACAGTAAACCCTTCTTTACCTGGGGTTGCTGGTCTTTGTGTAACCAGTAGATCTCCGGGGGAAACACTTGCGAGCTTGCCAAAATCACGCATATCCACAGTGCCATCTTCACGCATTCTTGGTTGTTTAAGGCGTTCTTTTAGCGTTTGTACATGAGGTAATAACTTAGCGGATTGACCATCTTGTGGCGGTCGCCCTTGTGCGATGATACCAGAGGCTTCTTCACCAGGAGGTAATTCAAACTGTTTGCTTAAAATCTTTTCGAGGTAGGCTTGCTTATAGCCACGACTAACACCCGCTTTGATTATAACCTTCTTGGCTTCTTCTAATGAAATCGCTTTACCGCCGCGTGCGGTTTTGAGTTGCCCGAAAGCTTGCATTTTGTCGTCGCTGAGTGTCACGGTAAACTCAGCGTCATATTGTTTCGCGACAACAAGCTGACTTTCAGGGAAGTCACTCTTGAAGTAAGCGTCAATAGATTCATGGTCAACTTCACAGTCGGCAAACTGCGACTTTTCAAGCGCTTCGATGATAAAGGCTGCACTTGGCGGTGAAGCAGATTTCACATCCATTAAAATGTTGCCATTATGCGCAAGTTTGAACACGATCATCGCCTCGTTTATTTTTTGTCCTATAACTTCAGCTTGCTAAATAAACGTTAATTGGTCAAGTGCTTAGGGTGATTTTCTTACCTAAATATGGGCTCAGTTACAAAACACTCGACTATTGTCCATTTACACTAACTTTATAGGGCAATATAGATACCTCAGCTTTTGGGTGGTGGCAGCCTTGCTATATGGTAAATTAAGTCTCTGTGTTACTGAACGTTTTATCGCTTGATGGCATGCGTAATGAGTATGGTCGCTAACAATCTCAACTTAAAAGGCTTCAGGGTCGCTACGTGCTTTATGTAACAACAGCTTAATCGCTTCAGGGATGACTTTTTTATGTGTTGAAATAGCATAAAAATATTCATAAATATCAGGTAAGTCTTGATAGTGCGTTAACACCCCTTGAGCAATTTCGTCTTTTACCACCACTGCTGGCAATACCGCCACAGCACCACTGTCTCTTGCAAGCAGTCGCATCATTGCCATGTCATCCACCTCAGCAAGTATGTTAGGAAAGAACTGGTGTTGCGCGCATAAGGCATTAAAAGCAGTGCGGAGATCAGAACTTGCTGGGGGTAAAATCCAACGGGTGTTAGCAAAGCCTTTTGGAAACAATGTATCGGGTTTGTTTTGAGGTGGGCCTACAATGGCTAGCGGTTGCTTTGCCACGAGCTGACATTGCCAGTATGGATCGGATGTATCCAAGTTAACGGTGCGGTTGGTTAGTACTAAATCCAGTTCGTGCTTGGTTAGTCCATTTAGTAGCTCAGAGATACTGCCTGATTTCAATTTAAATTGAACATCACAGCGCTCCATCAACGGGGTGATGAATGCCTCGACAAAGTTACGTGAGAGAGTTGTTAAAACCCCAATCGTAACATGAGTGGTAGATTGTACGCCTTTACTTAATAACGCCTCAAGTTCCTGTCCTGTAGTAAAAATATCATCCGCATAGCTAAGTACTTTTTTACCCTGCTCGGTAAGTATTAACTGTCGGCCGCTGCGTTCAAATAATGCAACTCCGCTATTGTGCTCTAGCTGCTTTATCTGTGCTGAAAGTGCAGACTGTGACACATGTAGATCTTTAGCTGCTTGAGTCAGGTTACCTTGTTTGGCGACTTGCCAAAAGTAATAAAGGTGATGATAGTTGAGTCGGCTCATTTATATATAACAAAAACAGAACGAATAGTTAAATTATATCTATTTTTATTAAGTTAAAAAGGTTGGAATAATACTGATACCGTAAAATTCGATAACGAAGTGTAGAAATTGATGCTTACCACCTTGGTGATTTTACTGCTCCTCCATTTTGTCGTTGCCGCTTTTGTGATGGGAAAAAGCACGGCTCAAAATGGTTTTTTATTCCGTGTTACTAACCTTTTTGCTCTGGGTGTTGGCCTTTGTTTGGTGCTAGCTTGGGGGTATTGGAGTACCTCAAAAAGCAACGCAAACACATTGTTTGAAATAAACTTTTTGCGACTTTGTGTGGTTTCTCTTATTGGCTTTATGAGCTTTGTGTTACTGCGCTATTCAATTCATTACCTTGATGGCGACAAGTTACGAGGGCGGTATTTTCGCAGCCTGCTGATCACATTGCTGTGTGTGACTGTGGTGGTGTTAAGCAATCACTTGATACTATTTTGGGTTTCTTGGGTTGGAATTAGCCTAAGTTTACATCGTCTTCTAGTGTTTTATCCAAACCGACCAAGAGCTGCCTTGGCTGCACATAAAAAGTTTATTTTGGCGCGGTTGGCGGAGTCAGCACTCTTAGGTGCTTTTATCTGTATCTATTTAACCACAGGCTCACTACAAGTTAATGAAATATCGGAATTTTATTCGACATATGCAGGCGCGATCACAGCTTTGGATCAAACCGCCGCCATTTTATTGGCTGTTGTTGCGTTAATAAAGTGTGCTCAGCTCCCCGTTCATGGGTGGCTAATGCAGGTTGTTGAGTCTCCAACGCCTGTCAGCGCGCTGCTGCACGCCGGGATCATTAATTTAGGTGGTTTTCTGGTGATGTTATTTGGAGCCTTAGTCTTACGGGTAGAGGCTGCGAAGTGGCTGCTTTTAATTGTAGCAGGGATCACCACGTTATTAGCGGCGCTTATTATGACTACGAGGATCAGCTTAAAGGTTCGTTTAGCTTGGTCTACATCAGCGCAAATGGGGCTCATGCTGGTGGAATGTGCGCTTGGGCTATACGAGTTGGCGCTGCTACACTTGCTTGCTCACTCAGCGTATAAAGCACATGCCTTTCTTAATGCGAGTCAATGGGTTCATGAAGACTTAACTCGACGGATGAGCAAGCAAGTGGAGCCGCCTTTGTGGCAGTGGTTAGGCGCACTTGGTGTTGCCATGGGTTTGGTTTATGGTGCAGCAAGTAGTATCGGGTACCAAGGGCCTGTGAGTATTTGGACACTGATGATAGGCGCACTGACAGTATGGTTGGCACTGCGGTTCGAAGCTCAGGTGCTGCGTAGCTATTGGAAAATACTCGGTATTGCGTTGGTACTACTGGTTGTGTACAGCGTACAGAAATGGTTATTACATTTTATGGTCGCTTTACCTGACGAGCTAAGAACACAGGCTTTTTCTGCTTCAGACATATGGCTGCTCACCATAGTGATCACATTAGCGATAGTCAATTATCTACTTTACTATCGCGCCCACTTACCTCTGGTACAAAAGCTGTCTCGATTATTATATGCCGGTTTCTATTTGGATGAATGGATGACTAGATTGACCATATTACTTTGGCCTGTGCAGCTGCCTCGTACCAAAAAGCAAAAGTATCTCGCTAAACATCATTATACCCCCAACCTTGAGGAGCTGAAGTAATGTTCAATCACAGTAATAACCAAAGTGTATTGTCAGCGCCACAGCAACAGCAATTGCTCGACGCAGAAATGCGGATAGCGCCAACTTGGCCGATTGATCAGTTAATTGCGGTTAATCCGTTTTGGGGGATAAAAGCCTTGTCATTTGATGTGGCGGTGAGCAAAATGAGTGCGTTGGCACAAGTTAACATGTTGATGCCCGTTGATTTCTATCTTGAACAGTGGCAACAAGGGGCTATCTCGCCTGCTGCGCTACAACAAGCTGCCGAGTACTATCAGGTGCCGCGCAGCAATAATGAATTACTGAATTGGTTAAGGCAAAGTCGCCGAAAAGCGTTACCACATTGGCATACATTGGCTGATCTATTTGACCGCTACCGCTCTGAACACAAGATGCCATGGCAAGAGGAAATAACCCATCAAATTAGCCAATTTTGCGCTGCCCACTATCAGCAAGTGCAGCCTATCTTGAAACAAACCCAAGAACACAAAAAGCTCTGCGTTTATCGTCATTGGCATGAGACGGTTTCTCAAGATTTGGGCATAAGTATCGTGATGGGGGAACCAGGTTTAGTCGAATACTTTAAACAGTTACCGACAGAACCTGAGACGGTAATAGCGCTGACCGTTGAGACATTGGGTATTGAGTTCACAGCGCTTGCGGACTACGCACATATGCTGCTGTTAGATATAAATGGTTGGGCGTCATGGGTTGGGTACGAGCGTTGGCAGGCCAATCTTACCGGCAGCCCAACTTCTGACATGCGGGCGCTATTGGCTATTAGAATGGCATGGGAGCTTGTGATTTGGCAGTATGTTAGTAAACGTTATCCTACGATGTTTAGTCAAATC
Source organism: Pseudoalteromonas sp. J010 (assembly GCF_003934235.1). Taxonomy (NCBI): domain Bacteria; kingdom Pseudomonadati; phylum Pseudomonadota; class Gammaproteobacteria; order Alteromonadales; family Pseudoalteromonadaceae; genus Pseudoalteromonas; species Pseudoalteromonas sp. J010. The sequence continues at coordinate 305,549 of NZ_RDBW01000001.1, read as the reverse complement.
AGCCATCATTGGAACAGGCAAAAGCAGCAGCTACCTAAAATCATCGCGGAGCATAAGCAAGCACTCTCGCCAAGGTTGTTATTCCAGCGTGCACTGGAGCTTAGCTATCAAACTAAGTTAGCTCAACAATTCGAGTCTAAGCAAGCACATGAGAGCAACGCAAATATACTACAAGCTATATTTTGCATTGATGTGCGCTCAGAGGTAATACGTCGGGCATTAGAAAAGCAGCACCTTGGTATTCAAACGATGGGATATGCTGGTTTTTTTGGCTTACCGATAGATTATCGAGCCTCAGATAGCGGCTTTGAGCGGGCACAATTACCCGGTTTATTAAAAGCCCCATTAAAGGTAACACAAATACACGAGCCACAATCGCTAACCACACAACGTCAACATGCGGGGCGCTGGCAGAGTTGGTCACATTCTGCCGCAGCTTCTTTTTCTATGGTTGAATCGATGGGGATGAGCTATTTTTACAAGCTGTTACGTAAAGTGTTTATGCTGCATCCCACCGCGCACCCTATTGATAGCCACATAGGTACAACAGCATGGCGGCTTACTCAAGATGAAAGAGAGATTTCGGCTACTGAACAAGCTCAATTGGTTGCACCTATCTTAGCGGGTATGGGACTAACAACATTTGCAGATACAGTTTTGTTAGTAGGCCACGGAGCAAAAACCACTAATAATCTTCACGACGCGGGGCTACAGTGTGGCGCATGCGGTGGTCAATCTGGCGAGGTTAATGTAAAGGTACTCGCCCAGCTATTAAATGATGTTGCGGTGCGTAATGAGCTGATAAAACTGGGGGTGCAGATCCCTGTCACAACTCGGTTCATCGCGGCATTACACAATACCACAACAGAGCAAATTGTAACTTATGGCGAACTCAAACCAGAGATCAGTCAGTGGCTAAAACAGGCATCACATCTAGCCCGCATTGAGCGCTCAGAGGCACTTGCAATCAACCCAGATATTTTGTCACAGCAACAGCTAGAACAGCAGTTTAGCGCTCGAACCAAGGACTGGTCTCAAGTACGTCCTGAGTGGGGGCTTGCGAATAACGCTGGATTTATTATTGCGCCTCGACAGACAACGCAGGGGCTAGACCTGCAAGGTCGAGTGTTCTTACATGAGTACGATTATCAGCAAGACCCAGAGTTAACTAAATTAACCTCAATTTTAACGGCGCCAATGCTCGTTACTAATTGGATTAATATGCAATATAACGCTTCAGTCACCGATCCTGGTAAGTATGGTAGTGGTAATAAAGTACTTCATAACGTGGTAGGGGGGCGAATAGGCGTTTTTGAGGGTAATGGTGGTGATTTGCGAATTGGTCTGCCACTGCAATCAGTTTATAACGGTGAAAAGTGGATGCACACACCACAGCGTTTGAGCGTAATAGTCCAAGCACCGACAAGCGCCCTTGAGCATGTGATGGCTGAGCATGAAGTGGTGAAACAGCTGGTGGAAAATGAATGGTTATATTTAATTTCCATTTCACCAAAATGCAACGTACTAAAGCGATTTGAACGGGGGCAATGGCACAGAATTTAAGTCAAAATTGGTTTTTATTATCGCCATCAAGTGCCAAGTGTAATGAGATATGCAAATGTAAGCTCAGCTCAAACTGCCGACAATATCACGGTATCGAACATAATGAGATATGTCACCAAACCGGTGACATATCTCAAAATATGGCTGGTTATTCGATGTTTTGGATCTGCTCGCGCATCTGTTCGATCAGCACTTTTAATTCTACAGCGGCGTTGGTGATGTCGCTGTTGATCGACTTTGAAGCAAGGGTGTTAGATTCGCGGTTAAATTCTTGCATCATAAAGTCTAAACGACGGCCACAAGCGCCTCCTTTTTTGAGGATTTTGTGGGTTTCTTTAACGTGTGACTTAAGACGGTCGAGTTCTTCGGCAACATCTTGTTTTTGTGCAAGATAAATAAGTTCTTGCTCTAAGCGGCCTTCATCAATGTCGGTTTTGAGTTCTTCAAGCTTTTGAGAAAGCTTTTCACGTTGCCATTTTGTCACCTCAGGCATGTGCCCTTCAACAATGTCAACTTGTTCTAATATACCGTCGAGGCGGGTGGTGATCATGGTCTCTAAATTTTCACCTTCACTTGCACGCGCCGCTTTAAAGTCTTCAACTAGATCGTCAAAGCCACTTAACAGCTCGCTGTTTACGGAGTCCAAATCAACTTCTTCGGCTTCCATCACGCCTGGCCAGCGTAGAATATCTACGGGATTGATGTCGCCACCACTTTGAGATTGCAGCCACTTTGCGCTTTCAACAAGTTGCTTCGCGAGTGCTTCGTTGACACTGAGTTGGCCTACGTGCGCTGGGTTGGCGGTGAACTTTAGGAATACTTCAACTTTGCCGCGTTGTAGGTGTTTACGCAGGCGCTCACGTATTACTGGCTCTAAGCCTCTAAATTGTTCCGGTGCGCGGATAAAGGTTTCAAGGTAGCGTTGATTAACTGAACGAATTTCCCAAACCCCAGTGCCCCAATCACCTTTCACTTCTTTGCGGGCGTAGGCGGTCATACTATGGATCATATAAAGTCCCTAAAATTTAGCTTGGTTTAACCGCAGCATTATAGCCGAATTTCCACACAGCCCTAAAGTGAATTTTATTTTTAGTCGGATCGCGTGGCATAGTCTTTGTGATCCCTTTATAATGTACGGCAAATTTTGATGATGGGGGAACGTGGATGCGTCCAAGCGAAAGAACTGCAAATCAGATCAGGCCGGTTACATTTACTCGTAACTATACTATGCACGCTGAAGGCTCAGTAATGGTGGAGTTTGGTAACACAAAAGTGTTATGCACAGCTTCTGTAGAAGCCGGTGTACCACGCTTTATGAAGGGGCAAGGCAAGGGCTGGATCACCGCAGAATACGGTATGCTTCCGCGCTCTACACATACGCGTAACAACCGTGAAGCGGCGCGCGGTAAACAAGGTGGTCGCACCATGGAAATCCAACGCTTAATCGCGCGTGCTTTACGTGCCGCGGTTGATTTAAAAGCGTTAGGTGAAAACACAATTACCATTGACTGTGATGTTATTCAAGCTGATGGTGGTACGCGTACGGCTTCAATCAGTGGTGCTTGTGTGGCATTGGTTGATGCACTAACGCACATGCGTGCAAAAGGCATGATTAATGTAAACCCATTAAAATTTATGATCGCGGCAATCTCGGTTGGGGTTTATAAAGGTCAGCCAATCACAGATCTCGAGTATCTTGAAGATTCAGAAGCGGAAACAGACATGAATGTGATCATGACTGAAACCGGTAAGCTCATTGAAGTACAAGGTACTGCTGAGGGCGAACCTTTCTCGTTCGACGAGCTAGACGAGCTACTTGGCTTGGCGAAACATTCAATTAGAGAAATTATTGATCTACAAAAGCAAGCGTTAGCGTAATCAACACTCGGTAGGAAAACATGAAACAGTATCAAAAAGAGTTTATTGAATTTGCCTTAGAAAAGCAGGTGCTGAAGTTTGGTGAGTTTACGTTAAAATCAGGCCGTACAAGCCCATACTTTTTCAATGCAGGCTTGTTTAACACGGGTCGTGATCTTGCCCGTTTAGGCCGTTTTTATGCGTCAGCATTGGAAGATGCAGGTATTGAGTTTGATGTGTTGTTTGGCCCGGCATACAAAGGTATCCCGATTGCAACCACTACAGCGGTTGCCCTTGCCGATCATCACAATAAAGATGTGCCTTATTGCTTTAACCGTAAAGAAAAGAAAGAGCACGGTGAAGGCGGTAACTTAGTAGGTTCTGCACTTGAAGGTCGTATTATGTTGGTTGATGATGTGATCACGGCGGGTACTGCTATTCGTGAGTCAATGGAAATCATCGCTGCCAACGGTGCCGATCTTGCTGGTGTATTAATTGCGCTGGATCGTCAAGAAAAAGGCAAAGCTGAGCTTTCGGCTATTCAGGAAGTTGAGCGCGATTTTAATACTCAGGTAGTTTCTATTGTTAAGCTTGCTGATCTTATTACTTACCTTGAGCAACAAGGTGGTATGGATGCACACCTAGATGCAGTTAAAGCATACCGTGATAGCTATGGCGTAGCGTAATACAGCTCGCGCTTTGTATTATTGAGCGGTTAGGTTTACTAGCCGCCTATTCTCTTTTCACTTTGCGTTCGTACAATCAAAGGCACTATATTTTTCTGAGCGTTAAGTGAATTACTGATATTTAATTTAAACTGACTATGGGTATATGCCGTAGCGCCCAATTAGCTAGCTCAACCCGGTTGCGTGAGTTCGTTTTTTTAAACGCGCTATAGATATGAGTTTTTACTGTATGACTACTTATATTTAGCTTGTCAGCGATATCTTCATTTTTGGCACCCGCCGCGATTAGTTTGATCACTGATTTTTCTCGACAGGTGAGTATACTTAGCTCTTCACTGTTTAAGACTATATCGCTATTAGGCAGCGTTTGAGGGAGTGCAGCAAGTAGCTCACTAAATGCGGTAGAAATAGCACTTCGACAAAACCAAAGCTCACCTTTTAAGACTCTGCTAAGCCCTTTAAATAGAGTTTCGGGGGGGGAGTTCTGGTAAAGTAAGCCTTTCACATTACCAAGTAATGCTGTTTTTTCATTTACTTCTTCGGGATTGGCATTGAACAACAAAACTTTATGGGTTGCGGCCAATAGCTTAACTTCAGCACTTATCAGCTCGTTACAGTCTCGGTGTTCAGTATCTACCAAAAAAAGAGCGGTTTGTGCGCGTAAGTTTGGCTCAGGAAGTCTGGTATCAACTTTAACCGAGCTGCCTAAGGTTTCTAGCACTTTTATTAATAGTGTGTAGTTGGTAGAGCTTGTATCGGCTTTGGCGTGAGTTAAGATAAAAAAGTTGCGTTTTTGCCACTCGATGAAATCATTAGAATTTTCCTTAGTAAGCATGGATGTACTCAATCCTTTTTTATTTTATTTAAAAATTAATATACATAGTTTTTACAAAAAGTTAAGTTTTTTATAATTTGGGTTTGCTGAATTAACGACTCTATTTTTGGCGTTAAAACGTTAGGCAATAAGACGCTATTGTTGAATTTTACTGGAGCTTCAGTGCTTTAGAATGGTCATGTAGGTAAAGGCCAGCTACGTAGGCAAGCCTTTATCGAATAATACAAAAGTATAGTGTTATCTCTAGCTGAGGGGGTATCTTAGCCTCAACTTGAGATAAGAAGTTAGTTAATCAACTAAAATACCTAAACCCAGACGTGCAACATCACGCTAGCCGGAAGCTATCTCTTAAAATAAATTTTACCCTAAGGGATAACAGCGGCTAGAGAACAAGTTATCACCTACTTATACAATGCTCTCCAGGCACAGGTGCGGTAACCGTTTTTCTCAAAGTAGAAGCGGCTGCAATTATCGTCATAGTTGTAGTTACCAACGTCTATGCGATAGCCACTGATGTACCAATTATGAAGTGAAATATGCCCGCCATTATAGAGTAAAGAGAAGTGCACATGAGGGCCTGTTGATTGACCTCCTTGGCATAATGCTGTTGATTTGTCGTCGGCATAGCGGCCGAGCCACGCGCCTGCGGATACCACATCACCAGTGTTATATTGGAGGCCTTCCATATGGTAGTACTGAGTTGAGTAGCCACTTGAGTGTGTTACTCGAATATTACATTGTGAGTAGCGCGTGACGGTACCGCCGTGTGCGGCTTGTACCCAAGGTGTATTACTACCCCAACCACCAGACCCATTATTAAAGTCCAATGAAGAGTATGGGTATCCAGATCCGGTATTCGAGTGTGCGCCACCACTATACCAAGCGTAACCTGAAGGCCAAGGAAAGTTGAGAGTGAAACTGGCGAGTGTGCCTACTTGTGAGTCTTTTGAGACCGTAAAGTGTGAAACGCTATCTTCCTTGAGTGCCAAAGATTCACCATTAAATAATGTCTGATAAACATTAAATAGTTGATTGACTGGCATATTAGTCAGATCAGCAAGGGCAACGGTGGCTTCATTTACTGCTGGAAAGGCTTGTAAGCCCATTTCAGTTTGAAGTTTTTGGAACGCGTAGTATCGACCACTTAAATTTAGCGCGATATCTTTAAGTTGCGCATCGAAGCCTGTTTCATGCGAGAGTTTTCCAAACGGTGCTAAGTATGCCTCTGGCGTTGGCGTGCTAATGATGCCAGATGACATTTCCATTAAAGCGAGCAATAGCTTTGGATTGATACTGGCATAGCCTGCGTAATGCAAGATGACCTCTAGTTTATCGTTGAGATGGGGCGCAGTTGTATCAAGAGTTTGTTGCCAATCAACATACTGCAGCGCGTTACTAAATAGAAATAGATCTGGGTTTACGGCCATCAGGCTGGAGATTGGTAAGCTACGAACATGCTCTGCAGTAAAATCAGGTAGCGAGATTGAGTCGTGTTGACCTGCTGCTGTAGCTTGGTGCGAAAGCAATGCGAGTATACATGCTGATAGATAGTGGTGTTTCATGCTGTATCCTTTTTGTTTGTTTTTTGTTCAGGTTAAGTTATAACTAAGTGTAATTATTTTGTAAAATAAAAGTTTTGTTTTGACTGGGTTTAACAAGGGGGCTGTTTGGCTCGAAGTGTTCGGACGAAACAAAAGGAATACATAAACTATGCAATCGCTGAGGTGAAGGCCATCCAAGAGTGAATGATGCCAATTTTCTTAATTAAGTGGTCTGTTTTGAGGCGAGAAAATCTTGTCGATAACTCCGCTTCCGCGTCCTGCTATCGCTAAGGTACCTACATCCATATAGACAAGGCAAAAATTTTGCTATTTAGTTGTTCTAAATAAGAAATTTTTAACGCGGTTAGCGTCAGATTTACTCCTTCAAATTGAGCAAGTATTAAGTCAAATTGGTATGAGTTGTTCTTTTATTGCTCAGATAGTTCAGTTTCGTTATAGAGAGCGTATGGGAGTTGATTACTTTTTGCGAAGTACATGGCTTTGTCTGCTTTTGCAACCAGTTCAGTGGCCGAAGCCGCATCGGACGGATAAATGACAGCACCGATACTTAAACTTAACTTTACTTCTTGAATACAGCCGCTTTCATCTTGTAAACAATAGGTATCGCTGAGCAAGTCATATTTGTGTTGTACGAGCTTTTTAAGTTGGTTTTTTTCGCAAAGATTGGGTGCAATAACGACAAACTCATCTCCGCCATAGCGGGCGACAAAATCAGATGCACGTTTGTACATTTTGAGCTTCGCTGAGATTATTTTTAACAATTGATCACCGGCTTGGTGACCGAGCGTATCATTGACCGGTTTAAAGTTATCTAAATCAATGAACAACAAACCAAATCCGTGACCATATCGCTCAGAGCCTGATATGGCTTTTTCTAGTTCAGTATCAAATGCTCCACGGTTGTGAAGCATGGTTAGTTTGTCCATGACAACTAAGTTTTCTAAATTGCGATGCATCTCATAACGTTCTTTTGAAAAGGTGATAGTGCGAGCAAGCAGTGGGCCGCTGAGTTCATGCTTAGGTATATAGTCTTGTGCACCCAATTGTATGGCCTTTTCTCCAAAAAGCGTTTCTGACACCCCTGTTAACACTACGATAGGGGCGCGTATATTAAGCTGTTTTACTTTAATTAAAGTGGATAGTCCTTGGCTTTCTTCGATATTTAGGTCGAGCAATAACACGTCAGGCTTAACAGTGTTGATTGCATGATCAAGCTGTTCGAGATTGATAAAGTGCTTCACATTAAACTTTTGTCTGCCTTCGACTTTGGCAAGCGTGCGCTTTACCAAGTAGGCATCTTCATCGTTGTCTTCTAGAAGGTAAACAAGACATGTATTCATAGTTATCCCTGCACAACTCGATTGTTATCAAACCAATATTGTTTTATCAACTTAATTAATGACTCTAAATCACGCAAACGTCCAGGTTTGGTGATGTAGGATTTTGCACCGAGTTGATACGCTTTACGGATATCACTGTGATGTGTGGAGGTGGTGTAACACACCGTAATTAAATTATCTATCATGTGCTCAGCGCGTAAAGCTTCCATTACCTCGAAGCCGCTCATCACAGGCATATTCAAGTCTAACAACAGCACTTGGTTGGGGGTTTTACAGGTGTTGAGATAATCCAGCAAAGCATGACCATCTGAAAAGATTTTCAACTCAGGTGCGTTATCTATACTGCGATAGGCACGTTCAAAGAAATAGACATCATCGGGGTCATCCTCAACTAATAACAGTTCCATTATTACTCCTTAGCTTTATTTGCAAAAGCCATTACAAATAAAGCACCTTGTTCGCACTCTATACACTTAATGGTGCCGCCGTGTAACTTAATAATTTGACGACACAAAGCAAGTCCTATTCCACTACCGTATTCTTGTGTTGTACCAAAGCGCCTAAATGGTTCGAATATTTGTTGTCGTCGTGATTTTGGTATTCCTATCCCATTATCTTGATAATAGATCATGGTTTCACTACTACTTTGRGTAACTGAAATACGAATAATTGGTACCGTATCAGGTGATTTAAATTTGATGCTATTACTTATTAGATTTTGCAATACTTGCAAAAATAAAGAAGCATCAAGCTGTAGCGGTACCTCAGCATTTTCAAGCTTAATCTCGGCTTGACTTTCCTCTAAGCTAAAGCTCATCACTTCACAAACATCCTCAATTAGTATAGTCAAGTTAGTGGGTTGTCGCTTTAAAGTGTGTGAATGTAAGCGTGAAAGTTTTAATAGGTCTTGGATCATGACTCGCATTCGCTGACTGGCATCAACCAGCCTGTCGATTTCAAACTTTGCATCGTCATAGTCTTTAAGCTCAGGCGTGATCCTCTGTGCTAAGCTATCCGAAAAGGCGGTGATCTTTCTCAGCGGTTCTTGCAAGTCATGAGAGGCGATATATGCAAAATGCTCAAGGTGCGCGTTTGACTCCTGTAACTGAAGTAAGAGTTCTGTGTACTCAGTCATGTCGACGAAAGTACCTAACATCAATTCAGGTTCACCGTGTTTATCACGGGTGATAATGGTATCTACTGAGTAGCACCACACCCAATGCCCATCTTTGTGTTTAAATCGATACTTTATGGGAATAAGCACGCCATCTTGGCTAGATTTGATTTCTTCTATGTGCTCATACACCAAAGCGCGTTCACTCTCATGGAAACAACTATCAAGGTCACAGAGCTCTAGTTCTTTCATGGTGTAGCCCAGTATTTGTGTATAGCGTTTATTGATCCGAGTATTTTTATGTGCTTTCAAGTCGTAGAGGTAAAGACCACACACCGCAGAGTCAATCATTCGTTGTAAGAAATTGTGATTATCCTTGAGTTCTTTTTCTGCAATTTTTCGTGCGGTAATGTCTACAGCTACCCCGACAATACGCTCAACATTTTGTTTATGATCTTTTAACGGGTAGAGGGTAGTCTGATACCAGTGCGCTTTGCCTTTCAGTGGCATCATTTCGGTGTAGTCGATTGGCTTTGCAAGCTCTACGCAGAGCAAGTAGTTTTTTTCTATTCTGTCGACTAATTCTGCGTCAAGTGTCGCGCCTCTGAGCTCTTTCAGTGTTTTCCCAAGCACTTGTTCTAATTTTACTCCGGTACGCTGACAGGCAAATTTATTGAACTCTAAAAAGCGAAAATCTTGATTTGGTTCGACTTTCAATAACCAAATGGCTTGGCTTGAACCTTCGTAAATGGCATTTAAAATTTTGCTTTTCTCCGCAACCTGTAATTCAAGGGCTTTTCTTTGGTGAATATTTCTCAGCGCACCAGACATAATATGGGGTTTGCCATTGTCATCAAACTGACTGTTACCTACAGCAGAAAACCACGCATATTCACCTTTATTATCTCTGCCTAAATACTCTACAAAGTATTGTGCCTTCGTTTCAAAGTGTTGCTCGATAGCGGCTTGCACTTTATTTTGATGATCTGGGTGGATGTGTGCAAACCAGTCATCAAAAGTCACGTTTTCATCTTCTCTTTTGCCTATCATTGCTTTTAGCCCAGCAGAGTAACTTACGCTATTGTCAACAACGTTCCACTCCCATATCCCATCTTCTGTTGCACCAATGGCTCGTTTCATTTTATCTATAGAGTCGGCAAGCGCTTGTTCCGTCTTCTTTAGGGAGGAAAGATTATTGAATACTGCAAGAATGAGATGGGTACCATCATGAGGTTCTTGCACTAGTCGCATTTCCATCGGAATTTGGTTACCAAATTTATCCCGAACATGACACAGTGACTCTTTACTGTATTCATTTTGATCAAGTAATGATTGGCTTACAGACTCGAGACTATCGAAGGGGTCATCCAAGCTGATGATGTCATGTAATCGTAATCCGATAAGTTCATCGGGGGAGTCATAACCAAGTTCACGATAGAAATAAGGGTTACACTTACTTATCGAAAGCAACTCATCGAGCAGTAAGGTGCTTGTTGGCAGCGTATTGAGCATAAATTCAGTGACCCTATGTTGATCAAGCTGGGTATGTAGGGCTTGCTTTTCATCGGTGACAYGTTTGAGTTTTGCGCTAATACCATGAAATTGGTTTGGCGTTGGAATAGCGACTGCGCTTGGAATAAGCCTGAATAAGTATACCGCTGTGATCATAGAAATAAGGGCGGTTGCGGCTTTTGAGATCCCGTGTATACCATACGCACCATGCCAAACGGTGTAGACACCAATAAGATGTGTTAAGCCACATAAGGTAATGAAGCTACAAAACAGTACGAATACCCAATTCTTGCCAACATCAGGTCTCTGTTTTGCATAAATGATGATCGCCATGGGGATGGAAAAATATGCAGTCGCGATCAGAATATCGGAGATGACATTTGTCCATAGCAAATGAGGTTGCCACAAGTAGCAGTGGCCATGGGGCATGTAGGCATTGTGAAAAAAAGACTCAAATGAGTTCAAATCCATGTTATTTCCCTACCTTAAGTGATACCAATTCCAGAGGGTAACTATCAAGCTGTGTTGGCTCTTTAACCTATTTGAGAAATATTCCTATACGATTGAATATAAAGTTTTTCGGCCTACACAGTTGCAGTATTAATCTTCGAGTTATTAGCTCTATCGTTTTCTTTGCAAAATCACGCATTTGCTATAATGCAATTAAAGATAATTAATTCGTTTCTAAGCTTAATTTGATTGTAGTATATCTATTTGAAACTTCGACAAGGTCAAATCTGAACTATATCAATTAGCCTAATTATTAGACGTTCATCAGGTTAGTAAGCGCGCTATTTTGAGGTAATAAATTACAGATTAAAATTGTCTGTATAGTTGTTTGAGATAAGGCTATTCCTACCGTTAGCATCAAAATTATGCTGTCGTCTCAAGCAAGTAGGAAGACGTTGGTATTTTTGAGGCGAGTGAAGGATGAAAAGAGAAAGTGAAGCCTTTAGGCTTCACGGATTTGGTTCAGTAAGGCGAAGATACTTTTCAGCCAGTTGATCAAGGCTTTCCTTATAGTTTGGGTCCGGCTTGATACAGTCTATTGGGCATACACTCACACAAGTTGGTGTATCGTAATGCCCCACGCATTCTGTGCACTTATCTGGGTCAATTTGATAAATTTTATCGCCCATATAAATGGCTTGATTTGGACATTCAGGGTCACACATGTCACAGTTGATACATTTATCGTTGATCAAAAGTGCCATGACTAAGCCTTTTTAAATGGGTTTCGTGTGTCCTCATGCTGACCTAAATTACGCATTAAAATCGCATGGTCTAAGTCAATATCTTCCGGCAATGGGATCTTTACAACATGGCCTGAGCCTTTAGCGTCATCAATGGTCTCACCTTTTTTATTTTCCATGTGTTCAAGGTTAAAGTGAATATTCCCTTTTGGTGTCATCAACTCAAGGCTGTGTCCTGTGCAGAACTTGTTCTTTACGTCGATTTCAACTAAGCCATTGTTTGTGCGACCTAGCACTTCACCGACAAATTGTTGTTTATCTGAGATAGAGTGGCCGTAGTCGTAGTTTTGGTAGTCCTGATGTACATGACGCTTTAAGAAGCCTTCGGTGTAGCCTCGGTGAGCAAGATTCTCTAGAGTTTTCATTAAGCTGGGATCAAATGGCTTACCCGCCACTGCATCATCGATGGCTTTACGATAAACTTGAGCGGTACGTGCAACGTAATAGAAAGATTTGGTACGACCTTCAATTTTAAGGCTATGTACGCCCATACGAGTCAACTGGTCAACATACTGTACAGCACGTAAGTCTTTGGAGTTCATGATGTATGTGCCGTGTTCATCCTCAAACGCTGGCATATATTCACCTGGACGGCCTTGCTCTTCGAGCATAAAGACTTGATCGGTTGGCTGGCCTTCACCCAAAGTAGGAATAATGGCCTTTGGATCCACTTTATGCACTACGTCACCGGTTTCGTCTTCTTGACCTGGCTTTACGTCGTAACTCCAGCGACAGGCATTGGTACACGTCCCTTGGTTTGGATCGCGCTTATTGATGTAACCAGATAACAAACAGCGCCCAGAGTATGCCATGCACAGTGCCCCATGGACAAACACCTCAAGTTCTGTTTCTGGGCAAAGCGCACGGATCTCTTCTATTTCTTGTAGTGATAGTTCCCGAGAAAGAATTACGCGCTCAATTCCTTGTTTCGCCCAAAATTGTACCGCAGCATAGTTGACTGCATTAGCCTGTACAGAAAGGTGAATTGGCATATCAGGCCACTTGTCACGTACGAGCATAATTAGCCCAGGATCGGACATGATAAGCGCATCTGGTTTCATCGCGATGACGGGTTCAATATCACGTAAGTAGGTCTTTACTTTGCCATTATGCGGCGCAATATTTGACACCACATAAAGCTTTTTATTCTGCTGGTGAGCTTCATTGATACCTATCTCAAGGTTCTCAAGGTCAAATTCGTTATTACGCACTCGCAAACTATATCTAGGTTGTCCGGCATAGACGGCGTCGGCACCGTACGCAAAAGCGTAACGCATATTCTTTAAACTGCCGGCTGGAGAGAGAAGTTCTGGTACAAACATGGTTTACCTCATACATTGAACTGATTACGGGTCAGCTGTTGAGTGATTTCGTGCGCTGATTCTAAAAAGCGGCGCAGTATAGAAGAAAGCCTGTAAAATAATTTTGATGTAGATCAGGTTTTTCGATGTTGTCTGTGAAGCAAATAGATTTCCCTGTCAGCTGGGCTGTAGCGGTGAATTATGGACGTTTATTGATATTAAATTGACTAAACTTCTTTATCTTCTCAAAGAAAGCGGCGTGAGATAGTAGGTTTTTTCTACCAAACAACGTATAATTCGCGCCCGTTAATATTCACAACAATATTTTGGAGCAAAAGATGGCTTTAGAGCGTACTTTTTCAATCATCAAGCCTGATGCGGTAGCTAAAAACCACATCGGTGCTATCTACAACCGTTTTGAGTCTGCTGGTCTTAAAATCGTTGCATCAAAAATGGTTCACCTTTCTCAAGAGAAAGCTGAAGGTTTCTACGCAGAGCACAAAGAGCGTCCTTTCTTTGGTGCACTAGTTTCTTTCATGACTTCAGGCCCTGTAATGGTTCAGGTTCTTGAAGGTGAAGATGCAGTTCGTAAAAACCGTGAAATCATGGGTGCTACTAACCCTGCAGAAGCGTTAGCTGGTACACTACGTGCTGACTACGCAGACAGCATCGACGAGAACGCTGTACACGGTTCTGACGCACCAGAGTCTGCTGCTCGCGAAATCGCTTACTTCTTCGCTGAAGAAGAAATCTGCCCACGTACTCGTTAATTCGAGACTTGGTGCCAAAAAAGGGCTTTCGAGCCCTTTTTTTGTCCCGTAGCCAAATGGTGTTGATATGGGATAAGCGTGCTTTGTAAAGTAATCACACTACTTCACAAAACACGTTTCATTATTTGTGATGCTTGCTGCTTTTTTGTACAATTTTCAGTTGGCAATTAAGCTGTTTTTACCGTCTATAACCGAGGTTGTTCATGACCACTATTGAGAAAAAAATTAACTTACTTGATTTAAATCGCGAGGGGATGCGCGAGTTATTTGCATCATATGGCGAAAAGCCGTTTCGCGCGGATCAGGTGATGAAATGGATTTATCATTTTGGTATCGATAATTTCGATGAGATGAGTAACTTAAATAAAAAGCTTCGTGCACGTTTGCAGGCTGAGTGTGAGATTAAAGCGCCTGAAATATCAGTAAAGCAAGAGGCTTCAGATGGCACCATCAAATATGCACTGTTACTCGAAGGCGGCCAAGAAGTTGAAACCGTGTGGATCCCAGAAAAAGATAGAGCCACACTGTGTGTATCTTCTCAGGTTGGCTGTGCGTTGGAATGTACTTTTTGCTCAACGGCGCAGCAGGGCTTTAACCGTAACTTAAAAGTGTCTGAGATCATAGGTCAGGTTTGGCGCGTGGCAACCGACATTGGTCTACATAAAGGTGATAGCACTAAGCGCCCAATTACTAACATCGTGATGATGGGTATGGGTGAGCCTCTGTTAAACCTCAATAACGTTGTACCAGCGATGGAGCTGATGATGGACGATTGGGCGTTTGGCCTATCCAAGCGCCGCGTCACGCTCAGTACATCAGGCGTGGTACCTGCGCTTGACATCTTGAAAGAAAAAATAGATGTGGCACTTGCAATTTCACTACATGCACCAAATAACCCACTTCGCGATGTGCTTGTACCAATCAATAAAAAGTATCCAATTGAAGAGTTCTTAGCGGCATGTCGCCGTTATATTGATGGCTCAAAGGCGAATAAAGATGTCACCATTGAGTATGTAATGCTGCAAGATGTTAATGACAGCACGGATCATGCCCATGAGTTAGTAAAAGTGCTTAAAGGCACGCCATCAAAGATTAACTTGATCCCGTTCAACCCGTTCCCTGGTAACGAATATGGCCGCTCTAGTAATAGTCGTATCGATAGATTCTCGAAAGTGTTACAAGCGGCTGGACTGACTTGTATTGTGCGTCGTACTCGTGGCGATGATATTGATGCTGCATGTGGTCAGTTGGTTGGTGATGTTGTGGATAGAACCAAGCGTCTAGCCAAGAAAAAGCAACGTGATGACAATGCCATTGCTGTCAATGTGAGTGCACAATAATAAATAATGAGCTGGCTTGGGTCAGCTCATTTCATCTGAGTCTCAGATAAGTTCTGGTTATCTTACAAAAAATAGGTGAATCTCGTAGCCTTTTGGGTAATATAGTGCAGATATAAAACCCAGTGGCATTCAAAGGTGAGTGATGCAATCGCGAAATTATCGCAAAACAGGATTGGCTGCATCCATTCTCGCAGGTGCGAGTTTAGTTTTGTCAGGTTGTGTGACGGAGCGCAGCTATCGTGCTGATGGCCGTCCAGTAGCCGAGCAGCAAGTCAATAACACCAATGCTGCTAGAACTCGTATCGCGCTTGCACTTCAATATCTCAATTCAGGTAATACTACGTCAGCGAAGTTTAATCTTGAGCGCGCGTTGCAACTCGCGCCAAAGCTGGCAGAAGCACACTATACGCTGGCCTATTACTATGAGCAGGTGGGAGAGCAACAGCGTGCCGACAATGCGTACCAAGCGGCATTGGATATTGAACCTGATAATCCCGATACGCTAAATAACTATGGCACGTTTTTGTGCCGAGTAGGGCAGTACGATAAAGCTAATGCGTACTTTTTTAAAGCAATTGAAGTGCCAAGTTATCTCAGAGTAGCAGCCAGTTACGAAAACTTAGCATTATGTGCTTTGAAGCAAAATGAATATTTACTTGCTGAGGATTATTTGCAAAGCGCTATTAAGCATAATGCGCAGCAGATCTCTTCACAGCTGGCTTTAGCCGGTCTGTATTATGCGCGCAGTGACTTTTTGCGAGTCGAAGATATTCTAGAAAGTATTGAAAAGCGGGGTTTTGTTTCTCCCAGAAGCCTGATGCTTGGCCACCTTGTTCACATGCAAATGGGACATTTACAAAAAGCGCAGGACTTAGCAACCACGTTAGTGCAAAGCTATCCAAAGTCAGCGCAGGCGGCCTTGATATTAACTGACAATACTGTGGCGAGTGAGTTTGAACGACTGAGGAATCGATACCGAGAAGCGCAGCTTAACAAGTTGGCTGGTGCGTCACCCAGTCATATCGTTGCAAATCCAAAGATAAAAATTAAACGTAAAAAAACGCAACGCAAATCAACGCCTATATTCACTGCTGATTCACCTGTAGAGACTAATAATTTTGCGCCAGTAGCAAAACCTGAGGTAGTTAAAAATTCTCCAGCGGTAACTACGTCATTGCGCTCTGATGAGCAAGTTGAGTTCTATCAACCAAATCCTGCAGATGTCACCTTTAGTGAAATGCCAAAGGAACGTCATGTAGTGACCGCGGCAGCAACTAACACTTCCATACCGCTGCTAAACAGCGAATTAACGCCACCAAAGGTAGCGTTTCACACGGTGATAGCAGGTGAAAACCTATTTAGTATTTCTGTAAAATACGACATTAAAATGGTCGATTTGATGCAGTATAATCAAGTGCGTGAATCTGCAAGGTTAGTTGCGGGTCAAAAGGTGTATCTAAATAATCCCAATGTGATCCATAAAATCGCTGTGGGAGATACTTTGCTCAGCGTAGCCGATCGATATGGTGTGTTGATCGATGAAATTATGCGATGGAATAAGCTAACTCCTGACGTGGCGCTGCAAGCAGGCCACGGATTATTAATAGTAGACCCAACAAATTACGTTTTATGAACCAAAATATGAAAGAGCAAGAAGCACCTGAACAAGAGCAGCCTTCAATCGGGCAAACTTTGGCGACTGCAAGACAAAATGCTGGGATCAGTTTTGCTGAGATTGAATCACGTCTAAAGATGACTCATGCCCAACTCACCAAGCTCGAGCAGGACGATTATCAAGATTTAGGGCCTGAAACATTTGTGCGTGGTTATATTAAAAACTATGCCGCATTGCTCGGACTAAATCCGGTAGAGGTACTGGCTATGTACCAATCCCCAGTGGTACCGCCGCAGAAAAAACGAATGCAAAGCTTTTCGCGTCGTACGCACAAAGAGGCACACGATAGCCGTTTAATGATGGTGAGTTATATCGTGCTTGCTATTGTGTTGGGATCCTCAGCGTTGTGGTTTTGGCAGACCAATACTTCGGAGTCTGAAAGCGCTCAAGAAAGCGCGGTCACCACAATTGAAGCACCAGAGCTTGAAGCATCAGAGCTTGAAGTAACCAGCGCTCAAGAAGAGATACAAAACGACGAGCCAGAACAGTCTGAGAGTACAGGTGCGCTAGAAGAGCAGCCAACAAGTACGCTTGAGGTGGCGACATCAACGCCTGCCCAGAGCAATCCGAAAGAGCAGACTAAACGCGCGCCAGGGATCAGCACGGTGGTGATGTACTTTAATGAAGAAAGTTGGGTTGAGATGTTTGATGCAACCCAAGAGCGCGTGGCATTTGGGGTTAAAAAAGCAGGATATACCATGACAGTTGAAGGGAAAGCTCCTTTTTCTGTTATACTCGGCAAGCATCGGGCCGTAGAGGTCACACTTGATGGTAAACCTGTGACCTTGCCAGAGTTCACTAAAAACCGTCTAGCCAAATTTAATTTACCGTTAGCAGAGTAGTCAGCATGTTTTCAGAACCACCTATTAAGCGTAGAAAGTCAACGAGGATCTATGTCGGTAATGTGCCTATTGGTGATGGCGCACCGATAGCGGTGCAATCGATGACGAATACTAACACCCTAGATGTCGATGCAACGGTGGCGCAGATAAGAGCAATCCAAGATGCGGGCGCTGATATCGTTCGCGTTTCTGTGCCGACCATGGATGCCGCTGAAGCATTCAAAAGCATTAAAGCACAAGTAGACATTCCACTGGTGACAGACATTCATTTCGACTACCGCATCGCTTTACAAGTTGCCAAGTATGGCGCGGACTGTCTGCGGATCAATCCTGGCAATATCGGTAGTGAAGACAGGATCCGCGCTGTGATTGACGCCGCTGGTGAACACAATATCCCTATTCGAATTGGGGTCAATGGCGGATCACTTGAGCGAGACTTGCAAGAGAAGTACGGTGAGCCAACACCTGAGGCTTTACTTGAGTCCGCGATGCGTCACGTTGAGATTCTTCAGCGCCATAACTTCGATCAGTTTAAGGTATCGGTAAAAGCGTCAGATGTATTTCTGGCAGTGGGCGCTTATCGTCTACTCGCTAAAGAAATCGATCAGCCACTACATTTAGGGATCACAGAAGCAGGTGGCTTTAGAGCCGGTTCAGTGAAGTCGGCAGTGGGTCTTGGCATGTTGTTGGCTGAGGGGATAGGTGACACCCTGCGCGTTTCTCTTGCTGCTGATCCAGTACAAGAGATAAAAGTTGGCTTCGATATCCTTAAATCGCTGCGTATCCGTTCGCGTGGTATTAACTTTATCGCTTGCCCAAGCTGTTCAAGACAAGAGTTTGATGTGGTCAACACCATGAACCAACTTGAAGAGCGTCTAGAAGATATCACTACGCCAATTTCGGTGTCGGTGATAGGGTGTGTGGTAAATGGCCCTGGTGAAGCATTAGTGAGTGATTTAGGTCTTGCAGGTGCAAATCGCCGCTCAGGGCTTTACATTAATGGTGAACGTCAAAAAACACGTATTGATAATGATGATATTGTTGCTCAGCTTGAATCTCAAATTAGAGAGTATGTAGAGAAAAAAGAGAGCGAAGAAAAAATCGATGTAAAAATCATCGACTGATACGGATGTAATCGTTAAGATAAGCGAATTTTCAAGCTTTATCCAGGTACGCAAACAATGCTACCTGAGCATGTGTTTAAGCAATAGCATCAACCAACACATATTGGCTGATGGCAAAGAATAATTAGGGTTTTCAGTGACAAAACAACTTCAGGCAATCCGTGGAATGAATGATTGTCTGCCAGGTGATACACAAATCTGGCAGAAAGTAGAATCGGTATTAAAAGAAACTGTGGCTGCGTTTGGCTACCAAGAGATCCGTTTTCCAATCGTTGAATCGACTGATCTATTCAAACGCTCTATTGGTGAAGTAACCGATATTGTTGAAAAAGAAATGTATACCTTTGATGATCGTAACGGCGACAGCTTAACGCTACGTCCTGAAGGGACGGCTGTGTGCGTACGTGCTGGTAATCAACATGGTTTGCTGTATAACCAAGAGCAGCGTCTTTGGTATATGGGGCCAATGTTCCGCCATGAGCGGCCGCAGAAAGGTCGTTATCGTCAATTCCACCAATTTGGTGTTGAAACTTATGGGGTCGCAACGCCTGATATTGATGCTGAAGTGATCTTAATGACGGCGCGCCTATGGCAGCAATTTGGTATTCAAGAGCACGTCAAGCTTGAGCTTAATTCATTGGGCTCTAACGAAGCCCGAGCTGAATATCGAGATGCTTTGATAGCTTATTTAGAGCAGCATAAAGCGGCACTTGATGAAGACAGTTTACGTCGTATGTACAGTAACCCGCTTCGAGTTCTTGATAGCAAAAACCCAGACGTTCAGGCAATTTTAGTCGATGCACCAAAGCTTTCTGAGCATTTAGACCAAGAGTCGCGTGAACATTTTGCGAATTTATGTGAACGTTTAGACGCAGCTGGCGTCGAATACCAGGTTAATGAAAAGCTGGTACGTGGCCTAGACTACTACAACCGTACTGTATTTGAGTGGGTAACAACCAGTCTTGGTGCTCAAGGCACTGTGTGTGCAGGTGGACGTTACGATGGCTTGGTTGAACAGCTAGGCGGAAAAGCGACACCGGCTGTCGGTTTTGCGATGGGTATCGAGCGTCTTGTGTTAATGTTACAAACATTAGAGTGTGTTGGTGAAATCCGCCGCAATGCTGATGTTTATGTAGTTGCTATGGGTGACAAAGCGGCAATCCAAGCTCCAGTAGTAGCGCAGCAGCTACGAGATGAGGTTGCAGGACTTCGCGTGATGGTACATTGCGGTGGGGGCAACTTCAAAAAGCAATTTAAACGCGCAGACAAAAGTGATGCAGTCGTGGCATTAGTGCTAGGCGAAGATGAACTGGCGCAAGGCAAAGTGACTGTAAAATATTTGCGTGAAGAGAAAGAACAAATCACCTTACCGCTTGCAGAAGTAAAAGCACTGCTTGCAGAGTTGGTAAGCTAAGAGGTTAGAATGGAAATTTATTCAACAGAAGAGCAACAAGAAGAAGCAATAAAGCGATTTTTCCGCGAGAATGGTACAACCCTAGTGATAGGGGCTGTATTGGGGTTAGGCGGTTTATACGGTTGGAAAGCCTATAATCAGAGTCAGATTGACACCGCAGAAGCGACATCAGAAGCCTACAGCCAAATCGTGGAAAGCGATGATGTGCTTGCAAAAAGCGAAGCGTTTGTTGCCGATAATGCTGATTCTAACTATGCCGTATTAGCCGCATTTGTTGCTGCAAAAGAGGCAATTGAAAAGAATGACTTAACATTAGCCGCAGACAAATTAACTTGGGCTGCTGAAAATGTAGATAATGCTGAGCTCAAAGCAACGGCGCTGCTTCGATTAGCACGTGTTCAGGCTTCTCAAAAGCAGTACGAGCAGGCGCTAGCAACGTTAGCAAAACCGATGCCTGAGGCATTCAAAGCACAGCAATCAGAAATCCAAGGTGATATTTACCTAGCGCAAGGTGAGCAAGATAAGGCACGTGACGCTTATCAGTCAGCACTAGAAGCGGCAACAGGTAATAATAACCCCATGCTGCAAATTAAACTGGATGATTTAGCACAAAAGACAACGGTTTAAGGAGTTGCCATGAAGAAGTTAACTATGGCCTCTTTGGCTCTATGTGTGGCAGCACTTACGGCTGGGTGCTCATCAAATGATGACGAAGAAGAACTGATACTGCCTGAAATCAACAACCAGTTTGAAGCGAATATTGTGTGGCAAGAGGGCGTTGGTGACGGTGTAGAGCATTATTTCTCTCATCTTGCCCCTGTGAGCTACCAAACAACGGTCTTTGCTGCTGCTCGAGAGGGTATAGTCACCGCGTTTGACGTCGAGACAGGTAAAGAAAAGTGGCAAGTTGATGTGCGTAAAAATACCAGCTTTTGGCCATGGGAAGACAGTGACAGTGCTAAGTTGTCAGGCGGTATTACCCAAGCATATGGTAAGCTGTACATCGGCTCTGAGCATGGACAGGTTTTTGCCTTAGACCGTGAAACCGGTGAAGTGGTGTGGCGTAAATCAGTACCTGGCGAAGCGCTTTCTGCCCCTTCTGCAGGGGATGGCCTGCTATATGTTAACTTAGGTTCAGGTAAACTCGTTGCTTTACACCCTGATACAGGTGAAGAACGTTGGCACTACGAACAAGAAGTGCCGGCTCTGACCTTGCGTGGTTTAAGTTCGCCAACCAGCGCCAATGGCGGTGTACTTGTTGGTGAAGAAAGTGGCAAACTGACGGCATTAATCGCCGAGAATGGCTTTACCGCTTGGAGTACTGATGTTGCGATTGCAAAAGGTGCTTCAGAGTTTGAGCGTTTGGTTGATGTAGACACTAAGCCTGTCGTGAGTGGCGCATATGTGTATTCTATCGCCTATAATGGTAAACTAGTGGCTATTGATGTTCGCAGCGGTAACGTAGTATGGGATCGTGAGTACAGTAGTTATCGCGACTTAACGCTAGACCTAGATGTTATTTATTTGGTTGACAGTGACGGGGTGTTATACGCCCTAGACAAAAACTCAGGTATTGAACGTTGGACACAAGCTGCTTTGCGTGGCTGGTATCTTACTGCCCCAACAGTTGCAGGCAATTATATCGTGGTCGGTGACCAAGAAGGTAACTTACATTGGTTGGATAAAAACTCAGGAGAGCTAGTATCTCGTACTGAGTTTGATGATTCAGGGTTTTATATTGAGCCAATCGTCGTTGATGACAAGGTATTTGTATATACGCGAGATGGTGAACTTAGCGCAGTTCAAATTCCAAAATAACCTTCTGAATTTTGAATATTTTATGGGGCTTCGCTTACGCGAAGCCTTTTGTTGTTTATAAAAGAGGTAGTCTATGCTTCCTGTGATCGCTCTGGTTGGGCGACCTAATGTGGGTAAATCCACACTATTTAATCGTTTAACACGTACTCGAGACGCGTTAGTTGCTGATTTCCCTGGCCTCACTCGTGACCGCAAGTATGGCCAAGCAAATTACGAAGGCTATGAGTTTATCGTGGTGGACACGGGTGGTATTGATGGCTCAGAAGAAGGCATTGAAACTGAAATGGCTGAACAATCTCTGCTGGCAATTGAAGAGGCGGATATTGTGCTATTTTTGGTTGATGCACGAGCAGGCATGACTGTTGCTGATCAAGCAATCGCACAGCACCTTCGCAAACAGCAGAAAAAGTGCTTTGTCGTGGCTAACAAGACGGATGGCATTGATGCAGACTCTAATTGTGCAGAGTTTTATCAATTAGCATTAGGCGATGTACAGCAAATAGCAGCAGCACATGGCCGTGGTGTAACTCAACTACTCGAGTTAACCTTACAGCCAGTCATTGCAGAGCTTTCTTTACAAGAAGAAGCCGTGGCGCAAGATGATGAAGACATTGCGGAACTTTATCTTGAAGATGAAGAAGTTGAAGCTGGCAAAACTGGCTTTGAAGACAAGCCTGTAAAACTTGCGATTATTGGACGCCCAAATGTCGGTAAGTCGACACTGACAAATCGGATTCTAGGCGAAGATCGAGTGATAGTGTACGACATGCCAGGTACGACACGAGACTCAATTTACATCCCAATGACTCGCAACGACAAAGAATACGTACTGATTGATACCGCAGGTGTACGTAAACGCAAGAAAGTCAGCGATGTTGTTGAGAAGTTTTCTGTGATAAAAACATTACAGGCAATTGAAGACGCAAATGTAGTTTTGCTAGTTGTTGATGCTCGTGAAGGGATCTCTGATCAAGACTTAAGCTTGCTTGGCTTTGCCCTGAATGCGGGTCGTTCATTGGTGATTGCAGTGAACAAGTGGGATGGTCTTGATGACTACGTAAAAGAGCGGATCAAAACAGAGCTAGACCGCAGACTGGGCTTTGTTGATTTTGCACGATTACACTTTATTAGCGCGTTGCATGGCACCGGTGTTGGTCACTTGTTTGAGTCTATCGATGAAGCCTACGAGTCGGCAACTAAACGTGTCAGTACAGCAATGTTGCGTCGCATTATGGATATGGCGCAGGCTGATCACCAGCCACCATTGGTACGTGGTCGTCGTGTGAAGCTGAAGTACGCACACGCAGGTGGTTATAACCCACCGCGTATTGTTATCCACGGTAACATGGTGCACGAACTGCCAGATAGTTATAAACGTTACCTAATGAACTATTATCGCAAGGCTTTAAATGTGATGGGGACGCCAATTAAAATTGAGTTCCGCGAAGGGGACAACCCGTACGCAGGCCGTTCAAATAAAATGACGCTATCACAAAAACGTAAGTTACGTGCGTTTGCAAAAGAAAATCGTAACAAGTCTTAAATTATTTGGGCCGAACGATTGTTCGGCCCAACCTTTCTGTATAACCTCAGCCTTGCAGCCCTCAGCAAGACCAGAATAATACTGGTGCAATAGATTCAACAATAAAGTCAGCCACCGATAAGCTGAGTATGTTAATCTAGCTAAAAATGAAAAATAAAGAATGCGAATGCTATGCACGTACATATTTTAGGGATATGCGGCACCTTTATGGGTGGTATTGCCGCTATAGCGAAGTCTTTAGGTCACAAAGTTACAGGCTCAGATCTCAACGTTTATCCACCAATGAGTACCCAGCTCGAAGCACTTGGCATTGAGCTTACTCAAGGCTATGACCCACAGCAATTAGTTGATGCTCAGCCTGATGTGGTGGTCATCGGCAATGCCATGAGTCGCGGTAACCCCTGTGTTGAATATGTGCTGGAAAAAGGGCTTTACTATACGTCAGGCCCTGAATGGCTTCGAGAAAATGTACTAAGAGAATCTTGGGTACTCGCTGTTGCTGGTACACACGGAAAAACGACTACCGCAAGTATGCTGGCTTGGGTGCTTGAATATGCTGGGTTACGTCCAGGGTTTTTAATCGGCGGGGTGGTTCAAAACTTTGGGGTGTCTGCGCGTACTTCGGACACACCATTTTTTGTCATCGAAGCAGACGAATATGACACCGCATTTTTTGATAAGCGGAGTAAGTTTGTTCATTATTTACCGCGTACGCTAATCTTGAATAATCTAGAATATGATCATGCGGATATTTTTCCCGATTTAAACGCCATTCAGACGCAATTCCATCATCTTATTCGTACGCTACCGAGCCAAGGTAAAGCCATCTATCCTGCCGACGATAAGGCATTGCAAGAGGTGATAAATAGAGGATTTTGGAGCTTGCAGGAATCCCTTGGCAAAGAATGGTCGTATAACCTCATCAAAGCA
Source organism: Pseudoalteromonas sp. J010 (assembly GCF_003934235.1). Taxonomy (NCBI): domain Bacteria; kingdom Pseudomonadati; phylum Pseudomonadota; class Gammaproteobacteria; order Alteromonadales; family Pseudoalteromonadaceae; genus Pseudoalteromonas; species Pseudoalteromonas sp. J010. The sequence goes on along the minus strand of NZ_RDBW01000001.1, from coordinate 281,070 downwards.
GATGGCTCTAGTTTTACGGTACTGTTTGAAGGAGAAGAAAAGGGTGTAGTTAACTGGCAAGCCATCGGTGAACACAATGTCAAGAATGCCATGGTGACGATTGCAGCCGCAAGACATGTTGGGATCCCAATAGAAGTAAGTATTGAAGCGCTAGGCCAGTTTATCTCACCTAAACGACGCATGGAGTGTAAAGGAGAAGTAAACGGAGTAACGGTTTATGATGATTTTGCTCATCACCCCACCGCTATCGCAACGACACTTGCAGGGCTTCGAGCAAAAGTAGGTGATGCACCCATCATTGCGATTTTAGAGCCGCGCTCAAACACCATGAAGCTTGGGGTGCACCAAGAGACTTTAATGCAGTCATTAGCAGTAGCTGATGAGGTGTATTTGTTTGAGCCTGAAGGCTTGTCTTGGTCGTTAAAAGCACAGGCTGAAAGTGCTGGACGGCGGTGCTTTTCTAGTGTCGATGAAATTGTTACACAAGTTGTTGCAAATCAAGCGCCGAATCAACATGTTTTAGTAATGAGCAACGGCGGCTTTGGTGGTATTCACGATAAATTATTAACTGCATTAAAAAAGTAATTTGTATGTCAGAACAAACATTTAAAGGGCCAATTACATTGGCATTTAGTGGTGCCTCAGGTGCACCTTACGGACTGCGGTTGTTAGAAGTATTAGTGTCGTTAAACTATCAAGTTTATGTGTTAATCTCTAGCGCAGCTCGAGTGGTTTTGGACACCGAGTCAAGTGTAAAGCTATCTGGTAATGAGCAAAAAGCGAGCGAGCAGCTACAAACGCTATTCGCAGCCAAACAACAGCAAATACAAGTGTTTGGCAAAGATAATTGGTTTAGCCCTGTGGCATCTGGCTCGGCGGCACCAAAACAAATGGTGGTATGCCCATGTAGTGCAGGAAGTGTTTCAGCCATCGCGTTGGGAGCATCTGATAATTTATTGGAGCGTGCCGCTGATGTTGTGATCAAAGAGCGGGGACAATTGATTTTAGTGCCTCGTGAGACGCCTTTTAGCCCAATCCATCTTGAAAACATGCTTAAATTAAGCCGTTTGGGCGTGACGATTATGCCAGCCGCGCCAGGGTTCTATCACCAGCCACAAAGTATTGAGGATTTAGTCGACTTTATGGTGGCGCGAATTCTAGATCATTTGAACATCGAACATACTTTAGCGAAACGCTGGGGTTATGGAGAATAACAAAATATGACAATAGCACTTAACATCGAAGGATTAAAAAAGGTCTATAGTAACGGCGTCGAAGCAGTGAAAGGAATAGATCTACAAGTACAAGAGGGTGACTTTTTTGCTTTGCTTGGCCCGAATGGCGCCGGAAAATCAACAACTATTGGCGTTATCGCTTCACTGGTAAATAAAACCCAGGGCCGTGTTGAGGTATTTGGCCACAGTATTGATACCCACTTAGAAGACGCAAAATCTAACTTAGGGCTTGTGCCGCAAGAGTTTAACTTCAGTCAATTTGAGACGCTAAATCAGATTTTAGTGACACAAGCAGGCTACTATGGTGTGCCAAGAGATGTTGCACATCAACGAGCAGAAAAGTACCTCAAGCAGCTTGGACTGTTTGACAAAAAAGATAAGCAAGCTCGTACCTTGTCTGGTGGCATGAAACGTCGCTTGATGATTGCCAGAGCGTTGATGCACGAACCAAAGCTACTTATTTTAGATGAACCAACAGCTGGTGTTGATATTGAACTACGTCGCTCAATGTGGGATTTCTTACGTGAAATAAACCAACAAGGGGTGACGATTATCTTAACTACCCACTATTTAGAAGAAGCTGAGTTATTGTGCCGCAATATTGCGATTATCGATAAAGGCACCATAGTAGAGCATACAACTATTAAGGCATTACTTGCTAAGTTAGATAAAGAAACCTTTGTACTAGATCTCAAGTCTCCCATCAAGCCGGTGACGTTAGATGGTTATCAGTTTACTCGTGTTGATGATCATACGATTGAAGTCGAAGTTGCTAAGTCACAGGGGCTTAATGGGGTCTTTTCACAGTTAACGCAGCAGGGGAATCAAGTACTGAGTATGCGCAACAAGGCTAACCGATTAGAGGAGTTGTTTGTGGGTCTATTAGAGCAGGGCAGAGGGGTATAATTGTGCTGAAATACGGCGTCGCGTTAAAAAGTATCTGGATAAAAGAGTGTATTCGCTTTTTGCGAATTTGGGTGCAAACTTTAGTTCCTCCTGCGATCACAATGACGCTTTATTTTGTGATTTTTGGTAGCTTGATAGGTTCTAGGATCGGCGAGATGGGTGGCTTTAGCTACATGGAGTTTATTGTGCCTGGCCTTATTATGATGTCGGTTATTACCAACTCTTACTCTAACGTAGCTTCTAGTTTTTATTCCACTAAGTTTCAAAAAAGTATAGAGGAGTTATTGGTTGCCCCAGTACCTAATTATATTATCGTGCTCGGCTACATGGGAGGTGGCATGGCCAGAGGCATGCTGGTCGGGTTAATCGTCACCATTGTGAGCTTATTTTTTGTTGATATCCAGATCCACAATCTTGCGGTGATTATTATCACAGTGATCTTAACCTCTGCGGTGTTTGCCTTGGGAGGGCTTATCAATGCGGTATTCGCCAATAGCTTTGATGACATCAGTATAATTCCTACTTTTGTACTTACTCCGCTTACCTATCTGGGAGGAGTGTTCTACTCCATCACCTTGCTACCTGAGTTTTGGCAAGGCGTATCGCAGATAAACCCAATAATCTACATGGTTAATGCATTTCGCTTTGGCTTTTTAGGAGTCTCTGATGTAAATATCGGGGTGGCCTTTACAGTGCTTGGCATCTTTATCTGTGGTTTATTCCTATTAGCGCTTAATTTGATTAAACGTGGTGTTGGGCTTAGGCACTAAGTGCGCTTGCGCTTAAATGGAGTGCTGTAAATGGTGGCAGCACTCTTGACTAATTTCAGGTAAAATCACCACAATTTCTTCCAAATTATCGATAGGTTATGACAGAAGCAAACTCTCGTAGTATTACCACTAATCAGCAAGGGCTGCATGAAAAGCTCGATGAAATCGTCACAAAACATTTAAAAGCTGAATTCAAAAAGCCGATAGCAGTACACACTCAACGTGCTTTTGATGAGGTAAATGAACGAGTTCAGGCATTTGATGGACCCATTATTTTGGATTCGTGCTGTGGAGTAGGGGARAGTACCGCGAACCTTGCTAAGCGCCACCCTGAAGCGCTTATAATTGGAATTGATAAGTCTTCCCATCGCCTTGAAAAGCATGACGTAGAATATAAACAATCCGACGAAGGACAATATATTCTGGTACAAGCTGACTTAAATGATTTTTGGCGACTTGCGCTGCAAGCTAAATGGCAACCTAGCCACCATTACTTGCTCTATCCAAATCCTTGGCCAAAGGCTAAGCATATTCAAAGGCGTTGGCATGGCAGCGCTGTATTTCCCTATATTGTAAAATTAGGTGGCCAGCTAGAGCTACGTAGTAATTGGGATATCTATGTTAAAGAGTTCGCCAGAGCGCTTGAATTAAGCGGTGTTTCTGCACATGTTGAAGCTTACGAAAACGAGCAAGCAATCACGCCTTTTGAGCGTAAGTATTGGGCAAGTGGGCAGTCGAGTACGCGCTTGTTGGCACAGATTTAATGCTCAGCAATGCGATTAAATCAACATAATTCAACCTAGGCTTGGTTGTTTTGTGAGGCAAGAAAATTTTGGCGATGATAACGCCGCTTTCGTGTCCTGTTATCGTCAAGATTCACTCAGTCAAATTGAGAAGTATTAAGATTAATGGTATTCATATCAAAGGTGGCCACTTGCCTTGCCTACCCAGCTTCCCTCTAGTCGCGCCACTCCAGCTTCTTCTAGTTGTTTAGCCTGGCGACTCGTGGTCACACATGGGACAATCAGGTCGATACGACGAGTGTTGCAGTGTTCAGCCAAGTAGGCGACGGAGCTCATTAGCATCTCGTCATCACTGAGCTGTTCACAAATACTTTTCTCGAGGCAAATTGCGTCGAGTGGTAATTTCAATATTCTGTTTATTGTAAGARAGCCGCTATTTACGCCGCTGACAGCAACATTGGCACCTTTAGCCTTTAGGGACTGCATCATTAAGTTCATGTCGCTAAAATTCTTTAGTACATCACTCTCATCAAACTCAAACGTGATAAGTTGAGGTTGCGGGTATCGTCGCAATATTTGACTGATATACTCAAAATATTCAGGATCAGCTATTTCTGCATGACTGAGTTGAATGCTCCAGGCATGATTTGATTTTCTAAATCGAGTAACACATAGCTCAAGTAATTTCATACTAATTTGCGCGCGTAACTTGGGTTGCTTCATTACCGGATAAAAGTGCTCTGCATCAATAATTGCACCTCGCTCATTGAGAATACGAGCGCTGCACTGATATTGAATATTGTTGTGATCATGACAGGCCTTTCTGGGAGTAAAAAAGGGTATGATCCGATCTGATTCACACGCGCTTTGCAATAATCGTGTTAGGTGTAAGTTCTTTGATTGTTGCTGCGGGTTTATTTGTAACTGCGAGTCAAAATAACAAATCTGAATATTTTGTTGTTGTGCTTGTCTAAGCGCTAAAAAGGCATTCTCTAGCAACAAGGCACAGTTGCCTTTGGCAACGCCTGCGCACAAATTTACATACAGATGCGGCGCATCATAGATAGGTTTGGCGCAAGGAAAGGACTCAGTTAAATTGGCAAGGTAGTGCTCGCTATTCTCAATACTCGTCACCAAGGCTATTTTAGATGTTGTTAGGCGATACACTTCAAATGGATGAGTAAACTCTGAGAAGTAACTCATTACTTTAGCCATTACATTATCCCCAACCTCTGTACCATAAAAGCTTATGATATCCTCCAGCTCTTTGACCCAGACAACACTTAAGCACAAATGTTGAGATTTAGAATGTTTGAGTGCTTGCTCCAAGGCAATTCGATTGCCAAACCCTGTTCGGTTATCACTCGTCAGAGTTTTCTTGTAGTACATAAAATATAGGCTGACGACAACCAAAAACATGATAAAGAAAAAGCTTGCATCAACTGCTGCATCTATCACACTCTCATTGAGCCTACTCTCAAGGTCATGAATAGTAATATCTGCGCCTGCAATATAAGTTGTACCATCTGGAAGCACAAAAGGAATGAATACACTTTTAAAATGACCCCATTTATCTTTCGCTACTTCAAAGACCGGCTCCGTTGAGTGAAAGGCACTTTTTAACGTTACAGAAGCTTCAGAGTAGATGTCTTGATAACGAGTGAGGCGTTTTAATTTGAGGTCTTCGCGAGTATAGCTTGATGCCGTAAAATGGACGTTAGGCGCTTTTAGCACCATAGTGTAAACATATTCTACGTTCAATGCGTTTGCAAGCTCAGTCAAGGCATGGCTTTTTTGTTTGAATTCAGCAGCTGTAATGCTATCGAGAGAGCTGTGATAACCTTTGCCAACCATCACGTTTGCGCTGGTGGCTGCGTTGATAAGTTGCGCATCAATACTAGCCATAATGTCACGTCGTGTATCATAGTAGTTTGCAACAACGTAAATGGATAAAGCAGCTAAGAAGATCAACGATGCTAAAGCGAGCCACGCAACTGGTAATCTTGGGGTATAACTGGTCAGTCCCAATAATTGCGAGATTTTGGTCGACTCTCGCACTTTATTAGCTTTGAGTGGCTGAGCGATACTCCGAGTATTCATGATAATCCTTTATCCACCGATTCACTTGGTGTAAATGACGAAATACCGTTTCGGATTCAGGTGGTGTTGCCTTGTTACATAATATAAACAATACATCATAAGTTAATCACATGAAAAGAAATTGAGCAAAAAAGTTCCGCATTGATGTTCTGCAAAATGTATTGTTGTCGAATAGGAGCTGGTCTATTCATAAAAGCTGAATGAGCATGACATTTTATACCTTATTTGTACCTGAAAAGTAAAATAAAAACGACAAATTTGAGCTCTAGCCTTCATTGAACTTTCGCTGGTTTTTCATAAAATTGTCAATGTTTCATGAATTTTGGCGCGACAATAGAAGACAATTCCTTTTCTTTACAGTAAAGTTAGCCATTTCATAGATCACAATCTCTTGTGTTATTGGCATTGCTCTAGTCTATTTTGATGGGAGAGTGTTAGTACACCTTTTGATGTTAGGTAGTATTGATGGGTCCAAAGCGTTGCGCCGTTGCCTCTGAAGAAAGCTTAATGCGTATATTTACAGTGCCTGAGGCACCTGATTCAACTTTGAGCAGAATCGAGCAAGAAATCTCGAGTAACTTGGCTGGTTTTTTGAATGAAAACATAGCTGCAATCGAGAAGCCACTTCATGAAGTTGAAAAAGACTTTCAGTCCGCACAGATCCCTGAAGTGCCAATGTTTGTCTCCGATTATGCTCAAGATATTATGGAGCAGCTAGTTGCGCATTCTGTGCATACAGCAGCGCCTAGTTTTATCGGGCACATGACCTCCGCGTTACCACACTTTGTGCTGCCACTGTCCAAGTTAATGGTAGGGCTGAATCAAAACTTGGTAAAAATAGAAACTTCAAAAGCATTTACGCCACTTGAGCGCCAAGTACTTGGGATGGTTCACCATCTTGTCTATGGCAATAACGATACTTTCTACAATAAATGGATGCACAGTGCCAAAACCTCCTTAGGTGCCTTTTGCTCAGGAGGCACTATTGCAAATATCACTGCGCTTTGGATTGCACGCAACCGCTTATTAAAAGCGGACGGTGATTTTAAGGGGATTGGCGCATCCGGTATAGTTGCCGCGATGCTGCACTATGGCTACAAAGGATTAGCCGTACTAGTGTCTGAGCGTGGTCATTATTCATTAGGGAAAGCGGCTGATGTGCTAGGTATTGGGCGCGATAACTTCGTTTCCATCAAAACATCAGCTGATAACAAAGTTGATGTCAGTGCGATGCGACAAAAAGCACATGAATTGGAATCCCAAGGCATTAAAGTATTAGCGCTTGTCGGGGTCGCTGGCACAACAGAAACCGGTAATATTGACCCGCTAGAGGATATGGCAGATTTAGCTGAAGAGCTAGGTTGCCACTTTCATGTGGACGCCGCATGGGGAGGGGCAACATTACTTTCTAATAATTATCGTCACCTTCTCAAAGGGGTGGAGCGTGCTGACTCGATCACCATTGATGCGCATAAGCAGATGTACGTGCCTATGGGGGCTGGGATGGTGATTTTTAAAGACCCCGCAGCATCTGATGCGATTGAACATCATGCTGAATATATATTGCGAAAAGGCTCAAAAGACTTAGGAAGTCATACGTTAGAGGGGAGCCGGCCCGGTATGGCGATGCTTGTGCACGCATGTTTACGAGTGATTGGCCGTCAAGGTTATGAAATGCTCATTGACAAAGGCATTGAAAAAGCACGCTATTTTGCTGAATTGATCAAACAGACACCTGATTTTGAGCTCATCTCAGAACCAGAGCTTTGCTTGCTTACTTACCGATATGTTCCGGAAGCAATTAAATTGGCAATAGAGCAAGCGGATGAGCAAGAGAAGATAGACATTTATGCAGCCTTAAACAGATTCACTGCAAGTATGCAAAAGCGGCAACGTGAAGCCGGGCGCTCGTTCGTATCACGGACACGTTTGACTCCAGAGCAATATGAGCGTCAACCTACGGTTGTATTTAGGGTGGTATTAGCGAACCCGCTAACCTCTGAAGCCATGTTGACCGATATTATGGAAGAGCAGCGACAATTAGCTAAAACGGATCCGGTTTTCAAAAAGTACCTCGCGAAATATATTAATACCAATTTGACTTAATACTTGCTCAATTTGAAGGAGTAAATCTGACGCTAACAGCGTTAAAAATTTCTTATTTAGAACAACTAAATAGCAAAATTTTTGCCTTGTTATCAACAAGATTTTCTCACCTCAAAATAGACCACTTAATTAAGAAAATTGGTATAATTAACTTGAGGTTTGGATAGGGAATAGGCTAACAAATTGTTTTAAAGTTACGCTAAATTACTTCGCTATCTAATCAACACCTTTCGGCGACAGAATTGCGCTTGCGACCTGTGATTAGCATAGTAACTATACTCGGCTGGCAACGTGAATTTACATACTGGTAGTTATTCAGAGTCAATTCAACACGGTTTACGCTTAAACATCTCTTTTAAAAGTATATAACTATCAAGGTATTAGGTTGAATAGTCTGAACTTAAATTCTATGACCGACCAAAAAATATGGCTTACCCGAGCACACTGAAGGTGATTGGGTTGTATTACCACCAAGTTACTACAATTTGATTGGCTATTTGACTTGATTGGTATTAATCTAACTAAAAAGAGTCTACTCTTCGTATTATGTTGAAGAACTTTAGCAATGTAACCCAACGCCTCAGACGACTTAGCTCACAGGAGTTAGATGTATCTGGCACTTTTCAGAGCTTTCTGCTCGATTTACTTGATGAAGGTAAGCAGACCTTGAAGGTCACTCGTGTGTCAGTATGGTTGTTTGATGACCTTGATAAGCCTTCAGAGTTAATCAATGTTGCTAATACTGATTGGTCTGGTAAAACACTTCCAGAACAGCTTCCAACACTTCAATATGAAGACTTTGCAGCTTATTTTACAGCGATTAACAGTGGTCGCTCTATTGATGCGAATGATGCAACAACAGATCCAAGAACCTGCGAATTTCACGATATTTATTTAGTCCCTCACAACATAAAAACGATGCTGGATACCGTTATTTTTAAAAATGGAATACCTCATGGTGTAGTGTGTTGTGAAGGGGATAAGATCCGTACCTGGCACAAAGATGAAATTGCATTTGCAGAAATGATTGCAGATTGCTGTAGCCGCCGCTTGCTAGTTAAAGCGCTATGGCAACTGCAATCACAACTAACAGAGCTGGCATTTAAAGACCCACTCACGGGGCTGAGCAATCGACGCTTTTTGATGGATAGTGCAAAGCGAGAAATGAGCCGTCACGCCCGCTTTGAGCACCCTTTTAGTCTGATGATGCTGGATATTGATCATTTTAAAAAGATAAATGACAACTATGGTCATGAAACAGGGGATTTAGTATTAAAACATTTTGCTGAAATTTGTGTTAACACGCTAAGACTAGAAGATTGTATGTGTCGCTTAGGCGGTGAAGAGTTTGTGGTACTATTGCCAAACACATCGATAAACTCAGCAATGATTATCGCTGAACGCCTAAGAAATGAAATAGAGCAAGCCCGAATAGCGACGCCAGCAGGAGAGATTAGCGTTACCTCAAGTTTTGGTGTTGCACAAGTCAATACCAGCTTACCGTTTAGCCATGCGCTGAAAGCAGCTGATCATGCCGTGTATCAAGCCAAAGCGGAAGGCCGAAATTGCGTGGTTCCAGTATAATAATCCCTGCTCTTTTTTGGTACTTATTTTAAACATGTCGACTAGGTGATTCCTGCGTTAAAGTTTTTATCCAATCTGTTTTTGCTTAGTCGCCCTGTTAATAGCATACGATTATGTAAATCTTGCACAAAATTTTCTTACCTCAAAATAGACCACTTAATTAAGATAATTGGTATTAAACTGAGTTTACCTTGCCCAATATTTGTGCTTAAGTTATAAAAGGTTACGATTTTGTGTATAGCGGAGTGGGGAATCTGTGTTTGTTAAAACGGTGATATACGTAGATAGCGTTGAAGAAGTGCTAGACTTTTACTATCAAGCGTTTGGTCTGAGCACTTGTGACATGACCGATGATGGCGACTACGGCGAATTAGACACAGGTGAAGTTAAATTAGCATTTGCAAGCCACCCTTTAGCACAGTCTCAATTCAAACAAGACTACATTCGTTGTCACCCAAAGCAACCCGCACTGGGCTTTGAAATTACCTTAAGCTGCGCTAATGTACCTGAATGCTATGACAAAGCTGTGGAGGCTGGTGCAGAGCCATTAAGTGCTCCAAGCCAAAAAGGGAGTGTGACACAAGCTTATGTTAGAGCAATAGAAGGGACGCTGGTCGCTCTGGTATCAAAAATATCTACCAATGAGTAATACTAATTAATCCTAATACAGACTCAATTTGAAGGAGTAAATCTGAGTTTACCTGCGTTAACAATCTATTATTTAGAAATAATAACCTGATAGAGATGGTAACTTGTTCTCTAGCAGCTGTTATCGACAAGATGCTCTCGTCTCAAATCAAAACAGCAAGCTAAATTAAGCGAATTGGTATAAAAAGCGTGGTGTAAATTGACGAGGCGCATATCAAACTAGTACCAATACCAATTTGCCTTATTACTTGCTCAATTTGAGGAAGTAAACCTGACGCTAACCGCGTTAAAAATTTTTTATTTAGAACAACTAAATAGCAAAATTTTTGCCTGGTTATCGACAAAATTTTCTCGCCTCAAAATAGACCACTTAATTAAGCAAATTGGTATAATGCGCCCATGGCTATAGCTGCGTGAATCGTTATTTTATTCAATATCAACTAATAAGCGTGCAAGACCAACAGGTTCAATTTCAATACAGACATTGTCATCATTCCAGTTAAGGCCAACCAAAGCATCGTCTTCTTTTAAATCTAGCACCCATTCGTCTAGGAAACTTTCAATATCTATGCTCATTGGTGAAAATTCGCTCCACTCATCACGGCACTGTGCCTGCGCTTTTTCTTCACTATCCCACAAAAGCAATACATCGGTTTCGTCGAACTGGTTAGAGTCAACTACAACCATGCCACCATCGCTTGAGCTGAGTGCCCAAACACTTTCAGTATTTTTTACTTGTCCAATAAAATCACTGACTTCTGAGCCAATTTCTTCTTCATTCATTATCGTCGTTCTCAATTTCGTGGATCTGTTTTCTGGGCAATAGGCTGATGTTGTAAGCGGTCATGAAAAGCCACTAGATTATCATAATCACTCAGGTCGATAAGCTCTCTAAAGAGAACCCAGTCAAGTAGGCAGTATAAACTTATTTGCAGATAATCACAGTGTAAAAACGTATCGCTTGTACATGCTTCGTTTAATGTGTGAAGTGTGTGACCAATTCGTTCACGTTGCAGATTAAAAAATAGCTTATCTTGTTCAATATCGAAGCCGGAGCGTTTGCTAAGTAACAATTCAATCAGTGAGTCACTGCACGCATTGATTAGTATTAGCCAGTTCTCTTGATCCCAGCTAGGCACTGGAAGCTGGTACTTTTCACGTAGATAACGGATGATAAGATTGGAGTCGCAGACAAGTTGTGTATCGTCTAGTAGAAATGGTATTTTTCTGGCTGGGTTGTACTGTACTAACTCGTTGTGACCTTCTGGCGAAAAAATATCTATATGATGATAGCTTAATTCTATTTGCTTAGTCGCCGCCCACATTCTGATCCGACGGGCGTAAGGGCTGGTATTTGAGCCTATGAGTTTCATGCCATTATTCCTTAAACTGACGTTCTGTTGCTATTGCAACAAGCGGTGTGAGGAATAATGGCGAAACTCATATGATTTCGCAAGTGAATTAGTCGTTACGACTGGTCACTTCTAATAAGTGATATCCAAACTGGGTTTGCACAGGGCCTTGTACCTGGTTAATTGGCGCTGAAAAAACGACCTTGTCAAACTCAGGTACCATCATGCCGGGGCCAAACTCTCCCAACGCACCACCATCTTGACCTGAAGGGCAGTTGGAGTACTGTTTAGCGATTTCTGCAAAATCCTCCCCTGCGGCGATTCGTTCTTTTAGCTCCAAGCATTGCGCTTCACTATCGACTAGGATATGCCTTGCACTAGCGATTGCCATAATTTCTCCAATGATTAATTGTTATTCATACTTTATTCTAATCTAGGCAGATAGAAAAATCAGCTTATCTTGGTAATAGTTTTTCAATTTCGCTGGTAAGTTCTTCAGACATTGGCTTGGTGCGGCTATTAAAACGCTTGATAGTTTTACGGTCAGCTGAAACCAAATACTTGTAAAAGTTCCAGTTTGGTGAGCTAGTAACTTCATTCAAATGCTCAAATAGTGGGTTTGCATCTGAACCTCTAACCGCCGTGGTGGCAAACATATCAAAGGTTACACCATAATTAATAAAGCACACCTTTGCGGTTTCTTTCTCATCGTCTTCTTCTTGAAAAAAGTCATCAGATGGAAACCCAAGCACAACTAACCCTTGATCTTTGTACTTTTGATGAAGCTTTTCTAGCCCTTCAAATTGGCCAGTGTAGCCGCAGTTACTCGCTGTATTTACGATAAGCAGTGGTTTGTCTTTAAACTGGCAAAAATTAATAGATTCATCGGAACGTAGTTTGCGCATTTCAACATTGGTGAAATCGTCGCAGCTTGGCGACTGTGCATTTGCAGCGCCACTTAATAATAAGCTAAGCGCTAGGCTCAGCGTGGAAATACTTTTTAGCATCAACACTTTCCTTTTAACGAAATTATCTCTTATCATACGGACACATCCATTTAAATGATCAGCTAAATGAATATACGACTTGCTAACTCACAAGATCTCAGTGTTATTGTCGACATTTACAACGAGACAATTCCAAGTCGCCAAGTAACAGCTGATACAGAGCCTGTCAGCATAGCACAAAAACAAGACTGGTTTGATGCACATACTAAATGTCGACCAATTTACGTTGTTGAGTTAGATAATACAGTGGTTGCTTGGCTGAGCTTTAGCAACTTTTACGGCCGTCCTGCGTATGCTGGTACCGCAGAAATAAGTATTTATCTGGCAAAGTCCGAGCAAGGAAAGGGGCTTGGCAGCCAATTAATGATGTTTGCTGAAGCGCAGGCACTAAAGCTTAATATCACTACTTTATTAGGGTTTATTTTTTCTCATAATGCGCCTAGCATTCGCTTGTTCGAAAAACATGGCTTCCAAAAGTGGGGAGAGTTACCCCATATTGCGGAGATGGACGGAACTCAATATAGCTTAACTATATTAGGCAAATCTTTACGATAATCTTTTAGGTGTTTGTCTCTGTTGATTTTTGATGGCGGCTAAATCGCCGCTATTTTTTAGCGTCTCGCTATTCTTCAACTAAACTAAAATTCAGGTTTTTTGTTGAAGGATCAGGGTATGACGAGTCAGGTACTGATTATTGACAGCAGCAGTGTTCAAGCAATGCGAGTCAAGGTGTTGTTTGAGTTACTCGGTGGTGACGTTGAGCATGTTCATTATCGCAGTCTTGAAGCTGACCTAGACCTAGATAGGTTTGATGTTGTGGTGGTTGCACATGGTGTTCCTGCAAGTAAATTATCTCCAATTCAACAGCTTAGACATCATGACAAGCTCGTTTTGCTAGCACCAAAACCCGATAATGCAGAGCACTTGAAGTCATTTAGTGAAATAAATCGCGCGTTACCAAATGGCATTGTGATCTATCCGTTTTTTGCCAATAAAGATATTACCGGGTTATTGGAGCGCTTGCTTGAGGTCGGTGCAACCAATTCTCTGGTTTTGCCGAAAGTCTTGTTGGTTGACCACCATACCCCCCGTTTGGAGATGCTTGCAAATAGTCTTCGAGGCGCTCAGCTTGCAGTGATAACTGCAACTACCTTGCCCGAAGCACTACATGTTGCAGAGCAGCATCCAGTCGATTTATTGATCTGTGACTTTAATTTAGAAAAAGACACAGGTCTTGATGTATTTAATAAAGTGCGCCAAGTGCACCATAATTGCCGTTGCTTACTGATGACGTCTCGTGTCAATCAGGTAGATATGTTAGAAGCTGTGCGACAGGGGGTTGAGGATGTGCTTATCAAACCGTTCGATGAAAGCGATCTGTTGCAAAGCTTACACAAACTTTGGCAAACAGAGCTGCTGAGGCGCCATAATCAAGAACTAGTGGAGCGGTTGCAGGACACCGTAGATGCGCTTATCGAAAGAGACAGTTTGTTACGAGTTATTTATAAGCACACGCCTGATCCTATCATGCTGTTTAATCGCCAAGGGCACATTATTGAAGCGAATGACTCGTGCTGTGAGTTATTTGAACTCACTGTAGAGGAGCTACAACCTCTATCTATTTTTGAATTATTTGATGAAGTGTCAGTTTTACAATTGCGTGACCTAATGAAGCATATCGGGATGCTGAAACATTTTGACTGTGAGCTAAGCCTTCCTAAAGTTGGAGAGCGCAGCATTCCACTTATGGGTACTTTTAACGAGATAGATCATCACGGTGAAATGGCCTTTGCGGTCATTTTTAAAAATGTGTCTAAGTTCAAAGAGCAGCAAGAAATGTTAGAAGAGACCAAAGAGCTGTTAGAGTTTGAGGTACAGGCGAGAACCTCACAATTGCAAAAAGCGAAGGAAGCGGCTGAGGCAGCTAACTTATCGAAGTCAGAATTTTTAGCTAATATGTCTCATGAACTTCGTACGCCGATGCACTCGATATTAAGTTTTGCGCGATTTGGGCTAGATAAGTTGATGAGCCCAGAGGTACCCATCGATAAATTAAAAAAATACTTGTCACGTATTGAAACCAGCGGAGAGCGCTTGTTAGTGCTGCTTAATAATCTATTAGATTTATCAAAACTAGACGCTGGTCGTTTTCCTTTTAATCCCAGTTTTCATAACTTAGTAAACATTATTCAAAGTGGTATTGAAGATGTTTCAGGGACTGCGCTTGAGAGGCGCATTAAGATCCGCTTTGAGAAGCCAACTCGAGGAGTCATGACATTCTGTGATCCAGAGCAAATAAATCAAGTGATAAGAAACTTGCTAGGTAATGCTTTGAAATTTAGCCCCGAAGGAAGTGAAGTGAGTATTGTGCTTAGCTGCGAAGGGCAGGATATTCATATCAAAATTATCGATCAGGGAGTTGGGATCCCAGAAGATGAACTGGAGCAGATTTTTGCTAAATTTGTTCAAAGCAGTAAAACCGATAGTGGTGCGGGAGGTACTGGTTTAGGGCTTGCTATTTGCAAAGAGTTCATCTTGCTGCATAAAGGGCAAGTTTATGCACAGAATAACCCTGATGGCGGCGCCAGTATTCACGTAAGCTTACCACTGGTTGAGCATACTGAAGACGTTATCTAGTGTAATGGCTCTAGCTGGCAAGCTTCACGGTATCGGTCTATAACTAAGAAGACTATGTTTTTATACTTATGGTATTGAGTATGTGCCCTATTTAAAGTCAGAAATAGTGCATTAACAAATACAGACTTCGTTATTTGCCTGTTGATAAATGGTTAGCATGTGAATGGCGTGTCTTTCAACTGGGTTAAGTTATAGAGGTAATGGTGATAACTAGGTTCAAGTTGGATTGGGTGAGTCTGATGAGTACTTAATACCGTCATATACCAGTAAAGGATAGCACCTATGGCGTTACAAAGAATCTTGGCGGTGGATGACGAGCCGTTTAATTTAGAAATCATTGAAGAAATTCTTGAAGATTTAGATTTTGAGCTTAAAACGGTTGAGAGTGGAAAGGCGTGTCTTGGCGTTGTTGAGGAGTTTGATCCTCAGGTTATTTTACTGGACGTGAGCATGCCGAAGATGAATGGCTATGAGGTGTGTAAAGCAATAAAAGCCAACCCGAACACCCAGCACATAATCGTCATGTTTGTCTCTGCAAGAGGATCAGTTGAAGAGCGTATGGAAGGGTATTCAGTAGGTGCCGAGGATTATATTGTTAAACCATTTGGGCAAGGGGAATTAAAAGCCAAGTTACAACATTTAAGTCAGATGCTCAAAGAAAAAGATCTGCTCGCACAGCAGGTTGAAGACGCTACTTCTACCGCGTTTAGCGCCATGGCAAATAGTAGCGAGATGGGTCAAATCGTCAATTATATTGAGCAAATAGGGGAAATTGACTCGATCCCAAGGCTTGCTGCTGCACTGTGCCAATGTTTGAAAGGACTAGGGCTAAATTGCAATGTAGAGGTAAGGCTTGAAGGGCAAAAACATCATTTTGCAACAACCGGAATATGTTCACCTATCGTGATTGAATTATTTGAAATTCTTCATACCAAGGGAAGATTACATGAATTCACAAATCGTATTTTGGTAAATTACCCTTGGCTGAGTATCTTGATTTTGAATATGCCCAGTGACGACCAAGAAAAACATGGCCGCTTACGAGATCATATCTGTTTTATAGCCAGTGTTACTGAGCAGCAGCTTCTTGCGATACTTACGAAAAGAAAACTAACACGGCAACGAGAAGACTTAGAAGCGGCAATCACAATGGTGCAGGGCAAGTTCAAAAGTATGATTTCGCTACTGGATAAAAATCGTCAAGAAAATGAAAAAGTGTTTAGAGTGCTACAAGAGCTGTTCGAAGAGCGGATCCCTACAATGGGGCTAGACGAGGATCAGGAGCAGTTTATATATCAAAATGTAGATAAAGCAATTCAAAGCTCTGTTGCCCGAGAAGCCAGCGTTCATGAAGTGAGAGCTGCCTTTCATGATATTGAAGAAGACTTAAAAGTACTCTCGCGTCGGGCTGAGCGATAAGAGAAGGACGTAAATTGCGAAGCGGAGCTTAGGTTACGCATCACGTGGCAGTCCTTTTTCTATGATACGGATTAATCTTTCATTTTTACGTGTAGATTGAGCACATTTGTCCCTTTGTTGTTGCAGTGCCCAATCTATATGCTCGATCACCAGCGCGGTGGTGCTTTGACGCTTGTCTTCTAATGCTCGAACTATTTCCTCGTTATACGGAGCATTACCAAGGCCTACGGCTAAATTGCGTAGCCATCGCTCGTGTCCAATTCGACGTATTGGGCTGCCTTCTGTATTTTTTAAAAATGTTTCTTCACTCCAAGCAAACAATGTCAATAGATCTTTATCTTTAAGGTGCTGCCGAGGAAGAAAGTCGTCTTCTTGGGTTAGTTGCCCGTAGCGGTTCCAAGGGCAAACCAATTGGCAGTCGTCGCAGCCATAAACTCGGTTGCCTATTTTTGCACGAAATTGCTCAGGAATAGCCCCTTGTAGCTCTATCGTTAGGTATGAAATACAACGTCTAGCATCGACAACATAAGGAGCGACAATAGCACCGGTTGGACATAGAGTCAGACAAGCTGTACATCGACCACATCCTTCATCTTCATGAGGTTTGTCGATTGGCAGTGGAATATCAACAAAAAGCTCACCAAGAAAAAACCAAGAGCCTGCTTGCTTATTGATGACTAAGCTATTTTTCCCTTGCCAGCCCAACCCCGCTTTTTGTGCTATTTGACGCTCTAGAACAGGTGCTGAATCGACAAATGGCCGAAAGCCTAGAGACCCAACTTGCTGCTCTATCATTTTACCAAGCTGTTTTAGTTTATTACGCATCACTTTATGATAGTCTCTACCTAGTGCATAGCGTGAAATATAAGCCGTTGTTTTATTTCCCAATGCCTTGGCAAAACTGGCATCGGGAGGGAGGTAATTCATTTTTACTGAAATAATACGTTGTGTTCCTGGAACCAGCTCCTGAGGGCGAGCTCGTTTCATTCCATGTGCAGCCATATAAGCCATTTCACCATGGTAGCCGGCATCCAACCAACGTTGTAATTGCGCCTCGTGCTGGCTCAGATCAATGTCTGTGATACCCACTTCTGCAAAGCCAAGTGCTTGGCCCCATTGCTTAATTTGTTCGGCAAGTTCACTATAATTAATGTTATTGGTTGTCACAGGAAGAAATAATGGCTAATGAATACTCGGATAATTTACCACAAGTTGCCTACACATCCCAGCAAGTACAGCAATACGAAGGTCAAGCCGCTAAATTATCTGGTACTAACTTAACCACGCTGATGCGTCGTGCAGGTCATGCCGCATTTTCTTATGTGAATGACACAATGTCATCCCATGAAAAGGTGCTCGTTATCACTGGTAAGGGAAATAATGCTGGTGACGGTTTTATAGTTGCGCAGCTGTGTCGGGAGGCTGGTATTGCCGTAACTGTACTGACATTGTTTGAACCTAAACGCTTAGCTGGAGATGCTCAGCAGGCATACCGTCAATACCATGGGAAGTTGGTGTCTACATATAGTGAAATAGACCTGAGCCAATTTACGACCGTGGTCGATGCTGTATTTGGAACTGGATTTCGCGGTGAGCTACCGGAGCATGTACGTACTTGCTTTGACTGCATTAATAATCTCCCTGTTAGGAAAGTAGCACTCGACGTGCCTAGCGGTGTAAATGCAACAACTGGAGAAGTTGCGCCATCGGCACTGATGGCATCTACAACGGTTACTTTTATCGCCCTCAAACAAGGTTTGTTAAGTGGCACAGCTAAACGTTTTGTGGGTAATTTATTACTCGCAGGTCTGGGTGTTGATAAAGCATTTAATTCACAGGTTACAGCAACATCGAATTTCTTAAATCATCAAACTTTGATGGCAACAAGGCCGCAAAGAGCACTTGATAGTTATAAAAATTCACATGGCCATGTGTTAGTGATAGGTGGTAATCATGGCATGGCTGGAGCGGTTCGGTTAGCCGCAGAAGCCGCATTGAGAGCCGGAGCTGGGTTAGTTTCGGTGGCAACACACCCAGATAATACCGCCGCGGTGCTATATGGTCGTTATGAATTGATGGTGCATGCCGTGGCAACGGCTGAAGCATTATTACCGCTGCTTAACAAGGCAAGTGTGGTGGTACTAGGCCCAGGGCTTGGACAAGATCTGTGGGCGCAAAGTTTATTTCGAAAAGTAATACACACCAAATTACCATTAGTGCTCGATGCTGATGGCCTAAATTTGCTAGCTAAAGAGCCTGTTGCAAGGTCAAACTGGGTATTAACGCCTCATCTTGGCGAAGCAAGGCGGTTATTGAAAAATGTAAATGCAAAAGTAGATGAAGCTGATAGATTTGCAGTGGTATCAAATATTAGCAAGCAATACCAAGCAACTACTGTGTTAAAAGGGCCTGGTAGCCTAGTGGCACAACAGCAAAGCATAAATATCAACCGTTCAGGCTGCGCCGCAATGGCAAGTGCTGGGATGGGGGATGTATTATCTGGTATTATAGGCGGCTTATTAGCGCAAGGAATGGAAGCATTTGCGGCCACAAACCTGGCCGTGTATATTCATGGTTTAGCTGCTGAACAGGCCGCTGATGATGGTGCAAAAGGTATGCTAGCCGAGGATTTATTCGAACATATTCGAGGTATTTTAGGGTGACAACAGGACATATTAAATTCGATTTGGCTGATGAGCCAGCAACAGTTGCGATGGGTAATAAAATTGCCCAAGTTGTCCGCCAAGGTGCCGTGTTGTTTTTACATGGTGATTTGGGTGCAGGAAAAACCACACTTACCCGTGGAATAGTGCAAAGCCTTGGTCATTCAGGTAAGGTAAAAAGTCCTACCTATACCTTGGTTGAACCTTATGAATTAGAAGATGTCTCAATATATCATTTTGATTTGTATCGACTAGGTTCTCCAGAAGAGCTGGAATATATGGGGATCCGCGACTACTTCGCAAACCATGCTATTTGTGTTGTTGAATGGCCAGAAAAAGGGGAAGGATTCATACCTAGCCCTGATATCGACATTACGATGCAATACGCAGGTGAAGGTCGTCAGGCGATTCTTCAGGCGAAGTCTAGTCGTGGTGAGACGTTACTAAAACAATTACAAGACTATGCGTAATCATCTCAACAGTAAGTATTTTTTTATTTTTTTGTGCATGCTGGTTATAAGCATGCACAGCGTTGCTCAAAATGCTATTGAGAGTGTACGTGTGTGGCCTTCGCCAGAAAGTACTCGTATTGTCTTCGATATGAGTAAAAAGCCGGATTACAGCTACTTTGTGTTAAAAAATCCCTTACGCTTGGTGATTGATCTCGAAGGCACTAAACAGAAAAAAAACTTCCCAAATATTGCCGATGAGCATCGGGTGATTAACAAAATTCGCCATAGTAAACCTAAAAACAGTCAATCAGCGAGAATTGTGGTTGAATTAAGTCGCAGTGCCACTCCAAAGGTATTTGCACTCGCACCAACAGGGCCATATAAAAACCGTCTGGTGGTAGATTTATATGGCAAACAAACAAGTGCCTATAGCGATAACAAAACAGCTGCTCCGCGAAAAACGCTAGTGCAAGATAGAGATATTGTGATTGCCATTGATGCAGGCCATGGGGGGGAAGACCCCGGCTCAATTGGGCCATCAGGTATTTATGAAAAGCTCGTGACTTTACAAATTGCAAAACGTTTAGCGAGATTAATTGACAGCCAACCGGGCATGAGTGCGAAACTCATTCGTACAGGAGACTACTACTTAAAGTTAAATACCCGAACGGCAAGAGCAAGAGAGAGAAARGCCGACTTTTTTGTTTCCATTCATGCTGATGCTTTTACCAGTCCACAACCAAGTGGGGCATCGGTATGGGTACTGTCGCTACGAAGAGCTAACTCTGAAATCGGTAAATGGTTGGAAGATAAAGAAAAGCACTCTCAACTTTTAGGAGGAGCCGCGGATCTAATCAAAGATACAGCAAATGAGAAATACCTTGCCAAAGCGCTGCTTGATATGTCGATGGAGCACTCGATGAAAACCGGATTTCAGGTTGCTGAAGAAGTTGTGAAGGAGCTAAAAAAGGTCGCAAAAATGCATAAAAGCCGCCCTCAAGCTGCAAACTTTGGCGTGCTAAAGTCCCCTGATATTCCGTCGATTTTAGTGGAAACCGGGTTTATCTCGAATCCAAGAGAGGAAAAGTTATTAACTTCACCTCATTATCAAGAACGCCTAGCCCGCGCTATTTTTAGTTCTATCAAGGGGTATTATGAGAAAAACCCACCTGATAACTCGCTGTTTGCTCGTATGCAGTCTAACAAGCCGGTAACCCATAAGGTAAAAAGTGGTGAATCTCTGAGTGTGTTAGCCAGCCGTTATGGCATAACAGTCAGAGCTCTTAAAAAAGCAAACAACTTAAAAAACAATACCTTGTTTATCGGCCAAGTATTAACTATCCCAAAAGTGTAAACCATGACAATAGAAGTGCTTCCAGCTCGGCTGGCTAACCAAATTGCCGCAGGTGAAGTGGTAGAACGTCCGGCTTCCGTGGTAAAAGAGCTGGTGGAAAACAGTATCGACGCTGGGGCAACCCGAATTCAAATAGACATTGAACGTGGTGGTCACAAGCTGATCCGCATCCGTGATAATGGCAAAGGGATCGTTAAAGATGAACTTATGCTGGCACTGTCGCGTCATGCCACTAGTAAACTGAAAAGTTTAGATGACCTTGAGTGTATTGCATCGCTTGGTTTTAGAGGTGAAGCCTTGGCATCTATTAGCTCAGTGTCACGCCTGACACTAAGTTCTAAGCCGAGCACTCAGGAAACGGCTTGGCAGGCTTTTGCTGAAGGCAGAGATATGGCCGTTCAGATCCAGCCAACGGCGCACCCAGACGGTACTACAATCGAGGTAAAGGACTTATTCTTCAATACACCAGCGCGGAGGAAGTTTTTACGAACCGAGAAAACGGAGTTTAGCCACATTGATGAATTGGTAAAACGGATCGCACTGAGCCGTTTTGATATTGCAATAACCTTAACTCATAATCAAAAAGTGGTTCGCCAATACCGACCGCGCGCGATGGAGCATGGAGTGCAACGGGTAGCACAAGTTGGTGGCAAGGTATTTTCACAGCACGCCAGCTTCATCGAATCAGGCCACGAAGGTCTAAGACTATTTGGTTGGGTGTTACCAGCAGGCGTTACTAACTCGACCCAATATACTTACGTAAATGGTCGTATGATGCGAGATAAGCTTATCCTCCACGCGATCCGCCAAGCATTTGATGAATCAATTGGTCATGAAGAACTTCCTGGGTTTGTTGTCTATCTAGAGCTTGACCCTCGGCAAGTCGATGTAAATGTCCACCCAGCTAAACACGAAGTGCGCTTTCATCAAGCACGCTTAGTACATGATTTTATTGTTCAAGCGATTAAGCAAGTTGCAACAGCGCAAACGGAGTTATCTTGCGATAATGATACCGTATCGCTGCCCAGACCTAGCTCTGAGACACCTTTATTTACACCTCAAGAGCAACAAGATGAGACTTATCATCAAAGCTATCGCTCAACACTCCAACCTAAAGCGCCATCTCATAGACATGAAAGCACTAGTCAGTACCCTAGTCTCGCCACACAAACACCAAAAGCAAGCCGTGGTCATACAGATAGCGCCGCGAGTAAAAAGAAACAGGTAAATGTTAATCAGCTTTATCAAGGCCTGTCACATCAACAGATGCAGCACTTTGATACGATAGCTGAGTCGGCAATACCTACTGAGCAACTGACCAAAGCGCCAAGCTTGGCTGCTAAATCCAGTTGGATGTCGTTGCCTCATGGCAAAGTAATACTCGAACAAGATAATCAGCTGCGGTTTGGGGACTGTAAGCATGGCCTGTTGCCTTACTGGCAAGCGCAAATTGAGCAAGACGGCACGCTGCAAGGTAAAGCATTGTTGTTACCTGTGCGAATTAAACTGGATAAAACCGCACTTGCTGCTCTTCAGCAACGGCAAACTTGGCTCGCGATTTTAGGCTTTTCTATCGAGCTATTCGATACTCACATTTTAGTTAAAAAACTTCCTGTATCGCTATACAGCATCGATGTGGGGGAAATCTCAAAAGCGATGTTGGAGCCGGAACCGGAAGCTGAACTCACTATCTGGTTACAATGGCTTGAGACAACCACGCCTAGCGCTTATTTTGATAGTCAGCACTTTGATTTAGTTAAAGATAAAATGCTTTCAAACACGGCATGTTTGGCTCGCATTCATGAAAATGCTGCTACAATAGATGGCCATAAGTTAGTACGCTTTTTGAGTGTTGATTAATTTGCCTAAGAAGTAGGTATTAATTCCGATGCACAATCAGCTATAATATAAGATTAGTGTAGTTTATTAGTAGGTTAGATGTGAACAAGTTACCTGTCATCACCCTAATGGGGCCGACAGCTGCGGGGAAAACTGCGTTAGCGATAGAATTATGCCAAACGCTTAACACCGAAATCATCAGTGTAGACTCTGCGTTAGTGTATCGTGGCATGGACATTGGTACGGCTAAGCCTTGCGCGCAAGAGCAAGCAATGGCACCACATCACCTCATTGATATTATTGACCCTGCGCAAAGTTATTCGGTGGCAGAGTTTCGTGCTGACGCCATCAGACTGATTGATGATCTGCATCAACGTGGAAAAGTGCCCATCTTGGTTGGTGGCACTATGATGTATTTTAAAGGGTTGATAGAGGGGCTTTCGCCATTACCTGAGGCCAACGCTGAGGTAAGAGCTGCACTTGAACTTGAGGCGCAACAGATTGGATGGCCGGGTCTACATCAACAATTAACAGAGATTGACCCTGAAGCGGCACTAAAAATTAGTGAAAATGACTCACAACGGATAAATCGAGCGCTAGAAGTCTATCGTATTTGTGGTAAAACGATGACCGAACTACAGCAAACGAAACAAGCGGTATTACCGTATCAATTTCATCAATTTGCGATAGCGCCAAGTGACCGAAAAGTCTTGCACCAACGTATAGAAAAAAGATTTAAAATAATGTTGGAACAAGGCTTTAAAAATGAAGTTTTGACCCTATATAATCGAGAAGATTTACATCCTGATTTGCCGTCAATTCGATGTGTTGGATATCGGCAAATGTGGGAGTATTTAGCTGGCGAATGCGATTATGAAGAAATGGTTTTCAAAGGCATCGCAGCTACCAGACAACTGGCGAAACGGCAATTAACTTGGCTGAGGGGGTGGCAAGATGTAACTTGGCTTGACACCGATGGTCAAGAAAACTTGCAACGTGTTCTAACTTCGCTAAGCTAATAGTAGTTGTTAAATCAGCGTGTTCTGATTAAATCAACGACCTGACATAATAACACCTAAAACGAAGGATAAGAAAATGGCAAAAGGCCAATCTTTACAAGACCCATTTTTGAATGTCTT
Organism: Pseudoalteromonas sp. J010; assembly: GCF_003934235.1. Taxonomy (NCBI): domain Bacteria; kingdom Pseudomonadati; phylum Pseudomonadota; class Gammaproteobacteria; order Alteromonadales; family Pseudoalteromonadaceae; genus Pseudoalteromonas; species Pseudoalteromonas sp. J010. The sequence goes on along the minus strand of NZ_RDBW01000001.1, from coordinate 257,116 downwards.
GCGTCGAGAGCGCATTCCTGTCTCAATTTTTTTAGTAAATGGTATTAAATTGCAGGGTAAGATCCAGTCATTTGACCAGTTTGTGATCTTACTTGAAAACACGGTAAACCAAATGGTTTATAAACATGCCATCTCCACTGTGGTTCCTGCTCGTGCGGTAAATTTCCAAAATGCAACTGGAAGTGACGCGAGTGACCAGAATGAAGAAGGTAATTATTGATTTTAATTAGTAGGAGCTTAATGCTTGTTTGACCGTTACGAAGCCGGCGAACAGGCAGTCTTGGTTCATATAGAATTTCCACATGAGGGTGATCGAGAAGATCTACGTGAATTGGAAATGCTAGTTTCTTCTGCTGGTGTTAGTAGTGTGGCGGTTGTGCAAGGCAGCCGTCAAGCACCTCATGCGAAGTTGTTCGTCGGAACGGGTAAAGCTGAAGAAATTGCCGAGATTGTCAATATCCACAACGCAGATGTCATCATATTTAACCACCAACTCAGTCCCTCACAAGAGCGCAATTTAGAACGCATTTGTAAGTGTCGGGTGTTAGATAGGACTACACTGATCTTAGACATTTTTGCCCAAAGGGCGCGAACCCATGAAGGTAAATTACAAGTTGAGCTTGCTCAGCTTAGGCATATCTCAACACGCTTAATACGCGGGTGGACGCACTTAGAAAGGCAAAAAGGGGGGATCGGCTTAAGAGGCCCCGGTGAAACACAGCTTGAAACTGATAGGCGTTTACTACGAGAGCGGATAAAAAGTATTCGCAAGCGACTAGAAAAAGTGGCTATTGTTCGAGAGCAGGGGCGTCGAGCGCGAAGTCGCAATGAAATTCCAACCGTTTCGCTTGTTGGTTACACCAACGCTGGCAAATCGAGCTTATTTAACCACATTACGGATGCAGAGGTGTATGCTGCAGATCAGCTGTTTGCAACACTAGACCCGACACTACGAAAGATTGAAATTGACGATGTTGGTGCTGTTATTTTAGCGGATACCGTGGGGTTTATTCGCCACTTACCGCATGACCTAGTCGCGGCGTTCAAGGCAACACTAACAGAAACACGAGAAGCAGATTTACAGCTCCATGTGATTGATGTTGCAGATCCAAGAAGAAAAGAAAATATAGAACAGGTACAATTGGTTTTAGAGGAAATTGAAGCAAATGACATTCCTCAGCTTTTGGTCTACAACAAAATTGATCTAATGGACGATGTTGCGCCTAGAATAGATAGGGATGACGAGGGAAAACCTGTCCGAGTGTGGCTCAGTGCACATACGGGGGCTGGAGTTTCGCTGTTGTTCGATGCGATTAAAGAGCTGTTAGCTAAAACGGTTTTTACCGCCGAGCTGGCTGTGCCTCCTGCACTTGGGCGTTTGCGTGGCGCTTTGTTTGAGCTTAATGCGGTCAACGAAAAAGGCTATGATGAGCAAGGCAATTGGCTTGTTTCAGTAAGAATGCCACAGATTGAATGGGAAAAGCTCAATAAAGAATTTGGGCAAAATCTCAATGATTTAGTCACTGGCAGTTAAAAATCGTTAATTTCGAGCGTATTTTTATATGAGAGTCGCTCGATTTTTGTTAGATTTAACCTAATTCATTTAAATAACAATGGAGTATAGCTATGGCCTGGAACGAACCGGGTAATAATGGCAATGATAACGATCCGTGGAAAAACCGCGGAGGGCGGGATCAAGGCCCACCTGATCTAGATGAAGTATTCCGTAAATTTGGCAATAAGTTCGGTGGTATCTTCGGTGGAAAACCGGGAAAAGGTGGTAACGGCGGACTAGGCGGAGCGGGCTTCGTCTTTATTTTAATTATTGCTGTTGTTGTATGGGCATTAAGCGGTATTTATACCGTCAAAGAAGCCGAACGTGGGATCGTATTGCAGTTCGGGAAATTTGATCGTATTGCAGAACCCGGCCTGCGGTGGAAGGCCACGTTTATTGAACGTGTTATTCCTGTAGATATCGAAGCCGTGCGGTCACTTTCTGCATCAGGTTTTATGCTGACAGAAGACGAAAACGTAGTCAGCGTGGAGTTTGAAGTGCAATACCGTGTTGTCGATCCAACACTATATCGTTTTAGTGTGACAGATGCGGATCATAGTTTGCAACAAGCGCTAGATAGTGCTCTACGTTACGTTGTTGGTCACTCGCGCATGGATCAAGTACTTACTACTGGTCGTGAAGTAGTGCGTCAGCGTACATGGGATGAGCTGAACAGCATTATCGAACCTTACAATCTAGGCTTGATTGTGACTGACGTTAACTTTAAAGATTCTCGTCCTCCTGCGGAAGTAAAAGACGCGTTTGACGATGCGATTGCAGCACAGGAAGATGAAGAGCGCTTTATTCGCGAAGCGGAAGCATACGCAAGAGAGATTGAGCCTCGTGCTCGTGGTCAAGTGACTCGTATGACTCAGGAAGCTGAAGCATACAGAGAACGGATCATTCTAGAATCTCAAGGTGAAGTTGAGCGTTTCGAAAAGCTTTTACCAGAATATCAAGCGGCAAAAGAAGTAACACGTAAGCGTTTATATATTGATGCTATGGAGCAAATTTTAGGTCAAAGTTCTAAAGTTTTGGTTGATGTTGAAGGCGGCAATAACATGTTGTATCTGCCACTAGATAAAATCATGCAATCACATGCTAGCGGCTCTTCTCCAGTACGCTTGCCGAGTCAAAGTGACATCGAACAACTGCGCAGAACGATAGAAGGTAATCAGCAGCAAAACAGCTCTGTGAACTCCAGCAATGATAGATTTAATCGCGATAGATTCGGTAACGGGAGATAATGAATATGAAGAATTTTAGTCTCATTCTATTAATCACTGCCGTGATCATGTCTTTCTCTGGTATTTTCGTTGTAAACGAAGGACAAAGAGCGATTGTCTTGCTATTCAGTAAGGTACAAAAAGACGCAAATGGAGATGCTTTGGTGTATGAGCCAGGGCTTCACCTTAAAGTGCCATTTTTTAGCCAAGTTCGTAAACTCGATGCGCGTATACAAACATTGGATGGACAACCTGACCGTTTTGTTACCAGCGAGAAAAAAGACCTTAWTGTTGATTCATACGTAAAATGGCGCGTAAATGACTTCAGCGCTTATTATCTTCGTGCTCGTGGTGACAAGCAATATGCTGAAACGCTACTGAAGCAAAAGGTGAACAACGGACTTAGAACAAACTTTGGTTCTCGTACAATTAAAGAGATTGTGTCGGGCGAGCGAAGCGAGCTGATGGAAGAAGCCCTTGTTCAAGCATCCGAAAGTGCAACTGAACTAGGTATTGAAGTGCTAGACGTCCGTGTTAAGCAAATCAACCTTCCTAATGAAGTAAGTAATTCAATTTTCCAGCGTATGCGTGCGGAGCGTCAGGCTGTAGCAAAAGAGCACCGCTCTGAAGGTCAAGAACAGGCAGAGAAAATTCGCGCAGATGTAGACCGCAGGGTAACTGTAATGCTTGCAGATGCAGAGCGTAATGCTCGTGCTGTTCGTGGTCTCGGTGATGCAACAGCTGCCAACATTTATGCTAAAGCATACAATAAAGACCCTGAGTTCTTTGGCTTTGTACGTTCACTTGAGGCGTATAAAAATACCTTCAAAAATAAGAATGACGTAATGGTGTTATCGCCAGACAGTAAATTCTTTGATTATATGAAGGATGCAAAAGCGCAGTAGTAACGTGCTTTACTATACTGAAAAACCCCGCCAGCGTGTGGGGTTTTTTATATTTGGCAAAAATTCAGATGAACACTGCGTTTAGTTCACTTTTAGTAGCGCATAATAACTATGGCAAACAGGGTATTAACAGAGCATGGTCTCTAATACCAATTCATCTCAATACTTGCTCAACTTTAAGACGTAAATCTGACGCTAACTGCGTTAAAAATTCCTTATTTAGAACACCTAAATAGCCTGAGCTGCAAAGAAATAATACCTTTCTAGCAGGCAGTGTTAGCGCTAACTGCATTGAATTCACCCAGCTATTGATGCGTAAATTCGCCTTGTTTACGGCTGTAGGTATCTTATACCAATTTGACTTAATACTTGCTCAATTTAAAGGCGTAAATCTGACGCTAACAGCGTTAAAAATTTCTTATTTAGAACACCTAAATAGCAAACTTTTTGCCTTGCCTGTATGGATGTAAGTACCTTAGCGATAGCAGGACGCGGTAGCGGAGTTATCGATAAGATTTTCTTGCCTCAAAATAGATCACATAATAAAGCAAGTTGGTATAACAGCAAAAAAGCGGCATATTAGCCGCTTACAGTTGGATCAATACAGTTTATTGTAAAATTAGAACACGTATTTTACAGAAAGCTGTAGTCTGTCTAAATCGCCTTCTAAGCCACTTTCAGTCTCACGAGTACCGATTTTATATTCAGCACCAAAAGTCAGCTTCTTCACTGGAGAATAAAGTAAATTAGCACTGTAACTTATGCTTGATTTTGTAGGATCTCCCGTTACCGCCAGTAGATTACTTTCGTTGTCAGCATTAAAAAATGAGTATAAAAATGTAGAGCGGAATTGATCATTCCAATTGTGTTGATATGCAACAAAGCCAGATGTTGAGTCAATTGCATGCAATGAATTGCCATCGTACACAGCACCATTAGCAACATTTAGTCCTATGTAGCGGCCAAGCCCTTGACCTTGAGTGAGCATAAATTTCAGGTTATTTTTGCCAAAATTGACACGGCCAGATGCACTGATCCCAAATGAGCTTTCAGATTCATCAGCTCCACCCACTTTATAAGTGATCTGCCGAGCAAGGGCAGCTACCGCGATATGCCCCCAGTCTGTATTATGTGTGTAGCGAGCCGTAAAATCAGGCATGCTCGCATCATCTGTTACTACTCGACTGCTATCGGCTGTAGTTACTGTGCTTTCAGGGTTTTCGATTGAAAAAGACCAGTTGCCAGTGGTGTATTTTGCCATTGCTTGACGCACAAACACGGTACCTTCTGCAGGGCCTACAAAGTCCAAAGTTTCTGGTAGTGCACTTACATTTTGGAAGTTTGACCAAGCTTGACCAAATAAAAAGCCTTTATAGGTAACAAAAGCTTGTCGAATACGAGGGGAGTAGGAGTTACTGACACGCTCATTACCGCCGACAGAAGCAATAAAATCTAATTCAATTTTAGTTTTGATACTACTGCCATCATCAAGCTTGGTATCGGTGGCCAAATTGAAGCGAGATTGACGGGCATGCATATCAAAAACAGCGTCACTGCTTGAGTTTGTGCCAACAGGAGTGGTGCCTGGGACATAAAAATCTCGACCTATATGTTGTGCACCTAACGAGCCATCAGAAAAGTCACTCCAAATTGCATCAAGTTTTATATAACCACCGTAATTTACTTTCGTGTCGCCAATCTCAGCTGCTGTGGCAGGAAGCGCACAAAGACTGCTGATAGCAACCGCAAGCAGTTTTTTATTAATGTTATTCGTTGTCATAATCCTGTTCCTCAATTGCTGTGCCTGACAGTCAGCATCAGCTGATATTCATTTAAATCAACACTAACTGTTGTGGAAGGTGGGTTTTTACTCAATTATCTATTGGTCTATTAGACTAAGGTGGTAGATGGTCTGCGACCCGAGAATTTGGGCTTTGCTGTAAATCTTAAATTGGTAACAAAGCATTTGTTGCGATGAAACTTTTTCGTTTTCATAGGTTCTACAACTAAGGTCTAATACTTAAACACCCAAGGCTGGGTGATCCTTATGAAAAGCGTGTCTAGCAGACCTAGACCTCTAAATATAATGGAGATGACTATGTCACAGAGCATTTATTCAGTTCCTGAAAAAATCAAGAACGCCGCATTAATCAACGACGAACAATACCAAGAACTATATCAAAAGTCGGTTGATGACCCCGCAGAGTTTTGGAAAGAGCACGGTCAACGTTTAGATTGGTTCAAACCCTATAGCAAAGTTAAAAATACCTCATTCGACAAAGGCCATATCAATATTAAATGGTATGAAGACGGCGTACTAAATGCCTCTTATAACTGTATCGATAGACACCTCGAAAAGCGCGCCGATAAGGTTGCATTGATTTGGGAAGGTGATAACCCAGAACAAACAGAAAATATTACCTACCAGCAACTTCATGACGAAGTCGCCAAATTGGCAAATGGCTTGAAGCACTTGGGTGTACAAAAGGGCGATCGTGTCGCTATTTATATGCCTATGACACCTCAAGCAATCTACGCAATGCAAGCTTGTGCTAGGATTGGTGCCATCCATTCGGTGGTTTTTGGAGGATTTTCGCCTTCAGCAATTGCAGATCGCATTAAAGATTCAGGTGCTAAAGTGGTCATCACCTCCGATGAAGGACGCCGTGGTGGAAACTGTGTTCCATTAAAAGCAAATGTCGATGAGGCGGTAGCGCAAGCTGGTGTAACCAGCATAGAGCATGTTGTGGTACATCAACTGACCGGTGGTGATGTTGAATGGAATACGCATGATGTATGGTGGCATGAATTAGTTGCTGATAAACCTGCAGAATGTGAACCTGAAATGATGAATGCGGAAGATCCGCTATTTATTCTTTATACCTCGGGTTCAACGGGTCAACCAAAAGGGGTTGTTCATACTACGGGTGGATACCTAGTGTATGCTTCTATGACACATGAGTATGTATTTGACCTTCAAGAAGACGATATCTACTGGTGTAGTGCTGATGTCGGTTGGATCACCGGACACAGTTATATTGCCTATGGTCCACTTGTGAATGGTTGTACTCAAGTTGTATTCGAAGGCGTGCCAACCTATCCAACGTCTGGGCGTATGGGTGAGATTGTTGATAAACATGGCGTTACTATTCTTTACACCGCGCCTACCGCTATCCGTGCTTTGATGGCTAAAGGTGACGAGCCGACTGCAAGTTCAAAGCGCGATAGTTTACGTATCTTGGGTTCGGTTGGTGAACCAATTAATCCAGAAGCTTGGTCTTGGTATTACGAACAAATTGGTAATAGTGAGTGTCCAATCGTAGATACTTGGTGGCAAACCGAAACAGGCGGCATCATGATCACGCCATTACCTGGTGCAACGGCACTTAAACCGGGTTCTGCGACCCGTCCATTCTTTGGTATTGCGCCTGCACTATTTGATGCAGAAGGTAATACGCTTACAGGTGCAACGGAAGGCAATCTGGTAATTTTGGATAGCTGGCCCTCTCAAGCGCGTACCGTGTATGGCGATCATGAACGTTTTGAACAAACCTATTTCTCTGCTTATCCGGGCGTATATTTTACGGGCGATGGTTGCCGTCGGGACGAGGATGGTTACTATTGGATCACAGGTCGTGTTGATGATGTACTTAACGTTTCAGGCCATCGTTTGGGAACGGCTGAAATCGAAAGTGCGTTAGTTGCCCATGAGGCGGTTGCTGAAGCGGCCGTGGTAGGATACCCACATGACATCAAAGGCCAAGGTATTTATGTTTACATCACACCAAACGAAGGCGTTATGGTGTCTGATGAGTTAACCAAGGAAGTGAGAAGCTGGGTTAGGAAAGAGTTAAGCCCAATAGCAACCCCAGATATGATCCAGTGGTCTCCAGGTCTGCCTAAAACGCGCTCCGGTAAAATTATGCGCCGCATTTTACGTAAAATAGCTGCGAATGAATATCAGCAATTAGGTGATACTTCTACCCTTGCTGATCCAAGTGTTGTTGATGAATTAATCGAGAATAGGTTAAATCGTTAACAGAATGACTTGAATTGCGACCTAATATAAACATACTATAACGGCTGTTATCTTTACGATAACAGCCGATTTTTTAGGAGCATAGCATGTATCAGTTTTTAATCGCGGATGATCATCCTCTATTTCGAGAGGCGCTTAAGGGGGCTCTAAAAGCGCAATTTGAAGGGCTAGAGGTATTCGAATCTGAAAACTTTGACACTACGCTCTCGGTCTTACAACAACAAGAAGAACTAGACCTACTGCTGCTCGACTTACATATGCCGGGCAATGGTGATTTATATGGACTAATTCGGATCCGAGAGGATCACCCAAGCCTCCCTGTTGTTGTCGTGTCGGGAAGCGAAGATCTTTCAATCATCTCAAAGGTGATGGGTTATGGTGCGATGGGGTTTATCCCAAAAGCAGCGTCGGTCGAGCAAATTACAGAAGCTATCGAACAAGTGCTTGATGGAGAAAGTTGGTTACCAGAAGGAATGAAAGACAAAGTCGCAGAGCTAGAGGGGGAAGATAAAGAGCTTGCGCAGCAGGTTGCGTCATTAACACCGCAGCAATATAAAGTATTGCAATACCTTCATGAAGGCCTGTTAAATAAACAAATTGCCTATGAATTGAATATCTCAGAAGCGACGGTAAAGGCACACATTACTGCTATTTTCAGAAAGCTAGGGGTCTATAATCGTACCCAAGCCGTATTGATTGCTTCAAAACTACAATTAGAACCTATTGAAGCGAATGAGTAACCTCGCATCATTGCTTGCAAGACGCTTTCCTTGCAAGCAAGACTCTTTTAGCTTAACTCTTTAAACGCCTGACTTAGTCCCTCAATTGTTAGCGGATACATTCGGTCTTGCATTAATTGATTTATTAGCTCGATTGAATGGTAGTAAGACCAATAACTTTGCGGCTGAGGATTAAGCCAAGCCACCTTACTAAAGTGATTGGTTAAACGGTTCAGCCATGTGGCTCCAGCCTCTTGATTCCAATGCTCTACGCTACCGCCAGGATAGGTGATTTCATAGGGGCCCATTGTCGCGTCACCAACAAATATTAGCCGATAGTCTGAGTCATAACGGTTAATTAGCTGATAAGTGTCAAGCAATTCGCTGTCACGACGGTCATTATCGTGCCAAACATGTTCGTACACACAATTATGGAAGTAAAAAAATTCAAGATGCTTAAACTCACCGTGTGCGGCACTAAAAAGTTGCTCACATAGCTGGATATGGTCATCCATGGAGCCACCAATATCAAACAGCATCAAGACTTTAACTGAGTTATGTCGCTCTGGTGCCATTTTTACATCTAACATGCCGCCTTGCCTTGCGGTGGCACGAATGGTCTCATTCAGATCAAGCTGATCACTTGCTCCGCTACGTGCAAATTTACGCAACTGCTTAAGAGCCAATTTGATGTTGCGGCTGCTAATGTCAGTATTACTATCGAGGTTGCGGTATTGCCTTTTATCCCAAACTTTTACGGCTTTACGGTGGCGACTTCCATCTTGGCCAATGCGGATCCCCTCAGGATTATAGCCGTAAGCCCCAAAAGGCGAAGTGCCCCCTGTACCCACCCACTTATTGCCGCCTGCGTGACGTTTTTGTTGCTCTGCCAAGCGTGCTTTCAACGTTTCAATGAGCTTATCGAGTCCACCCATTGCGTTGAGTTTGGCTTTTTCTTCTTCAGACAGTGATTTCTCAAACTCTTTACGCAGCCAATCCTCAGGTAATTGCTGCTGTTGAAGTTGTGAGAAGAGGTCTATTGACTCTATTCCCTCAAAGTAATCAGCAAACGCACGATCGAATTTATCAAACAAAGTTTCATCTTTCACGAAGATGGTTTTTGCCAAAAAGTAAAAGCCATCCAAATCGGCAAAGCACACCTCTTTATCAAGTGCTTCTAGACAGTCCAGTAATTCTCGCAAACTTGCTTTAATACCGTAACGTCTAAGTGTGAGTACAAAATCAATAAGCATGATCAGCGTCGGCTCATAAAGGCGAGTTTTTCAACCAAAGAAACATCTTGTTCATTTTTAAGTAGTGCGCCGAATAATGGCATCAAGCCACCTTGATTGGATTTATCGTGTAATGTCTCAGGGGAAATATCTTCTGCGAGCAATAGTTTTAACCAGTCAAGCAGCTCACTCGTACTGGGCTTTTTCTTTAAGTTTGGTGTGTCGCGTAATTGGAAAAAGCTTTCAAGAGCACGTTGTACCAAGCTCGATTTAATATGTGGAAAATGCACATCCACAATTTGCTGCATCTCTTCTTTGCTTGGGAAGTCGATATAATGGAAAAAGCAGCGGCGTAAAAAGGCATCTGGCAGCTCTTTTTCATTATTTGAAGTAATAATAACGATGGGGCGCACCTTTGCCTTTATTTGCTCGTTAGTTTCGTAAACGTGAAATTCCATTTTATCGAGTTCTAACAGTAGATCATTGGGAAATTCAATATCAGCTTTATCGATTTCATCTATGAGTAAAACAGGGCGTTTTGTGGCGGTAAACGCCTGCCATAATTTTCCTTTGATGATGTAGTTACTAACATCGTTAACGCGAGGGTCGCCAAGTTGGCTGTCGCGCAAACGCGAGACCGCATCGTATTCGTACAAGCCTTGCTGGGCCTTGGTGGTTGACTTTATATGCCATTGGATTAACTCTGTGTCTAAACTTTTAGCGAGTTCTTCAGCGAGTAAGGTTTTGCCTGTACCAGGTTCGCCTTTAATTAAGAGTGGTTTTTCTAATACGATGGCCGCATTCACGGCCTGTTGTAGTGCAGAGGTAGCAATATATTGATCAGTACCTTTAAACATAATTCAACTTCTTGTGGTCAGATGAGATAACTGCATCTTGCCACAATCAGCTTTTCGCTGCCAACCCTGCTTCGGTTTCAATTAAGGTAAAGCGAGGTACCGCCTCGCCTTCGACCATAACGTTTTCTAAAAACATTTCAAGTGGCCTAACCCAAAAGCTCATATCTCSATATAGGGTTTGATAAACCACTTGTTTTTCCTGCGTTTCACTGTGTGTTGCCAAAGCATGCACACGATAAAGTTTTCCTTTGTAGTGGCGGTAAATTCCAGGTGTGATATCCACTAATTCAAGCTCCAAAAAATAAAAGCCGTACGTGACGGACTGAAATGTTATAATCCGTGCCATTAAGACTGAAGGTGTTTAAAGATGAATTATATTGCGCTGGACGATTATAAGAAAGCTTGGGTTTTCAAACATAAAGATCTTCCAATCGAAGCTGCCGATTTGGCATTGATAAAACCAATGTCTGCGGCGCGTGCTGCGGTGCTTTGGAGCACCATGGTGAGCAACGAAAAAGATCACCCAGATTTTTTTGATAAAACAGATTGGGTTGGCAAAGCTGAGTCATGGCAAGAAACCCTTAGTTGGGAACAGCCCTGGGAGGCTGGTGAGCAATTTCCAGAAGCGATTGAGCAATTTCTTGATTGGCAAGCCAATACCACGGTGTATTTTTGTCTCTCTCGAGATGATGTAATTGAGACCCGCTTTGATGTGTTCAAACGGTGTTGGCAAAACTTTATGTTTTTGACGGATGGAAGTTTCCTAATTGGTAAAAAACGTAGTTCGGTAGTCCAGTTTATGGCTGAAGGAGAAGCTAAACTAGGAACTAAACCATAAGGCTTATTCAGCTGCGCACTTTGCTTTGATTTGAAACATGGCTAGTGTATAAAGGATGTACACCGGTCTACGTTGATAGATTGTACCGATAGGAGGCGTTTTGGAGCAGCAGCAAAATACAATTTGGTATGATGAAGCATCACGCCTGATGTTTGCAGAACTTGTAAATGTATTTTATGCCAGAGAACTGCCAAAACTTGCTGAATTATCTGATCATCAACGTCTTCAGCGTTTGTTAAACAGCCTACCGTATTATGTGGAGCGTGCCGCTACTCACATTATTCATGGTGATGTACCGCTTGAACTAGACAGCTTTAATGGCTGTTGGCTGGCAAAACAAAAAATTCAGCCAAAAAGTGATAAAGTAGCCAATGAGGCATTTTTTTTAAACAAAGTAAAAGTTGGGTTAGTGGCTCCAGTTCTTTGTGCTGAACTTTCGGGTGTTACTGTGCGATTAGATAGTGTTGATCAAATTTGCGCTTCAGGAAAAGTCCATTGTAATCAGTTTGGCTGGTTTGCGATGAACGGTGACAGCTTAACGCCACCGGAGACGCAATCTATTGAGCTGTTAAAACCCACAAAAGCCTTGATGGTTGCTGCGTGCTGCGGTCACACTTGGCATTACGGTAAAGCGGCACCACCGCGCAGGCTAACATTAAGAGAAATGTTATTAGCCAGTGCGATTAATTGGTCACACGTACAAAAAATAAAGACGAGTCAATAATCCAAAAGTGGCTCAATGGTAGAAGTTTGGAATAAACGATGCGATTTTTTCAATTAGCGCTGTTCGTGTTAGCGCTATTTATTCAATATAGACTCTGGTTCGGCCACAACGGCGTGGAGGATTACACGCGGATTAAATCTGTAGTTAAATCGCACCAAGAAACTAACACCAACCTAAGCAAAAGAAATAAACTACTCAAAGCGGATATTGAAGATCTCAAGCTAGGCCTCGAAGGGGTTGAAGAGAGGGCTCGTCATGAGCTTGGCATGATCAAGCCTGGCGAAACCTTCATCCGCGTATTACCTAAAGTACCCCATGAAAAGAAACGATAAATTAGCGGTTATTATTCCAGCTGCCGGTGTCGGCAGTAGAATGCAGGCACAGGTGCCTAAGCAGTATATCCCTTTATTGGGCAAACCTATTTTAGTGCACACATTAGAGAAATTAGCGAAACTGGATGGCGTTGAGCAGTTCATGGTGGCCGTATCGAAAGAAGATAGCTATTTTACTACGAGCTTGCTGCCGGACAGTCGCTTTGGTCACTGTGACGGTGGTAAGGAGCGTGCTGATTCTGTGTTGCTCGCTCTACGAGCGTTAGCTTCGAGTAAGCCTGATTGGGTACTCGTGCATGATGCTGCTCGACCTCTCGTCGCGCTTGAAGACATTCATCACTTGATAGCAAAGTGTGTTAATGAGGGACAAGGTGGCATACTGGCTGCCAGAGTTAAAGATACGATTAAATGTGGTACTGAATTGGTGCAAAAAACGGTGCCAAGAGAGTCTTTATGGCAGGCTTTCACACCGCAAATGTTTAAGTATGAAGAGTTATTGGCGGCACTGGAGCTTGGGTTAGCGCAAGGCGCTAATATTACAGATGAAGCGTCAGCGATGGAATTACAAAAAAAACCAGTTCAGTTGATAGCCGCACGCACAGATAATATTAAGATCACCACTCCGGAGGATTTACCTCTGGCGGAGTTTATTATTCAACAACAAGGTAAGCAGCATGATTAGAATTGGCCACGGATTTGATGTTCATAAATTTGGTGGTGCTGGACCGCTGACAATTTGTGGCGAAAAAATTCCTTATGAACAGGGGTTTATCGCTCACTCTGATGGAGATGTGGCGATTCATGCGTTATGTGATGCTTTATTAGGTGCGCTCGCACTTGGAGACATTGGTAAACACTTTCCTGACACCGCGAGTGAATTTGAAAATATAGACAGTCGTATTTTGTTGCGCCGTGTTATGGAACAAGTGAAGGCTCGAGGTTATCAAATTGGGAATATTGACGTCACCATTGTAGCTCAAGCGCCGAAAATGCGACCTCATATCGATGCGATGCGCGGCAATATTGCGACGGACTGTGAAACTCAGCTAGACCAAGTTAATGTGAAAGCGACTACCACAGAAAAACTGGGGTTTGAGGGGCGCAAAGAAGGGATCTCAAGTCATGCAGTTGTGCTATTGGTTAAAACATGAAGACATTAAATTATCTATATGGTAAACCCCTCTCTGATGGTGACTTCAAGTCACAACCAGAGGACTTTCGGGTTGAAGAGATCTTAGACATACCTTTTACTGGTGAAGGTGAGCATGTTTGCTTACAAATCGTTAAAAAGGGCGAAAATACCGCATATGTGGCGAAGAAATTAGCAGAGTTTGCGCAGCTCCCTCCTCGTGAGGTGAGTTATGCTGGTATTAAAGATAGGCATGGTGTTTGTACCCAATGGTTTAGTGTACCGGTGCCAATAAAAAAACCTTTGGACTTTAGCGCGCTCAATAGTGACTCAATCTTCATTGTAAAACAGGTAAGACATAACCGAAAACTGAAAACAGGCTGCCATAAAGGTAATCGTTTCGCCATTACGTTACGTAACGTCACTGAGCCACTCGATATTTTGTCTCGTATCAACGCAGTGCGTCAGGGAGTCCCAAATTACTTTGGTGAGCAGCGTTTTGGTCATGATGGTCACAACCTTGATATGGCACAGAGATTGTTTGATGGTGAAAAAATTCGAGATAAAAAGCTCAGAGGCCTGGTTTTGTCCGCGGCGAGGTCACACCTTTTTAATCAAGTCGTGAGTCGTCGAGTTGCTGAACATGGCTTGGCAACCACCTGGCATCGTGAAATATTCCTTTTAAATGGCAGTAATGCTTTTTTTGAATCAGATATTGATTGCGAATTAATAGAACGACTGTTAGGTAACGATATTCTGCTTTCTGCGCCATTAGTTGGTAAAGGTGAAAAAGGGTTACTACCGCAAGAGCGAGAGTGGTTGAGTCCATTTTCACAGTGGCATAATGGGTTGGCTGAGTTTGGTATGAAGAATGAGCGTAGAGCACTCAGATTAATGCCACAAGAGTTCAAAGTTAGTATGACCGAACAAAGTTCTATGGTACTTGAATTTAGTTTGCCAAAAGGTACTTTTGCAACCGCTGTGCTCAGAGAGCTTGTCAATCACCGTGACGCTAGTAAGAAATAGTCAAAGTTCCAGGTGAGTAATATTAATTTGCTTAATTGAGTGTAAGCGGACTAGGTTAAGAGAAAATGGTGTGGCAGCGCTACTACCTAAGCTTGCTATTGCCAAGGTACCTACAGCGCTATAGGCAGACTCAAAGTTTGTAACTTCGACGTTTTAAGGATGAGGTGTTTATTGCAGCGAACGTCAAACTTACGCCTGCAAATTGAGTAGGTATTAAAGCAAAACGATATTAACTGGTGCTAGCAGTCATTGTGAAGAGTGCTAATATTAAGTCAACAGCTGGTTCGGCTTGCTTGCAACCTATTGACTAATCAAAATAAAAAAATCAGATGGCAACAAGCTACGCATTGCCTGCCAAAGAAGAGGTAAAAATGAAGATCCTATTAAGTAATGATGATGGTGTTCACGCCAAAGGGATTGCTATTTTGTATCAAGCATTGTCTCAGATAGCTGATGTTACGGTGATTGGTCCAGACCGAAACTGTAGTGGTGCTAGCAACTCATTAACGCTTTTAAATCCTTTACGAGCAACGACATTAGATAATGGCTTTATTTCGGTGAATGGCACACCAACGGACTGTGTTCACTTAGGTGTCAGCAAACTTACTGATGAATTGCCTGATTTAGTGGTTGCAGGTATTAATAATGGCGCCAATCTTGGTGATGATACGCTATATTCAGGAACCGTTGCTGCTGCGACTGAGGGACGGCATTTAGGGCTACCTGCCATTGCGGTATCACTGTGTTCAAAAAATGAAGCGCACTATGAAACCGCCGCATATGTGACAATAGAGATCATTAAAAAGTTGGCAAATCACCCACTGCCAAAAGACCAAATCATTAATATCAATGTACCAGATATTCCCCTTGATGAACTCAAGGGAATAAAAGTAACGCGTTTGGGAGCGCGTCACAAAGCTGACACGATGACTGAGCAAATAGATCCTTGGGGTAGAAGCGTATATTGGTACGGCACTCTTGGGCGTGAAAGTGATGCTGGAGAAGGGACTGATTTTCATGCAGTGAATAATGGTTATGCTGCAATTACTCCGTTAAAAGTTGATATGACCGCTCACGAAAGCTTAGATGCAGTGGCTAGCTGGTTATTGTAGAGGCGCGTGTGCTGAATAATTATCAGGGCAGTGCCAATGCGCTAGTGGCGCTGTTAAAACAACAAGGAGTTGTAGACAAACAAATACTTGAGGTAATGGCAAGTACCCCAAGGCACTTGTTTGTCGACGAAGTGTTGAAGCATAAATCTTATGAAAACACAGCGCTTCCTATTGGACAAGGACAAACTATTTCTCAGCCTTTTATTGTCGCAAAAATGACGGAAGTATTGAGACAAGTTGGCGTAAAGGGAAGTATATTAGAGGTTGGTACTGGCTCTGGATATCAAACTGCTATTCTTGCACAGGTTTTTGAGCAGGTATTTAGCATAGAGCGAATTAAATCATTACAGTGGCAAGCTAGAAGACGGCTTCACTTATTAGATTTATACAATGTCACAATGAAGCATGGGGATGGGTGGAAAGGTTGGCCATCAAAAGCCCCGTTTGCTGGCATTATTGTCACCGCAGCAGCACAATCGGTGCCTGATGACTTACTTGCTCAGCTACAAGACGGAGGTGCAATGATCRTCCCAATCGGTGTTGAGACACAAACGTTGACTTTATTTGTCAAAAAGGGAGAGCAATATATTCGTCATGCCTTAGCGCCAGTACGCTTTGTACCTTTGGTTGCCGGTGAAGTGAGTTAGACAATAATATACAGCCGATGTCAAAAACTCTAGCTACTTATCCGAAGCTCAGGCTGTTTACTACTCAACTGCGCTTAAATTAATTTAAGCAAATAGCGTAAAGGCGGCCTTCAAATTAGATAATCTGGACTCGAGATATTGATACCAATTAGCCTTAATACTTGCACAATTTGAAGGGGAAAATCTGACACTAACAGCGTTAAAAAATTCTTATTTAGAACAACTAAATAGCAAAATTTTTGTCTGGCTTCCACGGAGGTCGCTATCGCAGCGTTAGTAGAATGCGGAAGTGGTGTGATTGACAAGATTTCCTTGCCTTAAAAAAGCAAACTTTACTAAGATAATTGATATAAATTGTTCTCTAGTAGCTGCAATCCCATGCTACTGCGTTTAGCTTGTTTGCAATAGGCTAGCTATTGACGCAAAAGCTTGCCTTAGATTAAGAAGTAGTCTCAAGCCAGAGTAATAGTACACCTGTTGAGCTTAGGTCTTTAGTTGACTCGAGTCCAAGTTAAATTAAGGACAAGTTGTAGCGTTGACTTTTAGATGCCGTGAAGCTGAACTCACATAGCAACTACATAAAATATCTCTATTTTTTCCAGTAAAGTGTGAAAATACAATAAATTTAAGTTAGATTAATATGAAAGTAGTCCTTATTCATACTGGAAAATATAAGTAATGCGCAAGCCTAGGGTCATTATATCGATTTGTTTAAGCGGCTTGCTTATTGCTTGTTCATCAAATCATACCCCAGCACCTGTTACTACATTATATTCTGGTAAGACCACTTCGACACATAAAATTAATATAAACGGAAGTAGTTACAAAGTTAAAAAAGGCGATACTTTATTTGCAATTGCATTTAGTGCTAACAAAGATGTAAGAACGCTTGCGAAAATCAATAAAATTAAGCCTCCATACACCATCTATCCGAATCAAATTATACGCTTAGAGTATCCAGTAAATAAGAATAAAAAGAACAATAAATGTACAAAAGTAAACCGCAAGTCTCAGTCTTTAAAACAAAAAAGTAACAAAATCGCTAAAAAAGAGCTTGATAAGCCAAAACAACGAGAGTATGTTCAAAGACAAGCCACACAAAAATCTAATAGTGCCAAGGCTTTGTATAATAATAAGGTACTATGGAAATGGCCGACTGAAGGAAAGGTAACACGTCAGTTTTCAGTTAAAGAAAACGGTTACAAGGGGTTAGAAATCTCTAATAAACCTGGTACTTCAGTAAGGGCTGCTGCTGGCGGTGTAGTTGTATATGCAGGGAGCGCACTGCGAGGATATGGTAATTTAATCATTTTGAAACATACAGATGATTATCTAAGCGCCTATGCTCATAACGCTAAGTTACTCGTCAGGGAACAGCAAAAAGTTAAAGTTGGGGAAAAAATTGCCGAAATGGGTAGTACAGACGCTTCTAAGACGGCACTGAGGTTTGAGATCCGTTTTAAAGGCCAAGCTGTAAACCCGGCAAAATACTTGCCATAAAGTATGTGAGTACATCGATTAGGTCGAGTGCCCGTACTTTTATTCGCTTGGGGAGAATACTTATGGCTCACACTGCAAAATTACCTACAAAATCAACTCCAGAGTTAGATAAGTTTGACGATGACAACATCGACGAACCAAAAGATGAATTGCTCGAAGATCTCGAAGATGACGAAGATGTTTTTGCCAAAGAAGAAGTGGTTAAAAACTTGGACGCTACTCAGCTTTATTTAGGTGAAATTGGATTTTCCCCTCTGCTCAGTGCAGAAGAAGAAGTGTATTTTGCACGCAAGGCACTCAGAGGCTGTGAAGCTTCACGCAAACGGATGATTGAGAGCAATTTAAGGCTAGTTGTGAAAATAGCGCGCCGTTACAACAACCGCGGCTTAGCTTTACTTGACCTGATCGAAGAGGGGAACCTAGGACTCATAAGAGCCGTAGAAAAATTTGACCCGGAACGCGGGTTTAGATTTTCTACCTACGCAACTTGGTGGATCCGCCAAACCATCGAGCGAGCGATAATGAATCAGACTCGCACTATTCGTTTACCAATCCATGTCGTAAAAGAGCTCAATGTGTATCTGCGTACAGCGCGAGAGTTGACGCAAAAGTTAGATCATGAACCCACTGCGGAAGAAATCGCTGAGTGCCTCGATAAACCAGTCGAAGAAGTCAGTAAGATGCTACGTTTGAATGAGAAGATCACCTCAGTAGATACGCCTATTGGTGGTGAAAATGACAAAGCACTGCTCGATATTATCGCGGACGAAAAGGGTGGTGGCCCAGAAACTGAAGTACAAAGCAATGACATTAATAAGCACATCGTTGACTGGCTTGGTGAACTTAATCCAAAGCAGCGAGAAGTGTTGGCAAGACGCTTTGGTCTACTTGGCTATGAACCGTCTACGCTTGAAGATGTTGGCCGCGAAATAGGCTTAACTAGAGAGCGTGTAAGACAAATCCAAGTAGAAGCACTGAGACGTTTAAAAGACATTTTACAGCACGAAGGGCTGAGCACAGACAGCTTATTTGAACAACAGTAAAATTAATTAGTATTATGAAAAAAGCCGCAATTTTGCGGCTTTTTCGATTTTATAGCTAAAAAGCTGGACAATAGAAAGCGATTATAAGCTTTCTATCTTAGCTTTTTGTTCAAGTAGCTTTGTTTTCGCATCGCTAAACTCAGCTAATTTCGCTTTTTCTTTAGCAAGTACTGCTTCAGGTGCATTGCTTACAAACTTTTCGTTCGCAAGTTTTTTCTCAACCTGAGCTAGGCCTTTTTCTGCTTTTTCAAGCTGCTTAGCAATACGCGCAAGCTCTGCTTCAACATCAATCAGGCCTGCCATTGGGATCATAATCTCAAGGTCGCCAATAAATGCAGTTGCACAAGCAGGTGCTTCGTCTTTGCTTGCGAGTAAGTCTACTGTTTCTAGTTTCGCTAATGCGCTTAAGAAAGCCTGATTTTCTTCTAGACGACGCTTGTCATCGTCGCTTGCACCAGCAAGTAACACGTTTAACGGCTTACTTGGGCTGATATCCATTTCACCACGAATATTACGGATAGCGATAATAAATTGCTTCACCCACTCAAGGTCTGCCATCGCTTGCGCATCAACTTTGCTTTCGTCAAATACAGGGAAGGCTTCAAGCATAATTGTCTTTGCTTCGACCCCAGCGATTGGTGCTACACGTTGCCAAATGGTCTCTGTGATATAAGGCATTAGTGGGTGCATCAAACGAAGTAAGCCTTCCAACACGGTGATAAGCGTATGGCGTGTACCACGTTGCTGTGCTTCATTGCCTTTAAACAGAATTGGCTTTGTTAGCTCTAGATACCAGTCACAGAATTGGTTCCATGTGAACTCATAAATTGTATTTGCTGCAAGGTCAAAACGGTAGTTATCCAAGTGCTCTGAGAACACCTTAACTGTATTTTGGAATTGACCTAAAATCCAACGATCGGCAAGAGAATACACTTTTTCGTTATCGTTGAAGCCACAGTCTTGCTCTTCTGTGTTCATCAAAACATAACGGCTAGCATTCCAAAGCTTGTTACAGAAGTTACGGTAACCTTCAAGACGATTCATATCCCAGTTGATATCACGTCCCGTTGACGCCATTGCTGCAAGAGTGAAACGCAATGCGTCAGTACCGTGTGCTTCAATACCATCGGCAAATGTTTTGCGCGTGTTTTTCTCAATTTTTGCAGCAAGTTGTGGCTGCATCATGTTGCCCGTACGTTTAGTCACTAGACTCTCAAGATCGATACCATCAATCATGTCTAGTGGGTCTAACACGTTACCTTTTGACTTAGACATCTTATCGCCATTTTCATCGCGAATAAGGCCAGTCACATAAACGGTCTTAAATGGAACTTGAGGTTTACCATCTTCATCTTTGATGAAGTGCATGGTCATCATGATCATGCGAGCTACCCAGAAGAAGATAATGTCAAAACCAGTAACCAAGGTATCTGAAGGGTGGAATACCTTTAGATCTTCTGTGTTTTCAGGCCAACCTAATGTTGAGAAAGTCCACAGTGCTGAAGAGAACCAAGTGTCTAATACGTCTTCATCTTGTGTAAGTACTACGCTTGCATCAAGGTTATGGCTTTGACGTACTTCTGCTTCGTCACGGCCAACATATACATTACCTTCATTATCATACCAAGCTGGGATCCTGTGGCCCCACCAAAGTTGACGAGAAATACACCAGTCTTGAACATCACGCATCCAAGAAAAGTACATGTTCTCGTATTGCTTAGGTACGAATTGAATATCACCATCTTCTACCGCTTTTACCGCAGGCTCTGCAAGAGGAGCTACGCGAACATACCACTGATCGGTAAGTAGTGGCTCGATAACTACGCCAGAGCGGTCGCCGTAAGGCACAGTTAGGCTGTGGTCGTCGATTTTCTCAAGTAGACCAAGCTGCTCAAACTCGTCAATAATTAGCTTGCGCGCATCGAAACGGTCAAGGCCGTGGAAACGCTCTGGAATTGGGGCATCCATCGCTTCAAGTGGCTTACCATCAAAAGTAAAGCACTCTCCCGTATTCAGAACAGCTGCGTCTTTGTTGAACACGTTGATCATTGGCAGCTCATGACGCTTACCAACTTCGTTATCGTTAAAGTCGTGTGCTGGTGTGATCTTTACGCAGCCTGTACCTTTCTCCATATCTGCATGTTCATCAGCAACGATAGGGATGCGACGGTTGACGATAGGAAGTAGAATTTCTTTGCCAATTAAGTCTTGGTAACGTTCATCATCCGGGTTTACTGCAACACCAGTGTCACCTAGCATGGTCTCTGGACGTGTGGTTGCTACGATAATGTAGTCTTTACCATCTTTAGTGGTTACGCCATCCGCAAGCGGGTAGCGCAAATTCCACATATGACCCTGCTTATCTTTGTTTTCAACTTCTAAATCAGAAATCGCAGTGTGTAATTTTGGATCCCAGTTAACAAGGCGCTTACCGCGGTAGATTAAGTCATCTTGATATAGGCGCACGAATACTTCTTTTACCGCTTCAGACAGACCATCGTCCATGGTAAAACGTTCTCTATCCCAATCTACAGATGCACCTAAACGGCGTAACTGTTTGGTGATTGTGCCACCTGATTGCTCTTTCCATTCCCAGATTTTATTGATGAATTCGTCACGGCCTAAATCATGGCGTGATTTACCTTCTTCGGCTGCAAGCTTACGCTCAACCACCATCTGAGTTGCAATACCTGCATGGTCAGTGCCTACTTGCCAAAGCGTGTTCTTGCCTTTCATACGCTGGTAGCGGATCAACGTGTCCATGATAGTGTCTTGGAACGCGTGGCCCATGTGTAGACTACCTGTGACATTCGGCGGTGGGATCATAATCGAGTATGCGTCACCATTGCCTGATGGCTTAAAGTAGCCATTTGACTCCCAGTCTTGATACAAAGACTGTTCAATATCTTGTGGATTGTAGGTTTTATCCATTACACAGAACCCTAAAAATGCTATTTCTCAATGTCTTCAGTGGAAATTGTTGCGCCAAGTGCACGAAGTTGCTTAAAGCGTTCTCGCGCGGCTTGCTTAGCGCTGGCTTCAACAGGCACAAAATCTATCACCTGCTCAAAGCGACGAATAAAGTCAGGGATGACCCGAGCCAGATTAATGAGCACGGGGCGACGAGCAGCAGGAGGCATAGTGCCAATTTCCACTGGTGCGCCGCCTTTGGGGCCTTCGCCTTGTAAGTTGTGGGGCACAAATCTGTCTGCGTCAAAACACCAAAGATGCTCATCGAATAAATGAGCGTCGTCAGTATTATCCACGTTAACAAAGATACGGTGTCCAGCTTGATATAAGCTCGCCGCAGTTTGTGCTGCCAGATCAAAATGAGCCGGAACGCTAACCCCCGGCTCATCGTTTTGTTTTAACACGTAAAAGCGCGCTTTGATAGTCATGATAATAATACCAGTTGCGAGGAGTATTGTGGTTTGCCACAGGCTCCACAGCTGCTCAATATCTGTAATGTTTTTACTGTGATTGAGTAGACTAATAAAGTTAGTATGCGCGGCTTAGTTTAAAACTAAATATAGCGCCATATAAATGCACATAAATAAGGCTGTATTCTGCCATATAAAGGCAATACCATCAATCAAGAACCAAACTAAGCAGAATAAAATATAATAAGTGGTGGGAATCGCCGACTTGGGAAATTCAAGTACTCTGTAGCCTTTGGCTATGATGGGGGGATAGGCCGTGATTTGATGTCGCGAACTTGCTTAAACAAGTTCGCGACCAAAAGTGTTAGTCTTGCTGTGCATCCGTGATATTGGCGCGGTTAAGTAAATATTGCATCAGCATAGGCACAGGACGGCCCGTAGCGCCTTTGTTTTTGCCGCTACGCCATGCGGTACCTGCGATGTCTAAATGCGCCCAGTTGTATTTTTTAGTAAACTTAGATAAGAAGCATGCTGCTGTGATTGTGCCAGCTGCACGACCGCCTAAGTTAGTAAAGTCTGCAAATGGGCTTTCTAACTGCTCTTGATAATCATCCCAAAGTGGTAGTTGCCATGCTCTGTCACCACTTTGCTCAGATGCTTTGAGTAAATCATGGGCTAGCGGATTGTGGTTAGATAACAAACCTGTGGCATGACTGCCAAGTGCGACAATGCAGGCACCAGTGAGTGTTGCAACATCTACAACCGTCTCTGGCTCGAAGGCTTCAACATACGTTAAGGCGTCACATAGCACCAACCTACCCTCGGCATCCGTGTTAAGTACTTCAACGGTCTGGCCAGACATAGTTGTTAGAATGTCGCCAGGGCGATAAGCATCGCCGCTAGGCATGTTTTCACAGCCTGCTAATACACCTATGACGTTAAGTGGTAGCTGCATTTGTACTACTGCGCGCATCAAACCAAGCACGCCAGCGGCACCTCCCATGTCGTATTTCATTTCGTCCATGGCTTCTCCTGGTTTTATAGAGATACCACCGGAGTCGAAAGTGAGCCCTTTGCCCACGAATACGATTGGTGCTTGCCCTTCATCACCACCATTATAGTGGATCACAGACATCACCGACTCGTTATGGCTGCCACGGCCAACCGCTAGGTAAGAGTGCATACCCAGCTCTTCCATTTCTTGTTCGCCAACAAGGTTTACCGTCACATTATCAAAGTCTTCAGCCAATTGTTGTGCCTGCTCACCTAAATAGCGTGGGTTACAGATATTTGGTGGCATATTTGCTACGTCTTTACACAGCTTGCTTCCCGCGGCGATCGCTAGGCCATGTTCAATCGCGCTTTCACCAATAGTTAGTTCACGGCGTGTGGGTACGTTAAACACTATTTTGCGAAGTGGGCGTCTTGCTTCGCTCTTTTTACTCTTTAATTGATTAAAGGTATATAAACAGTCTTGTGTGGTCTCAACAGCTTGGCGAACTTTCCAATAGGTGTCACGGCCTTTTACATGTTGTTCTGTTAAGAAACATACCGCTTCCATTGAGCCGGTTTCATTCAATGTATTGATGGTCTTTGAGATGATTTGTTTATATTGCTTGTCGTCTAATTCTCTTTCTTTACCACAGCCGACCAATAAAACACGTTCACTTAACACGTTAGGAACATGGTGCAGCAGTAAAACTTGTCCTGGTTTGCCTTCAAGATCACCACGTCTGAGTAAGTTGGAGATGTAGCCTTCGCTTATTTTATCCAGCTGTTCACCAATTGGTGAGAGACGGCGTGGTTCATATACACCTACAACAATACATGCACTGCGCTGTTTCTCTGGACTACCACTTTTAACGCTGAATTCCATTGCGACTCCTGAGTCTTTGTTATGTCTTTTTGAACTTTTGATGTCAACACACTTTCCTACATTAAAGTCGTGATTATGCTTTAACCTTAGGTAGGATATTGCGTTACATTGACATATAATAAACTGACTAAAATAATCAGTTTACTCAATTTTTCCCACTATTCCAGTGAAACGAGACGTTTTATAGGGACGAACATTGCTTATTTTCCGCTATTTAACGGGTGAGGTACTAAAATCTCAGATTGCGGTTTTTCTCACCCTAATGACAATTTTTTTGTCACAAAAGTTTGTACTCATTCTGAGCTCTGCATCTGAAGGAGGTATACCCGGTAAGTTAGTGCTTGCTATGCTAGCCTTAAAATTGCCGCAACTGGCTGGCTACATTTTACCACTGAGCCTCTTTCTTGGGATAATTCTTGCGTACAGTCGCATCTATGCTGACAGTGAAATGACAGTATTAAAAGCCTGCGGGGTAAGCGAATGGTATGTTGTGCGAGTGACGTTGGTGTCTAGCGCCTTCTTTGCGTTACTTGCGGCTTGCGTGAGCATGTATATAGCGCCATGGGCCAGTGAAAAAGAGTATCAGCTAAGAGAGCAGGCTGATGCCGAGTCAGGTTTATCTGCTCTTCGTGCAGGTAGGTTTCAACAAACCGGAAATGAAAAAGCGGTGGTATTTGTCCATGGGATCAGTGACCAGGGACGTGAACTAAACAAAGTATTTGTAGCACAACTCCCTGAAAAAGATTCCAATCAGGCTGCACGCTTAGTGTATGCCCAAAAAGGCGAAGTCATAGAGTTAGAGACCGGTGAGCAGCAGCTGTTGCTCCATGACGGTAAACGCTACGAAACCGATGGTTTCAGTCAGGCGCTAAATAGAACTGAATTTGGTAGCTATCAAGTGCAAATTAAAGAACAAGAAATAGAGCATCAGCGTCGAAAACTAGAGGCTATTCCTAGTCTACAGTTACTAGAAATGGATACGCCTGAAGCCAAAGCACAATTTCAGTTGAGACTGTCAGTACCTATTTCTATTTTGTTGCTAACCCTGCTCGCAGTCCCACTGAGTGTGGTTAACCCAAGGCAAGGCAAATTTGCGAAATTGGTTCCTGCTATCGCATTATATTTGGGCTATTTTATCCTCCTCAATGCCGGTAAATTTTTACTAGCGGAAGAAAAAGTTCCTGCATCTGTTGGTTTATGGTGGATCCACTTATGTGTACTATTTATTGGTGTTTATTTAATCGCTAAGGGACGGCCGTTTGGTGTTTGGGTGCGATCGGTATTTATGAAGCGGGAGACAACGGCATGATGAAGACACTAGATTGGTATCTAGGCCGAAGTATCCTGCAAACTACTGGGTTTGCACTGCTGGTATTTGTGGGTATTAATACCTTAATCAAGTTTATTGAACAGTTGCGCTCTGTGGGTCGTGGAAGCTATGACCTGCTTGGTGCGATGTTATATACCCTTTATAGCATGCCCAGTGATGTCGTGGTGTTTTTTCCTATGGCCGCATTAATAGGTGGCTTAATTGGGCTTGGCGCGTTGGCATCTAGCAGCGAACTTATTGTGATGCAGGCCGCAGGTTGGTCACGCCTGCAAATTATAATGTCAGTAATGAAGACCGCGGTGGTACTGGCGTTATTTATGATGGCTTTGGGAGAGTGGGGCGCTCCTAAGGCAGAGCAAACTGCAAAAAAGCTTAAAAATGAAGCTATCTATGGTGGTGAAGTTTACAGTGCTCAGCGTGGTGTTTGGGCTAAAGACGGGAGCAATTTCATCAACATCAGTAATGTTGAAAAAAGTGGGCAATTAAAAGACATTGCCATCTACTACTTCGACGATTCGCTGACTCTTGCAAAAATTGTGCGTGCGCAATCGGCACAAAGCACCCCGAGTGGCTGGCAATTGCAGGATGTTGAAGAAGTGCTTTTGAGTCAGCAGCAAATCACTACTCACTATTCCAAATCCATGTTGTATGAATCTGAGTTAAGTGAAGACAGGCTTGGCGTAGTCTCAGTAGAACCAGACGCGCTATCTTTTACGGGGTTATGGTCGTTTTTAGCGTATTTGAAACAAAATGAGCAAGACGCAAGTAGTTACGAGCTGGCGCTATGGCGTAAGGTGATGCAGCCGCTGACGATAGGGGTGATGCTGTTGGTCGCACTTTCTTTTATTTTTGGGCCTCTTAGAACAGTAAGCATGGGAGCCAGAATTATCATGGGGGTGATCACTGGTTTAGCATTTCATTTGAGTAATGAAATTTTTGGCCCCATCGTGATGGTGTATCAAGTGCCTCCCGTTGTTGGGGCGCTGATGCCAAGTTTATTATTCATTGGATTGGCAATACATCTACTAAAAAGACAAAATTAATACCAATTCGCTAACTTTACTCCCTCAAATTTAGTTGGTATTCATGCTGATTGGTATTACCTTTTCAGCTAAAAAATATAGGCCTTCAAGTGAGGCCTATATTTTTGCACGCAGAATAACGGTTGTTGCTGAGCGAAAATTCAGTCCAAGCTGTTGTATACCTTTTTATTTTCTTCTTTACTTAGTACGATAACTTGCGTTCCACAGAGTAAATCTTGCAGCGATCTTTTCTTCTTAAAGTCGATTAGCACTAATAAATTGCCAAGTCCAAGTAGAGCACATAAGCTTCTCGCAATTGCGGTTGGCCAAGTTAATAACTCACCATTATGTGTTTGTACTTTTAAGCGCCAAGCTCGCATACCGATAGTCTGGCCGCTCTTTGTCCAGAAATAAGCGAAAAATAGTACAGATACAGCCACTAGTAAGACTGTTCTTGCCGTATATAAAATTGGGGTTGCTTGGATCAAAGCAGACACATCTTCATGGCTACCTAGTGACAAGAGCCCAAATGAAATAAATCCATTAACAATAAGCAGAAATACAATAGTCGTAAGCATGGCAAATGCAATTACAACTAAGCTGTCGTATATAAGTGAAGCCAAACGGCGTGCAAAGTTCGCAGGAACGATGTTGGACATAACAACTCTCATCATTACAAGGTTGACGCGTATTCTACACATAAACGTGTAAAACGTTTACTCAATYACATTAACTAATGGCCTAGCAATACGTTACCTTTATCATTTTTACAGCAATAAAGTTGACGTTTGGCTGAAATCTAGCATCTTGTGTGCAAATAACAAGCAGTTAACGCGATATTGCAAAAAAATTACTTGCCGTTCTGCATCGCCTTTGTATAATGCAAAGCATAGAGACGAAGGCAAATAAAAAAAGCCCAAGCTCAAAGTGGTTTTTCTTTATTTTCTCTTGTTTTAGAAGATGAAAGAAAAATTATGCCAGTGTGATGGAATTGGTAGACATGACGGATTCAAAATCCGTTGCCTTCGGGCGTGGCGGTTCAAGTCCGCCCACTGGTACCACTTTTTATAACCCTAACCGATTGGTTGGGGTTTTTTTATGTCTTGAATTTGTGTATTGAAAATAGTGGTGTCGGACTCACAGCAAGTGGACAGCGCCACGCAGGTTGCGCAAATATGAGTTTAGCGTTGACTGTGTGGCTAAGTGTTAGCCCGTATCGCGTTCTGAAAATGCGAAGCCAAACCATAATAACGCAGGCCAGAATAGATAAGATAAAATCTCTAAATTTTCGAAAAAGCTGTAGCAGATAAGTACAGTGAGCAAGCAAAACGCAATTTGCGAGGTTTTTGAGGTTTGTGCGTGCCATAAAAAATAAAGCGCTGATATAATCATCGGAATAGCCAGTGCGAATGCACCGACTAACCCCTTAACAAATAGCAGTCCGTACCAACTATGATGCGACCCTATCGGCATAAACTCAACCATCTTAGGCCCTCTTTCAACAATGCCATGCCCCCAAATCGGTGCTTCGGCCTGCCAGCGTTGGATAGCAATATTGGCAAGCGCCTGTCTGACTCGAGTAGAGCCTGGTCTTTGTTGCTTTATGGCTTCATAAGAGTCCATGATGGCGTTATAAATAGGTTCTCCCAAGAGTAAGATGGTCGGTACAATAACTCCAAGGCAGATAAGGAGCCATGGCTCTTTTAGTTTGTCACTAAAAATCACAAGTGGAAAAAGCATAATAAAAATAGCTATGCCGGCTCTTGATTGAGACAGCAGTAACATGGCCCAGCACCCTGCAATTGCCCAGCGGCGTATTCGTGTGTTTTTTTCTTGTAAACAGAATACTAAATACGTACATGCCATAAAGCCAGCAGCAGGTGCCCAAGGGGTGAAAAAGCGCCAACGTCCAGCCCCTGTTTCTGGGTTGATACCATAAAAACTCACCATAAAGAAACTTTCGCCTGGGCCTCCTATCACTTTTAACGGAGATAAAAATATATCTCCGGGTAATCTGACAATGTAAAAAGCAAGAGAAACTAGCGCAAAGATAAAAGTATGAATCGCAATAATACAAACACCACGGACAACAACTTCTTTACGGATCTGTGCAAGATTTGCAATCAATGGGAAAATTGCCAGTAGTGCCCAGCCTTTCATCCACCCTATTGACGATTTTATTGTTTGTGGCAGCCCGAGAGACCACTCACTATGTGCCATTAGTAAGGCTACAAGCATGACTAGCATAGCGATGAGCCAGAGCCAAACCATGAACGAAATAGGAGTATATTTGCGATGTGTCTGGACATACATACGCAGCATTATAACAAATGCGATTATCCACCCGATTACTGAACCCATCACGTATAGCATACCCAATAAAAACATCGGGTAGGTAAGAACAAGCCCAGCCCACACCAGCATCTCTTCGGTACTGATGAAGCGCTTGTCCTGCCCTGGCAAGGCGGCTTTCATTAACATCATTAGCTCCTTGTTTGGTTGTCCTGATTAGCTGCGTCTAGTCTGGCTTTTGCAAAATAGCTGACACTATCTCTCTGCGCTTGTTCACCATGAGCATGCCCATTGTCAGGAATATCATTGCAGCTAATGCTGCCGCTATCGCAATACTTTTTTTCGGGCTTGAGGCATTGATTGCAAGTGAAGGCGGTGTCATCAATTGGATCACAGGGTATGATGCAAATACGTCTGCTTTGCTTGCTTCTAGGCGAGCAGCGGCTGAAGTAAATACGGCTTCGGCTAAGTCAAATTCTCTTTCAAGTCGGTCTAACTCAGCGGCCTCTCGTGCGTATATTTTTATTTTTTCACTCAATAACTGTGCTGAGTTTTCGAGCTCAGCCTGCTTGGCTTCTATGCCTTTTTTGGCAGCAAAGGCGCTTATAAGATCAGCAAACAGTTGTGCTCTATTTGGATTGCTCTCAAGATCCATTGTTTGGAAAGCATGTGCCGCATGTGGGCCTACCAAACCCTCTGAACGTGTGCGAAGGGCTTGTTTTGACTGCTCAAACCTAGCAAGTTCTGCTTTTACTTTTGGGTGTCCTTCATCCCAGCGAGAGCGGTATTCACTTAATTGTGATGAGGACTCTGTAAGTTCAGATAGGTAGGCTCTAAACTCACCATCGGATTGTAAAGCGAAGGCCTGTCCTGCCATAGACGGTGAGACACCAAGGTCAACGCTTAATTGCGTGACATAATATTCAGAGCGGCCGATCTCTGCCTTTGTAATTACAATTTGTTCTTTGAGGTTAGCAAGGGTTGCAATATGCTGTGTTAGCTGGTCTGTAGATACGAGTAACGATCGTTGCTGGAAATCGGTAATATTATTTCTGGCAATGTTAAGGCGCTCTCGGTATTGATCTAATACTGCTTTAATACTGTCATCTCTGCGTGATACTTCATCGGCTCTTAAAAACTTAAGTTGCTCCTGCAGTGCGTTGAATAACGCCCATGCCTTTTGCTCAGCAAGCTTGGCTGACGAGGCGCTTATCTCGACATTTAGAATTGATGTTTGCTCAGTAAGTCTCACTTTTGGTCGACCAAAACTTTTTACGTCCATGCTGAGTGATGTTGCTGCACTTTCAAGTAAATTTCTGCTCATCAACATTTCTTTGTAATTGACTCTAGGGTTGTAACCTTTTCCAAAAGGAGCGCTGGTGGATGAAACGACTTGACCCACTTCATCCAGTGACACATTACTATTTGCACCTGTACCGGGTAAAACCATATCTAAATCACTGCTGTATTTTGGGGGCTGTTGTAAATAGAACAAAACCAGCAGAGTGATCACGCAATAGCTGATCAGACAAGTCACCAGATATGGTCTTCGTAATGTGCGATAGATTGATGCTCTAAAGCGACTATATGGAGTCGTAGTTTGTAAGTGGTTACTCATCACAAGCCCCCTTAATTTAGAGCCGAAAACGGCGCGATTAAGTCAAGTAGTGTACCCGCGATGTCTCTAAGGTTAGTAACATCAGAGTCGTAGCAAGCAATGGCATCATTTGGCATGACATAGGGGTTAATTAAATCCCGATATGGCATTCTCATTAACTGTTCAACAGAGCGCTCTATTACTTGAGTTTGACCTGTAATTGGGTTATTGCTCACCAACGCCACACGTCGAGGGGCATTAGTGTAGGCTTTGCCACCAACACAGTTTGCAGAGATAGCAGCTTGAAGTAAACGCGTTCCATAGGGTAGGTTGCTAGAAAAACGTCCAATAGCTGCATTGGAGTTGCTCATTGCTGAGTCAATTAAATTTGACATAAACACCCTGAATCCTTTTGGTGTTATTTGTGACGGTCTAACTAAGTGCGGTTGAAAGCAACCAGTACTCGGCACTATCACTTGATCGCCAGCAATCAACGCATAATCTTTAACAGGTTGACCGGTTAGTATGCCGCTGAGGTCAGCTTCAATCTGCCAGCCTTGTCTGATTAGTATCACTTGATCAAGCTTTGCGTCAGGACGGATCCCAGCCGCAGCTCGGATAGCTTCAGACAGCAAGCGTTGGTTAGAATAATCACCAGAGGCACCAATGCGCTCTTCCATTACTTGCTCTGGTAAAGCAGAGTTAATAGTCACTCGTCCGGGTTGAAAAACAGCACCGGACACAGGAACTTCTATCGCTGCCCAATTTAACACTTTAACGCTGACATCAATGGTATAAGCTTTGAATATTTTTGCTTTCGTTAGGGTCAACTCTAATTTTTGTGCTAACTGGTGACTAGTTAAGCCCGACGCTTTTACTGCGCCTGCGACCGGCAAGAAAATGGAACCCGTAGTATCGAGAATATAACGGCCGTTAAAGCCCTCACCATACTCCATGCTCAGTTCTATCAAGTCTCCAGGGCTTAAGGGTAGGGACTCTGATGAAAGTGAAGTGGTGACGGCATGTAGCATTTGTTTTGAGTCAGGTAAGAGTAATGGTTTGTCGACACGAAAATTAGTGGGGGCAGCGAATTGTTGTGCATCAATACAATCAATATTGGTGGCAAACACGGAACTTACGGCTTGGTGTTTGATTGCTTTACCGGTAGCGTTTGGATAGCCATAAAACTGCATATCGTCATCTTCAAGCTCCACTAATGCAGCGTTGTTAGCGCATCCCAGTAATATCCCACTCACAAGGGTAACTGTAAGTGTCTTTATCCATGTGGCTTTATGTACATGTTTCATAGTGGGCTCCTTGTGGATGCGTTCACTTTGGTTGTTGCATTAATTAGACCAAGTTAATGGTTTAATACAATCAAAACCCAGTTGTATTACCATCATGTTGTTACTTCACCATTTTATATTAAATAAAAACAATAGCTTATTAGTAGTTTGCTGCTAAAGGTTATATGTAGTGTGCCTTTACGAGTTGCAACTAAGCTGCTGCACTGAGAAGCCCACTTTTTCTTCTATATTAGTAACTATATGCGGCATTTTGAGATTTGCATTGCAAAATGAAAAAGGCCAGCTGAGCTGGCCATAAGGTCGAGGGCTTATGCGGTGGTGCGTTTTTGTAATAGTCCGATGGTGCGCATCGTTAGTCGCTCAATGGTGGAATAGACTTTATTGGGCAAAATGCACAGCAGTGAGCAACACCAGGTTACTGTAGTTCTGGTTGGTTCTTCTGTGAGTATTCTCCAGTTAGTCCAAATCGCTTGATGAATCAGTTTTAATGCTTGGAATTTATTCCGTGACTGCAATGCTCGGCGGCTGAGATATCTGAGTTGATAGGCCTGAGCCAAAGAACCAAACTGCTCAAAAAACCAAGCATGTTTTTTACTATTTTTATTTATAGCGTACTGCCAGCTTTTGAATTGATTTGTTAAATTAGCAGACAAACCAGATGCGTTTACACGATAAAAAGTCAGTGGTTCTTCAATACCTTCAAATTTCCATTGAGTGTTTAGTGCTATGCGCAGCCATGTCTCGATATCTTCTGACTGTTTTAAATTTTCATCGAAATACTGGCGCCAGCTTCGTTTTCCGTCATTAAATGCGATCTGGCTAAGTACATCTTTTCTAATGACAGGCGCAGAACCATTGCCGATAGGATTTCTACATAGTATGGTTTTAGCATTGATGTGCTTAAGTGATGGAAATTGTCCAATACCTAATGGTTTGCTCTGCTCATCGACAAATAAAGAAGGGCAGTAGCTAACCCCTAACTCATAATCACGATCTAAGTGATATACATGCTTTTCAAGCTTTCTAGGATCCCAAAAGTCATCAGCATCAAGAAACGCAATATATTTACCACGTGCAACACGGATCCCAGTATTTCTAGCCCCGGAAAGTCCTCTATTTGGTTGGCGAACAATTTTGATCCGTGCGTCTTTATAGTCAGTCAAATAGTTCAATGTGTTGTCTGTACAGCCATCATCGACACAAATAACTTCAAAATTCTTAAAGGTTTGATTCAACACCGAGCAGATACACTCATCAATATACTTTTCGACATTGAACATCGGGATAATGACACTTACTTTTGGATACACCTTATTTTTTGAACTTTTCATAGTACTCTCCGATAAGATTTTAAGCTGGATCAGGCTGTAGATATCTTGATGTGATATCAGCTAAAGGAAATAGAAGCCAAACTATGCTGCCGCCTAATAAGGTAACAGCAAGTTGAACGGGTGAACTGGGCATAACAATTGCGACGCTAAGTAGCGATACGACTAATGCAAACACGCAAAAGTGGCAATCTCGCTTGTACTGTGCTTCGCTTCTAAGCACTGTGGTGTAGGTGTCGACCCATACTGAGCTTACCGCCACAAGACACAGTAACGATGTGGTATCAAAACTGCTTTGCCATTGTGACGAAAATAAAATTGGCACGTATACTGGCACTGCTAGGGCTTGAATCATAAATATGCTTGATACTGCAAACGTTGTTATAAAAATAAGCTTTTGACTATTGTGGTCGCTGTTGTTTTGGAGTGCACGGCGGCATATAAACGGATATAGCGCGCTGGTGTAGGCTTGACTTATCGACATCGCCAGCCCAATTCCTGCGCTTTTTGCAAAACTGTAGATCCCAAATAACTCCGGCGTTAATAACCGTGCAGCGATAAAGGTATCCATGTTTATTCTTAAAGACCGCAAGATTTCGCTGATGGCGAGTTGCGATGAGGACTTAAGTAATAAACGAAAGGTGTCTTTGTGATAACTCAGTTTGTGTGAAAGGCAAGGTACGAACGAAAAACACGCGAGCCACAGAAGGGCGAAACACCACTTGGCTATGACTACAGCCATCATGTGCGCGTCAAAATAGAGAGCAACAGCAATAGTGACATTTTCAACAATAATGCACGCGCTACTTATTAGGCTGAATAAGCCCATTCTGTTA
This sequence comes from Pseudoalteromonas sp. J010, assembly GCF_003934235.1. NCBI lineage: Bacteria > Pseudomonadati > Pseudomonadota > Gammaproteobacteria > Alteromonadales > Pseudoalteromonadaceae > Pseudoalteromonas > Pseudoalteromonas sp. J010. Next base: position 223,264 of record NZ_RDBW01000001.1, on the reverse strand, counting down.
CTACGTTGAAGAAGAAAAACGCGGGTACTTACTGCGGGAAAGGCAAGATATGTGAGTGCCATTAAAGCAACTAAAGCGAATATATCATGCTCTGGAAAAGCCCATTGTGCACTCCATCCTATGGCAATTTGAATGAGACATAGCGACGTACAAAGCAGCCATTGTATCAACAAACCATTTCCTAAAAATAATGGGAGCGATTCATCCGAGGCGCGAATTATTTGCACGCCAGCGCCAGAGCGAAGAAGCAATCTAAGTACTTCATGGATGGTGAGAGCAAGCATCACTGCACCATACTCTGTGGGGGTGAAATACACCGCCATGGCCATGATGCTAAAAAGTCGAGAACCTTTTGCAACGACTTCAGCACCAACCAAATATGAGGTGTTGGATACAAGAATACTTGATGTGCTTTTTGGATTACTCATAGCAGGCGGCCTCTAGAAACTATGGGTATACAGTTCCAAGAAGCATGCCAAATAGAGGTTAGATAGTAATTTTGTTTATCTTCTTGATTCTTATTGATTTTTTATTTTTTTTTCAGGACGGTGAAGAAAATTTGGATAGGAAAATCGCACTTTGCGAATTTTATCTTTTGCAAAGTGCAATTCATTTTACGTGTACTAAATTAATGCTATGAAGTCGCCTCTGACCATTGCTGTATCTTTCTATATAAGGTAGAGGGGCTAACTTCTAATAAGCTCGCTGCTTTTACGACATTGTCATCACATAAAAGCAATGCTTGTTCAATGGCAACACGTTCAACTTCCGCTAAGGGCGCTACGTTTTTACTCTCTTTTTGAATGCTAGTGGAATCTTGTCCTATCGGTGGAATGTCAGCAGCCTTTGGGTTCAGTTCGGTTTTAGTAACCAAGGGGGCTGGGGTATCACCAGGAAGGTGCGCTTGAACAACATCATAATCTATTAATGGCCCGTCTGACATCACAACAATGCTATGCACAAAGTTTTCTAGTTGGCGCACGTTTCCTGGCCAGTCAAACTGTAATATGAGTTGCTCTGCACGGTCAGAGAACCCGACAAAAATTTTATTTTCTAATTCGCTAAATCGTTGTAAAAAGTGTTGTGCCAGTAGTAAGACATCCCGCCCCCTATCATGCAGTGGCGGTAAATCTATAGAAATAACATTGAGCCGGTAATACAAATCTTCCCGAAGATGATTCTCTGCAATGGCTTGATAAGGATCCCTATTGGTAGCGCAAACAAAGCGGACATCGACTTTTTCAGTTTTAGCACTGCCTACCTTTTGAAACGTACCAGTTTGCACAAAACGTAAAATTTTAGCCTGTAAAGCTATATCCATTTCTCCTAATTCATCAAGAAACAAAGTACCACCATCGGCCTCAGAAGCTGCGCCATCACGATTGGCAATTGCACCAGAGAAGGCACCTTTGATATGACCAAATATTTCAGACTCCATAAGGTCTTTAGGGATCGCGGCGCAGTTCAAGCATATAAAAGGTTTATTACTGCGTTCACTTGAGTGGTGAATGGCCTCTGCTGCAAGTTCTTTACCCGTACCGCTTGGTCCCGTGATGAATACATTTGCTCTACTTGGTCCTGCTTTTTCTATTGCTCTATACACGGTTTGCATGGCAATAGAATCACCAACAAAGCGATGAAACCCTGTGCGGTATTCGCTTTTGTAGCGTGCAAGGCTAGAGCGTAGCATATTGCGCTCGGCAATCAGCATCTTTGTCTGTAACGCCTGTTCTATCGTTAATTTAATGCTATCAATTTCGAATGGCTTTTGTAGGTAGCCCCAGACTTTTCCTTGGTTAATGGCATGGATCAACCCATCCAAATCTGTAAATGCAGTAAGCATAATACGTAAAGTATCAGGGTATCGCTCTGCTACTTCACCCAGGAACTCTATCCCTGACATATTGGGCATCATTTTATCTGAAATGACCACATCAATTGGGCGCTCCTCAAGTAGTGCAAGCCCTTCCTCACCACTGTTTGCAGTAAGAACTTCGTATGGCTCGTCTCTTAACGCCCTGATTAGGGAGCGAAGTATAAGCGGCTCATCATCTACAAATAGTAGCGTAATATTGTGTATTGGCTCCATTAATCTCTCACTACTTTGGCTTTCCTGTAACTTATTTATAGCAGCTCAACGGCTATCTAATCAAAAAGAAGTGCTGTTTAATTACACATATTTAATTATGGTCTATCTAAACCGAAAAAGCTGCACTTCTAATCCAGAAGCGCAGCTGTCATCGGGGCGAGGGCTTATTGGCCAGAGTTTTGCAGAATTAACGCGGTTCTGGTTACCGTCTTTTGTGCCAAATCACGTTAACACTATGCTCTTCGGTCAACTAATGATGTATAACTTCATCAAGTTATCCCCAAAGCGCCCCTACAGAGCAATAAGTTGATGAGAGCTTTATTACAATGCGTTACCTCATTCTTAACCTCCCTCGTTTATCAGTAAAACTGATGGCTAATCGTCGATTGCTTTTCTACCGGTACTAGTAGGTGATTGTTCTCCAACATGCCATCAACACTGATCAACAGGGTCTTATAGTGAGCAGGAACATCGAGGTTAAGGCCAAGTTGTCCCGCTGAGTTAAATCGAGTAGTCGCTAACAATGACTTTTCCACCATTGCTTGCTCATCGTACTGGATTACGCGACTCTTTAACGCATAGACTTTTACTGTTTTAGTTGCCAAAGAGGCACCAAAAACGTCATTGCCACTTAAATCTAACGTAACGGCACTACTGGTTTTAAAAGCAAACTTAGGTTTGACATGAAGCTGCTTGGATGTTGCTGCGGTCGAGCTTAGCAGCATGGGATCCGGCTCATACTGGTTGGTTTTAATTTGAGAAACAGGTTGAGATGCTGTTTTTATCTCAGTTTCGTTGTTTGTATCGCCGTCACTGCATCCGAGTAAAGCCAAGCTTACGAGCATAAATAATTTTGTCTGTTGGTTATGTATTTTCATCACAGCCTCCGATTACTGTTCACTATACGTATGTGTTGTTCTTTCGTTGGTGAGATACCAATCTTGTGCCTGTTCACCGTTGCTCTCGACCCACTGCTCATAGTCTGGATAAGCCCAAACAACATCAATATATTCTCTTGGGTAATTCCAGTCTTCACTGATCATTAATGCCCAAGATAGGTTTTCTGCTGTTCTGAAGTAGCGACCACTGGCTGCATCTGAGGTATCATCTTTTCTACCAAGTCGACTATCGTCAAATAAGTCAGTTGGTGGATAATCAGCCATATGTACTTCCCACGAGCGATCCCAACTGCGATATAAGAAAAAGTCGAAGTCTGCCAAAGCCAAAGCGGAAATGCTGTAGTCGAACTTTACATCGAGTGTAAATGGTACTGGGCTGAAGTTGTCGCAACTCATGACCGTGTTAAAGTGGGAGCAGCTGCCTGATTGTCCAGTTGTCGTAAACACATGAGTATTGCGCCAAAGTGTAATAACTGCATTTGATTGATATTCTTCTGCGCGTTTTTCATAAGTTTGCCCATCTATTTGGATACTTGCTTCTCCAATTAAACTTGGTTCAGAGTCCATCAACCTCAACCCGAACCCGTTATTGTTAGCCGCACCTCTGGCTGTTATAAAACCATTTAAAATAAAGCCACTTACTTGGTTATCTGCGTCATAGGTGATCCGAATTTGCTGTTTGACCACCAAATCATTGAGGTCATGGTCGCCACGATTCGGCCAATTATCTTCAAAAGCGAAGGTGGCTATCCCCGTTTCTGATGGGAAGTACTGGCTGGATACACGGTCATGATCATTTGGAAACTCATCTTGGTCATCAGGCACACCATCAGCATCACTGTCGTTCGTCTCTGGCATGGGGTTTAGATTTGTAGCAGTAATGGCGCTAGCAGGTGAGCTTTTCACACTGAACAGAGCGTCGTTAAAGTCATTGTCACCCCATGTTCTTGGTAAGTCTTCAAAGCCTATTACGACTTCGTCTTGCTCCTCATCATAGAGTAAGACACAGTGTTGCTTGAGTGACTCATCAGCTTCTGGATTTAAATTGGATAAGGAATAGTAGTAAGGAACTTTGAATGGTTTAACCCCAGTGTAATACCAAAAGCCATTTGCCGCGATAAAGAAACCAATGCTAGTACCAGCGGGAAACTCACCAATACTTACCCGGTGCCCATTGGTTAAATGTGGGTAGCTAAGATTGGGAAACACGATGGTCTCTTGCACTTCTTCAGGTGACTGTGGTGGATTTTCTGGGTCAAATGTGAAGTACCCAAAAGAGTTTTTATAGCCAGCGCCCTCATGAATAAATGTGATAAATACTTCAGCGTCTTCGGATAAATGAATTGTTGAACCTTGGTCGCCGGTGATGAAAGCTTCGTTTATACGCCTTTCAGGGAGTGCATTGGCGATCCGCTGAAAAAACTCTGGTGTGTATTCCCCACGATTGTAGGTAAGTTGATCAGGCTTTCCGGTATTTTGGTTATAGCCTAGTGGCCAAGGTTGGCCAGAGTTGAACTGCCATAAATAGTTACCACCTTGTTTCTCTACAGCAAAAGACGCTGTACTCAAGCATAGTGTACTTGCTACAAACAACGACTGCGATAATAAAGACCTGTTTTTCATAATTGCCTCCGTGGGCAGAGATGGAGATACAGCTCACAACGCAGTTATCATGCCAAAATGAAAAGTTTTTAATTATTAATGTGTTACGTGTTTTGGTGTGCTTGTGATTTGAATTTTTCGCATTTTGCAGTGCAGTGTGGTTTGCACAATGGTGAAAAAGATTAGAAAGTCATAAAGCGCATCAGTTAGCTTTCTATATTGCGGCTCTAGTTATCGAGTTTGTTTGAAGTCAGAAATAATAAAAGTATTTTAAATCAGTTTGTTACTGCGTTTTGTTTTGTTCGAAAGGTTTGTTATTGGCAGCTGGAGTGGTATTTGCATACCTTTATATCACCTCGGAGGTGATCTATGACAAACGACAACATACTCATATTCAGCATAGCCTTGAATGGTTATCAAATTCGATACCGCCGCCATCTTGCAAGCCAGCGGCGTTACGCTGAGCGCATGGGGTACGACTACACTGTGATCACAAAGCCTTGGGTGACAAATCTTGGTGCGGAGTGCTGCTGGTTAAAGCTGTATCTATTACGCTCAGCGCTGGCGGCTGGCTATGACTATGTGTTGTTTGTCGATGCCGACGCTTACATTCAAGACTCTTGTCCCAATCTATCGAGTGTTATTAAGCCTGATAAGTTTTTGTTTATGGCAAATGGTTACAGCGGCAGGCTAAACTCAGGGGTGATGTTAATGAAGGCCTGCCCCGAAGCGTTGTTGTGGCTCGATAGTATTATCAACGCTATCACTGAGCCTGTTGTCGATATCGAGTCAGTAGGGTGGGGAGAAAATGGTCATGTCATTCACTTTGCTAAAAATTGTGATGGACTTGAGCTATTAAACGAAAAATGGAATAACACTAAAAGCCCACAGTGTTCAGACTATATTAGACATTATAATTACGGACCGATGAAAAATTCAGTAGTCGACCGATTATTTCACAAATTAATATTTAAGCTTTCAAAGCTATTGCTCCACTGCAATTTAAATAATAAGTCAGAAATGCCGCTTAAATTAAAAACGGTAAAAGAACGCATTCCTATATTATTCCATCGTGTCATTTCCGAGTACAAACACTTTTCTTGAGGCCCTATAGGCCTCTTTTTTTATCTGGTATTTGTTTTTTAATTTCATTTTTTAATTCGGAATTACTTTTGCATTTTGCAACAAATTTACTCTGATATTTATATTTTTTTATTTATAAACAATGAGTTATAGGTTTGGCACGGTAATCGCAAAACTAAGACAAAGCAAACCACACTGAGGTGGATTATGAAAGTCTTAGATTTTGAAACTCAAGTCTCTAGTTCGAAAAGCACACGCATATTCGCGGTGATGATAGCTTCTTTGCTACTGGTACTCCTTATGCCTCTATATGCCGTTAATGTGGTCATAGCGGTTTTATGCTTTTGTACACCGATAAAGAAAAGATCTTGGATGGACATAAGCGGATGTAGGGTAGAGTTGTATCAGTGGAGTAAAGGCATATTTGTTGATAGCGCTGCATTATTTAATGTCATCAAAGGAGACATTGAGTTCGTGGGAAACCCGCTGGTGAGAGACAATGTTTCTATCCCAAAAGTAGATAACTTCCGCTCGCCGTGTAGCAAATCAGGATTATTTGATTATCTACAGCTTCATAGCCTTACCGGATTAAAGGCCGAAGACCCACAGGCACTGCTTAATAAGCAGGTACAACAGAGCGCCTTGGCCGACCTTGTCATGGTGTTTAAGATTCTCATCTGCCGACTGCTTTTTTCAGGCAAGACACTTGACCACACGTCGCGTCCCGTTTTTGGTCTGCCATTCAGTAATTGTCAGATGGACGAGGCGGTTTCTTGGGTACTTGACAGCACGGCATCGCAAACTTGTCGTACCGCGTTTTTTATCAATGCGAATTCTATCAACCTTGCGGCTGAAAACTCTGCGTTACGCTCAGCGTTAAAAAGCAGCAACTGTAACTTTATCGACGGCTCGGGTATGCGCTTAGCTGTAAGAAAAGTTGGAGTGCAACTAGCTGATAATTGCAATGGTACAGATATGCTCCCGCAACTTTGCGAACGTATGGAAGTGTCTGGAAAATCAGTATTTTTACTTGGTGCAAAACCCGGTGTTGCTGAAAAGGCGGCGCAGTCCCTACGTCAAACATATCCAAATTTGCGGATCGCAGGGTCACACCATGGCTATTTTGACGATGATGAAGCTGTGATTGCGCAAATCAATCAAAGTAAAGCAGATATCGTGCTGGTGGCATTAGGCTCACCTCGTCAAGAGATATGGGTAGATAGCAATAAACATAAGCTTGAAGCCAGCTGTGCGCTAGCGGTTGGTGGATTATTTGACTTCTTTTCCGGTGATGTTCCAAGAGCACCACTTTGGCTGCGTGAGCTAGGACTTGAGTGGGTTTGGCGATTAATACAACAGCCTAAAGCTAAGTTTCACCGCTACGTTATTGGAAATCCGATATTTTTATTCCGTGTTTATATTCTGAATCAGGCATTGAGAGGGCTTTAATCATGACTACTATCAAAAAATTATCAACCAATATGGCATTTACTCAAACTGCAACCGCGCCCGACTCAACCTCTGTGCGCGACGGTCGTCACCACGGTATCCCTGTCATGCTACAAAGAGCAATAGCTGGACTCGGTATGCTATTTATCTCACCATTACTTTTACTCGTGATGTTGCTGATTAAACTAGAAAGCCAAGGGCCATGTGTGTACAAGCAGGTGAGAGTGGGCAAACTCGGTCGTCGCTTCACTATGTATAAGTTCCGTTCTATGTATATGGCAGATGACCCAAAATTCAAAGCGCCAGATCCAAGCCAAAGTAACCGTGATGGCGTATGTGCAAAATTTCATAATGATCCTAGGATCACGCGAGTAGGGCGTTTTATTCGTAAGTACTCGATTGATGAATTACCACAGTTATTCAATGTTGTATGTGGGGACATGCTGCTAATAGGTCCACGACCGGCGCTAGAAAAAGAAGTGAGTGCTTATCAAGTGAGAGAGCTTACGCGTTTAAACTGTGAACAAGGGCTTACAGGTCTCTGGCAGGTAACTGGGCGCGCTGACACTACTTTCGAGCAGCAAGTTATGTTGGATAAGCAGTATATAGATAACCAGAGTATGGTTCAGGATATTAAAATTATATGCAAAACAGTTCCATGTGTATTAGGAGCTCGCGGTGCATACTAGTGCGTAACTGAGACTATTGACACTGGTAGTCTGTGTATCACAGCAGCAGTATTCGAGCCGACAGTAAAGCGTTTCATCTGCCTCAGCTTAGACTACATACTGCTCGTCAAATAAAACATCACCTAAACAGGGCGACCGGTTATCTCGGTGGCCCTGTTTTCATTTTAATAATATGCAATGCAATCTGCGAATAACGCCAAGTGAAATGCAATATAAATCTTTAAAATCAACACCTTAAATTTTGGCATGCTAACTGCAGTATCAAGTTATCTTCTTGAATCGGTGGAATTAGCATGATGAAAAATTTGGACGCGTATCTAGTCGGGTACTACGGCATGAGAAACAGCGGTGACGATGCCCTCATGCAAGCAACAATGCTAGGTGCTAAGACATTTCTTGGCAGCGCTTCGATTGCGGTGAATGCCCCAATCAATAATCCCATAGTACGAGAGTCAGGATGTATAGGCCAAACTGACGTAGTATTTCGTGGTCATCAACGGCTTAAACATTATCACAGATCGCTACACTCAAAAGCGGTGATATTTGGTGGCGGGTCGGTGCTACACAGCTGTCGCGATATCGCGCAGAAGCGTCATATGATAGCACTTGCCGGCGCTAAAAATTCAATGGCGTTAGGTGTAGGGATTGAAGGTTTTAGTGATATCAATGCTGAGAGACAGTGTAAGAAGTTTTTGAATGAGTGTGGACTTGTCACTGTCAGAGACAAGCAAAGCTATGAGATTGCGACTTTACTAGCGCCACATGCCAATATTAGGCATACATTTGACCTAGCTCCGTCTTTACTACATTACTTCGCTGATAGGCTAAACCCGGTTGAGCGCCAAGGCATCGCTTTTAATTTTTGTCCAAAAGTGATCACACCATTTGGTGATGTTAATGAGCAAGCAGAAGCCAACCGTATCAACAAAGCTGCCAAGCTGATCACGGCAACTTGGGAAGCCACACGAGAGAAAATCTATTTGATTGAGCTGAATGACCAGCCGCTGATAAGCGATAGGTTAGTTCACGACAAAATTATAGCTGCGCTGCCCAGTTGGGTGGAAGTCCAGCGCATAAGTTATGTTGCCAACCCATTAGCGACACTTAAATGTATCTCTATGTTCAAAGCCCTGATAGGGATGCGCTTACATGCGCTGGTTTATGCTTACATGATGCAAACACCTTATCTTAGCCTTGAATATCACAATAAATGTGCACAGTGGTGTATGCAAACAGCAACGAGTACTGACAATCGTTTTGATGCCAATGAGTTTAGTGTTGCTGAAATACACAATCGAATTACCCACGGGTTGAGATATGGCTTCATACAACCGAAGTTTCCTCTACACCAAGCAATTTCTTTATCAATTTCTAATTGGAGCGAGAGCCATGAGCAAAATACAATTCTCCGTCATTATTCCCCTATACAATAAAAGCGGCTGTATTGAGCGTGCGTTAACAAGTGTTATGGCGCAAAAGCATCCCGCAGCTGAAATTATCGTAGTCGATGATGGCTCAACAGATGATAGTGTAGACAAAGTGCGAGCACTGAACTTGGATAACCTAAAGCTGATCCAGCAACCAAACCAAGGCGTTTCAAGTGCGAGAAACAACGGGGTAAGACAGGCATCAAGTCGTTATATTGCATTTTTGGACGCAGATGATACCTGGTCCCCCTTCTTTCTTGCGAAAATAGCTCAGCTTATCCAGCGCTTTCCTAACGCAGGGCTTTATGCTAGCCGCTACCAAAAAGTGAGAGGAGAGTGTGACTATCTTGATGCAAAAATTGCGTTAACGCACTGGAACCCTGATGGCTATCAAATGGATAATTACTTTGAAATTGCTGCCAATGGTGATTTACCATTTACCGCTTCAAGCATTGTGCTAGATAAACAGACTTTTCTGCAAGTCGGTGGTTTTCCTGAAGGGGAGTGGATGGGAGAAGATCAAAGTTTGTATGTGCAAGTTGCTTTGAATTCAACCATCGCTTACACACCTGCAATTGAGAGCTTTTATTATATAGGTATTGCCGACAGTGCCTGTGATAAAGCTCCCCCAAGCACCATTTGCCCCTTTGCTGAGCGTTTGATGACAGAGATTTCACTAGGAAAAGTAGCAGATCGCACCGCCAGCATGGCGAAAAAGTATATAGGCGCACATTTGTGTGATCTGGCCAAGCGTAATATTAAGCATCGCAGTTACCGAGCTGCACTTGGGCTGTTAGCTCACCCTGCAGCAAAGAGCAGGGCATTACATTGGGGACTTTATAGTTTGATAGCAAAACCTATGTCATTACTTAGCCGATAATAAAGAATAGTTTTACTGCGCCAAAACAGAGTCATTGATTTGTCCCTTTTTGGCGTAAAACTCGCGATTTTCTTATCTTTGCCTATGCTTCAATAAAGCCAGTTGTTGCGATACTAAGTTTTAGTTTACAGTGATTTAAGCACATACTTTTGGTAATAATATCTCAGTATACTCGGTCATATTAGTAAATTGCAGTTCAAAATGTGTCTGGCGTGATTGCAAGTGGCATCAAAAAATACGCTTTTTACATAGCCATGATCTCGCATATGCGGTGGATGTGTAGCATGTTAAGTGAAGAGCATAGGACAACAGTTTAGTTTTGAACTGGCGACATTAACCTCATTAAGCGGTCATGAGTAAAGTACGGTGATAAGAATAACGATAGAAAAACCAACCATAGCGCTATTACTTTTATTTAGCTCGGTATTTTGGGGGCTTACATTTTATGCCGCAAAGCATATCGCCCACTCGATTGTCGTGCAGGAGATAAGCGAGAGAAAAGAAGTTGTGCGCTCAAATATTGCCCTAGTTCGAGCCAAAATAGAAAATGCAATCTTTATGGATACATACTTGGCTGAGAGTTTGGCCACATTTGTGACGATTGATTCGGACTTTGCTATTGAACATTGGTCTCTTGTAGCTGCAAAAGTGGTAGATGAATCGAGGTTAATTCGTCATGTCGGTCTAGCGCCAAATAACGTTATCAGTCATGTGTATCCTGCTGAGGGAAATCGCGCTGCAATTGGATTTGATTTTCGAACTCGCCCCGAGCAGTTTCGTACCGTTGAGTTAGCTCGAACTTCAAAGCGCGTATTTATTGCCGGTCCCTTGCAGTTGGTTCAAGGGGGAGAGGCGCTTATCGCTCGGTTTCCGGTCTTTTCTGATTACCCGGTAAACACAGAGTATTGGGGAGCGATTAGCGTTGTACTAGACTATCAGAAGTTACTTGATTCTAGTGGGATATTGGCACTTGACGATGCGAAAGTGGCTTTGCGTGGGCGGGATGGCCAGGGGCAAAACGGAGCTGTTTTTTTTGGAGATAGTGCGCTGTTTGGCGCACCAGACGTTACGATTCCGATCAGTTTGCCATCAGGTCAGTGGCAACTTGTTGCTGATTACCAAATTGACCCGAGCACCTATTCAAAATCTGAAAATCAAGTACGACTTTTTGTTCATGTGATAGCACTCGTACTTTTTTTATCTTTACTGATCCTTTACCGCGCTTACTATCTTGCACGTACAGCTTCGTTGCAAGACGAGCTCACAAAATTACCTAATCGCCGTCATGCTATCCGTCAACTGAGCTCATTACTTGGAAGAACTGAGCCACCATCATTTGCACTACTCAATTTGGATTTAAATGATTTTAAGCTAGTAAATGATAAATTCGGTCATGAGGTTGGTGATAAATTGTTGCTGCATGTGTCGTCGATATTGAGGAACTCAGTAAGGGTGTATGACTTTATTGCTCGGTTTGGAGGAGATGAGTTTATCATTATTGTTCATCGTGTCTCAGAAGAAGAGCAAGTCAATTCTATAGTTCAACATATAAAGCAGCAAATCCAGCAGCATCCTTTTCAAGTCGATAGGCACTTGATAGCAATTTCAGTGAGCATCGGACATGCTTTCCCTCAAGCTGGTAATACGAGTGTTTCAGAGTTAATGGCGCGAGCCGACCATAATATGTATTACGATAAAAGTGTGTTTCGACAACAAAATCACAATGCTTTAGAAATTGATTAGCGTAGCTATTTAGACCGAATTGGTATTACTACCCATTTTTTCAACTCGGCCAATATTAATCCCTATTTGTACAAAAGTGCGATAGTGGTCATTAAAGCACGTTTGAACTGTACTAAGCTTATAGAAAACGCGGATAGGAGTAGTGTTGTGCAGCTAAAACAGTCTGTATTATTTTTTAAAGTCGCAGCGTTGGCGTCGGCTCTTGTGATTATTTGCACGAGTTGGTTTTTGTATTACGAAGTGCATCTCAGTGCGCGGCTAACCACAGAGCTTGGTGATGTGCAAAAGGCGTTACAACGGGCAATGGATAATGAGGAGTTACTACATCAGCGTGGAAAGAAAGAACCAGCCTCGGCGCTACCCCAACTTAAATACAGCTACCAAGATAGTTTTAGCAACCTGCTTAATTCACTGTCACACGAGCAGCAGTTATTGCCGTTACTATTACAGCTAGATACTGTCTCTAAGTCATATTTTACCAAAAAAGAAGAATTGACCCAGCTCTACGAGCAACTTGGCTATGATGAGAACTCTGGCATTTATGGTGAGTTTAGGCGCAGTGCCCACGCATTGCAGGCTAGAGTGTCTGGGCAAACGACAGCAAAATTAGAAATTGCCGTACTAGAGTTGCGGCGTCGCGAAAAAGACTTTTTGTTAAGAGCGGATCTGAGCTACTTACAAATGCACGAGCAGTTGGTTCAAGAAACTCAGCATTTACTTGAGCAAAATCAATCAGATGTTGAAGTTAAAAACTTGCTACAACGCTATGTTACGGGGTTTAACCACTACGTTTCTGTATTACAGAAATTAGGACTTCACAGCGCACAAGGGGTGAGAGCTGAATTACTAACTGAAAAACAAAAGCTAAGAAGTCAGTTTGAACTGGTTGCAGTAAGAACACAAACGCTGGCACAGGAGCGAAAAGAGAATATTATCGTGTATGGTCTCACGCTCATTATATTAATGAATCTTGCGGTGCTGATTCTACTCAATTACCAAAACAGTAAGGTGACGCGCCATATTTTGGCTATTAATAAAGTGCTCGTAAAAGTAGCCAAACTTGAAGATTTTAGTCTTCGGGTTGGAATAGAGGGAAACGATGAGATTGCGCAAATCGCACATCACCTAGACGATTTATTGTCGTTTATAGAAACCTTATTAGCACGCCTCAGCGCTGCGCAGCAGCGACTTATAGAAGAAGCGAAAATGGCGAGTTTAGGTAATATGGTCAGTGGTTTTGCCCATGAATTAAATACGCCGCTGGGCGTGGCTATAACCAGTCAATCACATTTAAAAGAACAAGTTGCGACACTTAAGTCACAGCTTGAGCTTGGYAAACTGCAACGTCAGACACTGACAACCCTAATTACTGAAGCTGAAGCTGCTCTGTATCTTTTAGAAAATAACTTGCATCGTACCGCTTCGCTTGTGGATGACTTTAAGTTAGTGGCTGTGAACCGTGAATATGAAGAGCAAAGTCGCTTCAACCTGAATCACTTAGTACAAAGCGTATTTGACTGTTATCAGTCAGAGATGGATCGAGATGATTACTCTGTCGAAATAGAAATTCCGGAAAGTTTAGTCTTGAATAGCTACCCCTCTGTATTCAGTCAAGTTGTTGGATATTGCATCAATAATTGTATTAAGCATGCCAAGGTAGCCGGTCAAAAACTCAATATTGTGGTGTCAACCGTGGTGATAAACGATTATCTTCATTTTTATTTTAAAGATGATGGAGCGGGGATAGATAAAGCGCTTTTACCAGTAATTTTTGAGCCGTTTGTAACTTCTAAGCGCTTTTGTGGTGGCACGGGACTGGGCCTAAGCATTGTGTATAATTTAGTAACTCAAAAGCTCAAAGGGGAGATCAAAATGCAGAGCCCCGCACATGGTGGCGCATGCTTACACATTATTCTAACTGGAACCGAATTTTTCTTGAATGATACCAATTAGCTTAACTCAGCTTTCTATTGTGAGGTGAAATCAACCTAGCTAATGCTGAAACTGGTTGGAAAAAGGCGTTAATCATTAATTGGTTTAGATTGTTTTTTGTTCTAAATAAGAAACTTTTAATGCAGCTAGTATCAGATTTACTCCTTCAAATTGAGCAAGTATAAAGGCTAATTGGTATATGTATTGATTGGCATGAAAAACAAGCGTAACCAAAAAGGCCAGCTTTATATTGCTGGCCTTATGTTGAAGGTGGTTTGCGAGTGTTAGTCTTGTTTGCTCGCTACCCAGCCATCAACAAATGATTCAAGTACGTTAAGTGGCACTGGGCCATTTTTAAGTACAACATCGTGGAATTCTCGAATATCAAACTTGTCACCTAGTTCTTTTCTCGCCGCTTCACGAAGTTCCAAAATCTTCAACATACCAACTTTGTATGCGGTCGCTTGTGATGGCATGACAATATGACGCTCAACCATCTTCACAGCATCTGATTTCGCATTTGGTGTGTTGTTTACATAGTAATCGATGCCTTCTTGACGTGTCCATTTCATAGCATGAATACCGGTATCTACTACTAAGCGACAAGCACGCCATAACTCCATCGCTAAACGACCAAAATCAGAATATGGGTCTTCATATAACCCCATTTCTTTAGGTACAAGTTCAGAGTATAGACCCCAGCCTTCAATATACGCAGTATAGCCACCAAACTTACGGAACTTAGGCATATCTTCCAGCTCTTGCGCGATAGCTATCTGCATATGGTGACCAGGAATACCTTCGTGGTAAGCGAGGGCTTCCATTTGGTAGGTTGGCATGGCTTCCATATCGTATAAGTTAGCGTAGTAAATACCTGGGCGAGAGCCGTCAGGTGCTGGTTGCTGATAGAACGCTTTACCCGCTGACTTTTCGCGGAATGCTTCTACACGCTTCACTATCATGTCAGCTTTTGGTTTCACGATAAACAGCTCATCTAAGCGTGATTTCATATTATCGATCATCGCTTTTGCTTCTGCTAAATATTGCGCTTTGCCAGCTTCTGTATTTGGAAGATAAAATTGCTTGTCGGTTTTCATGAACTCCATAAAGGCTTGTAAATCACCTTTAAAACCAACTTTATCTTTAATAGCGCGCATTTCGTCATGAATTCGAGCCACTTCCGCTAAACCGATATTATGAATTTCTTCTGCACTTAATGCTGTTGTTGTGGTTCGCGCCAGAGCATTATTATAAAACTTTTCACCGTCAGGGAACTTCCATGCACCATCGCGATTATCTGCTTTTTTCTCCAGTTTATGTAGATAACCGATTAGCTTGTTATAGGCAGGTTTTACTGAGCTAGTTAACGCTGCGGTGGCTTCGCTAATTAATGCTGACTTTTCTGTTTCCGTAATTTCAAGCTTAGCAATTTTACGCTTAAAATCTGCCAATAAGGTTGAATCATCACCTGAGCCAAATGGTGCGCCCTTGATGATGTTTTCACTTGATTCAATAACGTGAGGAAATACAAACTTTGGTGCAATAATACCTTTGTCTGCGCGCGCTTTTAAATCAACAATTAGCTGATCAAACACGGCTGGCACGCCATTCAAACGTGAGATGTACGCTTTTGCATCTTTAACATCAGCGATTTGGTGCTGGTTGATCAAAAACGCTGGCACCATAGAATGTGTGCCAAACATTTGATTTACTGGGTAAGAGTGATGACGCCATTTGAAGTCTGCAATGGTATTTTCTAGGCTTTGCTTGAATAAGTCATAGCTAACTTGCGTATTTGCGTCTAACTTGCTGCGATCAATGGCTTTCAGAGCGGCTAGGTCCTGCTTTGTTAATTCGAGGTTTTCAAGCTGGCGAGCTTCACTGCTGTCATCCCACTTGTCATAGTCCTGTTTGATACCCATATAAGTTTGGTAAATTGGACTGCGCATAACGCCACGCATAAAAGATGCTTCAAAAAGCGCATTGGCTTTTTCAACTTCACTTTGCACGATTTGTTGCTCAGCGTGTTGCGCTGGCGCTTGAGAGTGTGTGGTTTGTTGACAGCCAGCAAGAAGCGCGACGCTTACCGCTGCTGCTAAAATGGTTAGTTTACGCATTTTATACCCTTTTATTATATGTTGCCTAAAGGCGGTTTTCATACAGGAGTCAAGAATACTCCTGCATAATTTTGAGTTCTGATTAAACAAATAACTCTAGCAGATCGTTAAGATAGCGGTGGCCTTTATTTGTAACTAGCCATGAATCCGCTGTTTCTTCAAGAAGCCCTTTATTTACAGCAGTATTAATTTGCTGGGAAATTGCACTGAGTTGAAGACCCGTGTACTCGACAAACTGCTGCTTCGATGCTGGTGCTTTCAAGCGAAATACGTTCATAAAAAACTCAAATGGTTTGTCATCGTTTGCAACATGCCACTGCTCGTATAAATAAGGCTTGCTCAGATCCATATAGCCACGAGGGTGCTTTACTTTTACTGTTCTGAGAATTTGCTGTTGCTCTGGTAATGTAATTTTGCCATGCGCACCACAACCGATCCCAAGATAATCGCCAAACTGCCAATAATTCAGGTTGTGTCGACATTGCATTTCAGTTTTGGCATACCCCGAAATTTCATATTGTTGATAACCGTGCTGTGCAAGCAAAGCCTGGCCGCGCTCTTGGATCTCCCACAGTGTTTCATCTTCAGGTAAGACAGGAGGTTTAGAAGCAAATTGCGTATTTGGTTCTATTGTTAATTGGTACCAAGAAAGATGTGGAGGAGACATTGCTATGGCTTTTTTCAAGTCCTCCATTGCATCATCAACCGATTGATTGGGAAGGCCGTGCATTAAATCAAGATTAAAGCTGTTTAGGCCCGCTTGATGGGCTTCTTGTGCTGCATTGAGCGCTTCTTGTTCGCCATGAATACGACCAAGTTGAGCTAATTTATCTTGCTGTAAGCTTTGTACACCAATGGAAATACGATTAATGCCAGCAGCAACATAGTGTTTAAACTTGTCAGTTTCGACTGTACCTGGGTTGGCTTCTAGTGTTACTTCAATATCGTCTTCAAACCCAATTAGGGTTTTTATTTCACTCAGTAAATAGCGATAAGCCTCACCAGAGAGCAGGCTTGGCGTACCACCGCCAATAAAAATACTACTGAGCTTTCGACCCTGCACATAATGTAGGTCTGCTTTAATATCATGAAGTAAGTGTTGAATATATTCCGCTTCTGGAATATCTCCTTTTTTTCCATGACTGTTGAAATCACAGTATGGACATTTTTGCACGCACCAAGGTACGTGCACATAAAGACTTAATGGAGGTAGTTTCACGCGAGGCCTTGAAAGTGACTGACGAGTTGTTTAAGTGCCTGTCCTCTATGGCTAATTGCGTTTTTCTCTTCCTTAGTTAATTCAGCAGATGTGCAGTCTAAACCACCTACTTTAAAGATAGGGTCGTAACCAAACCCTTCTCTGCCTTGTTGGGTTTGAGTGATTTCACCTTCCCAGCTCGCTTGGCAGATAATAGGTGTTGGATCATCAGCATGTCGCATGTAGACCAGCACACACCAAAAGCGCGCACTGCGCTGCGTTTGCTCACCAAGCTCGGCCAGTAAATGGTCGATATTATGTTGATCACTGGCATCAATGCCTGCGAAACGCGCCGAGTAAACACCAGGAGCACCGTTGAGGGCATCTACTTCAAGTCCTGAGTCATCCGCAATTGCTGGTAAACCTGAAATTTTAGCTGCGTGACGCGCTTTGATGATGGCATTTTCTACAAAGGTAGTGCCAGTTTCTGCTACTTCAGGGACGTCAAAGTTACTTTGAGGTAACACTTCAATATTGTATTGGCTTAGCATCGCGCTAAGCTCATTGACTTTACCTTGGTTACCTGTGGCAAGAACCACTTTATTTGCCATATTTTCTACTCTTCATAAAACTTTTGTGAGAACGTAAGCTTGCGTGTTTGCTTATCTTGGGTTATTTCGACATTAAAACGAAAAATATCTTCATCGTCATAGTCTAATTGAGCAAGATAATAGACCGCTTCACCTTCAACGACCTCTTTAAAATTTAACGGAACAACTTTGCCCAGTAAGTTTTTAGCACTACCCGTAACCTTTGCTTTAATTGCAGGCTTACCGGGTTTATCTGCCAAAACAGAAATATTTACAATCGCTTTGTTGCCACTTCGAGTTAAATTATATGCTTTAGCAATGTTGGGCTGCACAAATGTGGATGGAAAAGCGATGTAGTGTACTTCCCAAGGTCCTAAGTCTTTAAATTGGCCACCTTGCTGTTCACTGGCATAAACAAAAGGGGAAAGTAGTATAATAAAAGCAGCAATCAGTTTTCTCATTTCTCGCTCCTACCTTAACAAGTCCATCATTAGAATTTGTAAAAACTGCATCCCAATGATAAGCACCAAAATAGATAAGTCTAACCCACCTAAAGGTGGAATAACTTTACGGATAGGTCTTAGCATTGGCTCTGTTAATTGTTCAAATACTGCAGCGACCGGGTTGTACCCTTGCGCTACCCAGCTTAAGATTGCGCGAATTATTAGAATCCAAAAAACTAGGCTAAACGCTTCTTTTAAGACGGTAATGGCACCCCCAACCAATGCACCGAGCGCATCGAAGTAACCACCAAACAATGTCATCAGAGCCGCCATTTTGGCAAAGCCAACAATGAATGCCAGTACTAAGGAAGCGAGATCTAATCCACCAACGCCGGGGATAATTTTACGCAGTGGGTTGACTGCAAAAGAGGTTGCCTTAACCACGGCTTGGCTAAGCGGGTTATAAAAATCCGCTCTTACAAGTTGCAGCCAAAATCGTAGTAATACGACCATTAAAAACAGATCAAATACGATCCCAACTAAAAATTGCATGGCATTCATTGGTCACCTTTTAAATTTCTTGTTCCATTGCTTCAGCGCGCGCGATACAAGCATCCATCGCGTCTGCTACGGTTTTTGGTAATTGTTGCGCTTTTAAATGCTCAACAGCCGCATGTGTTGTACCACCTTTTGAAGTGACGTTAGCACGTAATTGGGCAATACTAATATCAGGCTGAGAAAGTGCCATTTCAGCAGCGCCAAGCGCGGTTTGTTGAACTAATTTTCTCGCTTCTTCACGACTAAAGCCAAGTGCAATTGCTTTTTCTTCTATGGCTTCCATAAATAAGAAAAAGTAAGCTGGCGACGATCCAGTTACGGCAATCACATCATTGATCTTTGACTCTTCATCAAGCCAAAGCGCAATGCCTGTAGATGAAAATACTTGCTCGACATAACTTTTCTCTTCATCGCTGATGTCAACGCCATACAAGCCAGATACACCTCTACCTAACAATGAAGGAGTATTTGGCATACAACGTACCATTTTTACTGGCTGTCCTAGCATCTCTCTTAGGCGCGCAACTGTGATACCTGCGGCTACAGAAATAAATAGCTTACTACTAATATCAATATCTGCATCTTGAAAGGTCTGGCATAGGTCGGCCATCATTTGTGGCTTGACGGACAACACTATGACGTCAGCAGCAGCGACAGCCTCTAAGTTGTTCTGCGTTGTTCTTACCGATAATTGTGCTGCGACGTTGGCAAGTTTCTCTGCATTACGGTTGGTGGCGATAATTGACTGGGCGTCAAAGCCACTTTTGATCATGCCACCGATAATGGCATAGCTCATGTTGCCTGTTCCTATAAATGCAATTGTCTTGTTTGACATTATATTATTCACCTCACTGTCGTTTGCCAAAAATATCAGTACCAATGCGAACCATAGTGGAACCAGCTGTAATGGCAGTTTCTAAATCACCACTCATTCCCATCGATAAGGTATCTAGCTGTGGATATTGGTGCTTTAGTCTATCAAAGCAAGCGCGCATTTGCTGGAAATATTGCAATTGCTTTTGTTTATCATTGGTTTGTTCGGTAATTGTCATTAAGCCGCGCAGGTCTAATTGACGACATTGATGAATAAAAAGGGCGAGTGATTCAACGTCGTCCGGATGGCAGCCTGACTTTTTATCATCACCGCTGATGTTTACTTGCAGCAGTACGTTAAGCGGCTTGAGGTTATTTGGTCTTTGTTCATTTAAACGCCGTGCAATTTTTTCTCTATCCACACTTTGCACCCAGTGGAAATTCTCAGCAATCAATCTCGACTTGTTTGACTGAATAGGGCCAATAAAGTGCCACTCAAGCGCTTTGTTGTCTTTAAAGTGTACGACTTTGTCAACGGCTTCTTGTACATAAGACTCTCCGAACTGAGTCTGGCCTGCGGCAATAGCCGCTTCGATGTCAGCAATTGGTTTAGTTTTAGATACTGCGAGTAACTGTACTGTTTCACTGAATTGACAGTTTTGCTTGGCTTTTTCAATCCTGCCATAGGCGTTATCTAAGCGTTCTGCTATTGTAACCATATAGTACTTGTGCTCATTTTGGAGTTATAAATGGATATTACAGAATTATTGGCTTTTAGTGTGCAACACAAAGCATCTGACTTACACCTTTCGTCTAGTGTCTCCCCTATGATCCGTGTTGATGGGGACGTGCGCCGGGTTAATATTCCACCGCTTGAAGCAAAAGACGTTAGTAGCCTCATCTACGATATTATGAATGATAATCAACGTCGTGACTATGAGCAAAACCTCGAAGTTGACTTCTCATTTGAAGTGCCGAATTTAGCACGTTTTCGTGTTAACGCCTTTAATTCAAATCGTGGTCCTGCTGCGGTATTTCGTACCATTCCAAATCAGGTCTTAAGTTTAGATGAGCTGGGTGCACCAGATATTTTCACCAAAATATCGGATACACCGCGTGGGCTAGTACTGGTGACAGGCCCTACAGGCTCGGGTAAATCAACCACCTTAGCTGCAATGGTGGATTATATTAATAACAACAAACATCATCACATTCTTACTATTGAAGATCCGATAGAGTTTGTTCATCACAATAAACAAAGCTTAATTAATCAGCGTGAAGTGCACCGTGACACACATAGCTTTAATGCGGCGCTGAGAAGTGCACTGCGTGAAGACCCAGATGTTATTTTAGTTGGTGAATTACGTGATTTAGAAACTATCCGTCTAGCTTTAACCGCTGCAGAAACTGGCCATTTAGTGTTTGGTACTTTGCACACAACTTCAGCCCCCAAAACGATTGACCGTATTGTTGACGTTTTTCCTGGAGAGGAAAAAGACATGGTGCGCTCTATGCTTTCAGAGTCGCTGCAAGCGGTTATTTCACAAACACTAGTGAAAAAAGTAGGAGGAGGGCGAATAGCTGCGCATGAAATTATGCTCGGGATCCCCGCTATTCGTAACCTTATCCGAGAAGATAAAATTGCGCAAATGTACTCGGCAATTCAAACAGGGGCAATGCACGGCATGCAAACCATGGATCAATGTTTAACGAATTTGTTAAACAGAGGCTTGATCACTCAGCAAGATGCTCGTGCTAAGGCTCATGATAAAAACCAGTTTAGCGGCGGCTATTAAACAGTGGTGCGGTAATGAATATAGAACCATTTTTACAAACTATGGCAGATCAGCAAGCGTCTGATCTCTTTGTCTCAGCAGGCCTTGCTGTGAGTGCTAAGATTGATGGCGAGCTGAGGGCGCTAAGTGAAGAAAAGCTCGATGCTGAGCAATCACTAAACCTTGTTACCTCGATAATGAGCGAGAAACAAAAGCAAGAGTTTTTCAACGCCAAAGAATGTAACTTCGCAATCGCTAATGAGATTGGTCGCTTTCGTGTTTCTGCATTTTGGCAACGAGATTGTGCGGGAATGGTGTTGAGGCGCATTGTTACTGCTATCCCTGATGTCAATGAGCTGGGCTTACCTTCGGTGTTAACTGATGTCATTATGTCAAAGCGTGGCTTGGTGCTATTTGTCGGAGGCACTGGAACTGGTAAATCTACCTCGCTGGCAGCATTGTTGGGCTATCGCAATCGTAACCAACGAGGGCATATCTTAACGATTGAAGATCCCATAGAGTTTGTGCATCAACACCAAAAAAGTATTATCACTCAGCGAGAGGTCGGAATTGACACGGATAGCTTTGAATCAGCACTAAAAAGTTCACTGCGCCAAGCTCCTGATGTCATTTTAATTGGTGAAATCCGTTCACAAGAAACCATGGAATATGCGCTTAGCTTTGCGGAAACTGGTCATCTGTGCGTAGCGACGCTACATGCTAACAATGCTAACCAAGCGATTGATCGCATAATGCACCTAGTGCCTAAGGAAAAGCACGACAAGCTCAAATATGACTTGGCACTCAACTTGCGCGCTATTGTAGCGCAGCAGCTAGTCCCCTCGTCAAAAGGGGAAGGAAGAGAAGCTGCAATTGAGGTGTTGCTGAACTCTCCCCTTGTTTCTGAGCTAATTAAAAAGGGCGATATTGGTTCTATTAAAGAAGCCATGGCAAAGTCAAAAGAAATGGGAATGCAAACCTTCGACCAAGCGCTGTTTGAACTGTACAAGCAACAGCGTATCAACTATGCAGACGCGCTGCACCATGCTGACTCACCAAATGATTTGCGTTTGATGATTAAGCTTCAAAACAACGATCAAAAAGGTGCAGGCTTCTTACAGGGAGTGACGGTTGATGGCTTGGATCCTAAAAGCTAAATACCGTAGCGCTATTTTTAGTAGCTTAATGTGCTTCACCAGCACGTTATATGCCGGTGAAGCGATTAACGTATTCATTCGTGATGATGTACTCACAGCCTACGAAGACTTTGTTGGCGATCGCGACGTTACGACAATCACTGATTTCAATGAAGGGTATTTACGCCGTGATGTGATAGATATGGTTATCGCACTTCAGGCATTAAAGATAGGTGGGTTCAATCTCCAGTTGCAATTTACTCCAGGTTTTGTGAGCTTTAGAGAATCAAACCTACTTGAGAAAGGAGAGCAGCTCCTTCATTTTGATAGTTATTGGCAAGCAGATTTAACTGCCAAAGCGCACCTGCTCTTTATCAGTGCGCCAGTTATCAAAAAAGGACAATATTATGCAGGGATCTTCCATGCGCCAAGTAACCGCGCTGTAGAGCAACTTAAAGATGCAGCGGGATTGAGTAAGTTAACTGCAGTTTCCAGTCCAAAGTGGCACACTGATTGGCAAACCTTACGTTCACTTTCACTAAAACAGATATTTGCTGAATCTGAATGGATTTCTCAAGCGCGTATGGTGAGCAAGGGCTGGGTTGATTTCATGTTAATGCCACTGCTGCCAAATCTGGATAATCGCTTTACGTTATCAGAGGTGGAATTAGTGGCAAACAAACACTTGATTGTATTACTAAATGATAGCCGACATTATGCGGTGTCTAGGCTTCACCCTGAAGGCGAGCGAGCATTTGCAGCGTTACAAAAAGGCCTAACTATGTTACGCCAACAAGGCCGAATTACAAAGGCATACAAGCAGGCAGGCTTTATTCCCAACCTAGATGACTACCAAGTTGTTAATCCACAATAGCGGGTATGTTTAGCATGTTATTTATTGTGCGTCACCTGGATGTTGTCTTGTTAGCCCGTTCACTATCGTCTCAATGGCACCTGGAGCAAAATGTTGCTTTTCAATTGAAAATAACGCATCAAACGGAAGCTCTGGCTTGAGTAAACTGTGACTTGCATTAGGAATAATAACTTGTACTAATCTTGCTTTGGATGATATAGAACTTGCATAGGCAGTGGCGAATGCTAATTGACTGTGTTCAATATCGACATGGGTATCGCTATCGCCGAAAATAGCAAGCATAGGCACTGTGAGCTGGCTAAAGCCCTCATGCACATCGGCATCAATATTATTACGAATAAAGTTAAATCGTGCTTCATCGGCGATGGGATCAGACATAAAAGGGTGTTGGTGTAATGGCGATGAAAGGTAGTGGTCGTAGCCTGTTTTGATAAGGTGATACTCTTGTTGGCTCAATTCTTTGATCTTAGCGATGGCTTGCATATCATTAGCATCGATCTTTTCCTCTTCAAGTAAGCGTATCCACATGCTGTACTGGCTTTGTGCTAACCAGTTTGCGGCACCGCCGACCAAGATCATGGAGTCAATATTTGGTTCGTCATGCAAGTGAGCAAAAACCCAACTGGCTTGACTAAAACCCAATAGATGGATCGGATTATGTTGATAACCATTACGCTTCAGGTAGCTAATTACGTCTTTTACTTCAGCTGCTCTTTGCATCATTGATTGTGTCAGCCAGTGCCCTTGAGACTGTCCTACGCCAGGTTTATCCCACGAAAAAGCTGCGATGTTTTCGCTGAGCAATGATTGAATTATAGGTAAATAAAATCCGTTTGCGGTGCTATCCATCGCACCGTCACCATGTACGAGAATAACGATTGGGTCAGAGTCTGTATGACCATCTGGTAGATAAAGTCGCCCTGTTAACTGATTGTCCTGGGAGTGAAAGACGTGTATTGAATATGGGTAAGCGCTTTTATTTGATTTGCCATTACATGCCGATAGCATGCAAAGCAGACAAAGTGTCACTAATATTTCACACCATTTAAACTTCACCATTGCTAGTTTTTCCTTAACGAACTGAGGGAGTTAAACTATACGGATATGAGTTGTGAAAAACTGTCATTTGTCGTCAAATTGTGATGCGTTTTGGTAGACAAGCCAATGGACGGGGGGTGAATGCTTTTTAACCGAACCTGAAAACACTATTATGTATTTATGAGCCTGTTGTTCTGTGTCACTACTGCATGAAATTCGTTTGCAACAGGCTAGTTATTGGCGCACAGACGCCTTCTTGAGCGTAGGGTAATTACTATCACCTTGAAGTGAAATCTAATCTTAAGATTACAGAGTATGGGGGTTATTCCCACATTGCTTCAAAGTAACTTTCGAGAATAATACACGCAGACATGCCATCGACCTTGCCTTTTGCGAGGTTTTTGTAACCACCTTGTTCAAATAGTCTAGCCCTTGCGTCCGCTGTGGTCAGGCGCTCATCTTGCGTTTCAACCGGTAGGCGGAAGTGATTATGGAGTCGATTAGCAAACTTTTTCGCACGAAAGGTTAAATCCTGAGTGGTGCCATCCATGTTGAGTGGCAAACCAACAACAAGCAAATCAGGTTGCCACTCATTTATATACGCGGCGATATCATCCCAATTTGGAATACCATCATTCGCTTTAACTGCGCCTAAACTCGAGGCTGTGGCTGTAAGTTCTTGGCCGATAGCAAGACCGATACTTTTAGTGCCAAAGTCAAAGCCAATCACACTGCGCTTGCCTTTTTCGACCTTATCTTTTTTATTTTCCATGAATACTTCGTATGTTAGTTTTTGCGTAAAGCGGTTATGCGTGGCCGGCTTGTGAGCTTAACTGCGCGACGTCAATGCCGAGCATTTGTACGGCTTTTTCCCAACGCTTTTCAGGCGGTGTATTAAAAATGATCTCAGGGTTAGCCTCAACCACTAACCAAGTGTTTTCTTTCAATTCTTTTTCCAATTGGCCTTGAACCCACCCAGCATAACCAAGTGTGATGATAAAGCCCTCTGGCGATTGTGGGGAGGTGAGCGAGGCAAGTACGTCTTTTGAGGTGGTGATCATGATATCAGAGCTAAGTTCTTGGCTAGAGGCATAGCCCAACTTCGGCGTGTGTAGCACGAAACCTCTGTCGGTATGGACAGGCCCCCCAGCATAAATCTTTACTTTTGATGTTTGACTCGACTTGTCGTTATCAATATCGATTTGGTCGAGTAATTCTCCAACCGTGACGTCAATAGGGTGGTTAACAACCAGCCCCATAGCGCCGTCTTCGTTGTGCTCACACAGATAAGTGACAGTGTGATTGAAAAAAGGGTCATCCATGCTAGGCATTGCTATTAAAAAGTGATTAGCGAGTGATTTCATAATCAGACCCTCTCAATGATTAACTTTCAGTATGGTCGAGTTTTCGCTCGATCGCATCATAAAACTTATCCATAATTGAAATATCGTACGCGGCTTCAATTTCTTTAACACAGGTTGGGGCAGTCACATTAATYTCTGTGAGCTTGTCGCCGATGATATCAAGCCCAACGAAAATCAAACCTTTCTCTTTTAGCGTCGGGGCAACGGCTTCGGCAATTTTACGATCTGACTCGCTAATTGGTCTAGCCTCACCGCGACCGCCCGCGGCTAAATTACCTCTGGTCTCGCCCCCTTGAGGGATACGCGCAAGGCAATATGGCATCACTTCACCATCAACCACCAAAACTCTTTTATCGCCGTCTTTGATTGCTGGAATATAATTTTGCGCCATTGCGTATCGTGAGCCGTGCTCGGTGAGCGTTTCGCAGATCACCCCAATGTTAGCGTCGTCTTGTCGAACCCTGAAAATCGAAGCGCCACCCATGCCATCCAAAGGTTTTAAGATAATATCACCATGCTTGGCTAAAAATGCACGAATTTGAGATTGGTCACGGGTGACAAGGGTGTCTGGTGTGTGCTCGCTAAACCATGCTGTAAATAGCTTTTCATTGGCATCACGGAGGCTCTGGGGTTTGTTTACAACGAGCGCACCGGCAAGTTCTGCACGTTCTAAAATATAGGTGGCATAAATATATTCTGTATCGAAAGGAGGATCCTTACGCATTAATATTACATCAAGATCGCCCAAATCGATTTCTTGTTTTTCAGCAAGCTCATACCAGTGAGAAGTATTATCAAAGACCTGTGCTTTGGCGGCAGTTGCTTTGGCAACTCCTTGGTATAAAAACAGATCATTCATTTCCATATAATACAATTCATAACCGCGTTGCTGTGCCGCCAGCATCATTGCGAATCCCGTGTCTTTTTTAATATTAAAGCCACTGATTGGATCAGAAATGATCCCTAACTTAATTGTCATAAATACTTCCATTGAACTTGCTGAATGTAACCATGATATGGGGGTTACTCTGTGTATTTAAAGAGCCAAATCACCAAATTGTAGTTGCAGTGCGCTTAGTACTGTTAAGGCTGCGGTTTCTGTTCTTAGCACGCGAGGGCCCAAACGTACATCAACAAAGCCTTGCTCTGCGGTGGCTACCAGTTCTTCATCAGTAAAGCCACCTTCTGGGCCGACTAAAAAACGTATCCCAGATTGAGCGTAAGGTAGCGTTTTAATAGAGTGCTCAGCACGTGGGTGCAGGGTAACTTTTAGCTCATCACTATGTTGTTTTAACCACTGTGACAGCTCTATTGGAGGGTGGATCACCGTGATGGTGTTGCGTCCCGACTGTTCTGCTGCTGCGATGGCGATTTTTTGCCATTGCTGATGCTTTTTAGCTAGGCGTTCTGCACTTAATTTTACACCGCAGCGGGTTGTGAATAAGGGGGTTATTTCACTGACACCAAGCTCAACTGACTTTTGAATAGTAAAGTCCATTTTATCACCTCGGGAAATGCCTTGACCAAGGTGTATGGCAAGCGGAGACTCTACATTATTGTCTTGAAATGTTTCAGGGACAGCAATAACTTTCTTTTTACTCACTTCGCTCAAATGACACAGATACTCTCCACCTTGACCATTGAATAAGCTTACTTTGTCCTTGGTAGTCATTCTTAAAACGCGGCCGATATGGCCAGCAGCATCATCATCTAAGGTTACAGGAATACCAATTTCGAGCGGTGAATTTTGATAAATATGTGGAATACGCATAATTGAAAATTGAGTGGCTGTTTTTGGCAATGGTAAGCGCTTGTGCTTCGTTAGTCTATATCAGCGCTTGTTTATATCTCAATTTGAGTCTGGCACTTAGAATATTTGCACGTAATGGCTATCATTGATCTACAACAGGGTTGTCCAGTACTTTTTCCTTTGAGCATAACAAGCCTGTGAGCTTAGCAAGAATTAAATCCGGAGCTGGTAAGCTTACAATGTTGGGGTGGCATGATAAGTGATTTAATGTGGTAGAAGCCCGAAGCATATTTAAGGTAAAGCCTTGTGGTGACTGCTCAATTAAAAATCGGTGCGGGTGAAGGGAGTCAAAAATAAATCGTTGTTCTTCGCTTGCAAGGTGGTAGTCAAGCGAGTATAGCAACACTGCACTAATATTATGGTGGCGATGCAGATACGTCGCGAGTTCAGAGACGCTGATT
This sequence comes from Pseudoalteromonas sp. J010, assembly GCF_003934235.1. Taxonomy (NCBI): domain Bacteria; kingdom Pseudomonadati; phylum Pseudomonadota; class Gammaproteobacteria; order Alteromonadales; family Pseudoalteromonadaceae; genus Pseudoalteromonas; species Pseudoalteromonas sp. J010. The sequence goes on along the minus strand of NZ_RDBW01000001.1, from coordinate 195,354 downwards.
TCATTATCAAAGTCACAATAGCAGTAGTCTTTAATCTGTTCATTAAACATCATTTTGAGCATCTGTTTGGTGTTATCGCCAGCAATGATAATGTTGCTGGCAAGACCCTCATGTACACTTTGTATATGCGCGACGAGTTCTAGGCTAAAGTCCCAGTTGCTATCAACTAGCAAAAATCCGTCACTTTGTGCATTCATACAAGGCCATGTTACACCGAAAACAAGTTAATAAGTAAATAGCCCATAGAACAAAAAACCGCAAACTCTAAACAGGCGATCCCGACATTGTCTTGGTGATCGACTTCAAGGCCAATGTTGACCTTTGGCAAGGATAGATGCAAAAGAACATGACTGCCCAGATACAGAAATATCCACATCACACCGCAATGAAGAACGACAGAGAATAAGTTTTCGACGACTTTAGCACCATGGTAGGGGGCACTATGAAGACCTGCATAAATGGCTAAAGCTAAGCCAATGGTTTTCCCTGCATAGCGGATCCCAATCGAGGTGTTTCGCAAATTAAAGTTTTGCTGTAAGGACGCGCCCTGATTGAGTTTAGCAAAGCGACTTTCTCTTACTTTACTGTCTAACGTAAATAAAAGCTGTAGCAGTAAAAAGCCAAGTGCTACCACAAGTAAATCACTCCAGCCTTTCGGATGCACCCAGTGATACAAGCCTAGCACCAAAATCGTATTGCCCAGCAACATACCCGAGTCAACCATCGCGGCGCAGATATTCTGTTTTAAAATCGCTTCTTCTTCATTGAATTGATATAAAATCCACTTGCGATGGATCCATTGCCCAAAATATATAAACGCGATAACTAAGCTGATGTGGAGTCCGACTTGCAGTGGATATGTTTGCGCTCTCACCACACCTAGGTCATTGAATAAATAGGCGACACAAATACACAACATAGTTATTTGGCTTGCATAACTGATCCCAAGAGCAAAGTTGTCACGTTGGGCTAGCTCTTCTTCAAGTAGGTTATTGGCAATGCGTTGGATCATTAAACGTAACAAAATAGTGAGTGCACAGACGATAACAAAGCAAATTAAAATCGCCAAAAAATTGATATTGTGTAAAGACAAATAACTCATACTCGGTGTAAGGTTGTGTTTTAGATAGAGTTACTATAACACTGCTCACAAAGAGAGCCAGCTAACCGTGGAGTTTTTATGTCGGAATTGTTTTCACAACAGGCATTAAATGCGCTTGCGCTTGAACGTTTTAAAATTGTTTTTGGCGATAAAACGGTGCAGCCCAAACTGGCTCGTTTGCTCGCTTTGAGTGACTTTGCATTTCGTATCTTGTCGCGATTTCCCGAATGGGGCGCATGGCTTCTTGATGATGCACAGATGAAAAGACGCGATTGCCCAGCGGTGTTTGACTTTTCTGCCCCACTGCCTGATGAGCAACAAGCCTTTGCACAATTACGTCATTACCGGTTGAAGTATTGGTTGAAAGTGATGTGGCTGGATTTGGTAGCAGATAACCCAATTGATGACAGTATTGGCTATATTTCAGCTCTGTCAGACACCTTGATAGCCAATGCCTACCAATGGGCGTACTCATCTTGTGAAGTACAGTCAGGTTCTCCAAAGGATGAAGCTGATAATCCACTTCCAATGACAGTACTGGGCATGGGCAAGTTAGGTGGTAAAGAGTTGAATTTCTCGTCTGATATTGATCTTATTTTTGCTTATCCTCGAAGTATTTCGACTACAGGTGGGAGGCGTAGCATCGAAGCACAGGTGTTTTACACTCGTGTGGCTCAAAAGTTAATTGCAGCACTAAACCAAGTGACTGTGGATGGCCAAGTGTTCAGAGTTGACATGCGATTGAGACCTTTTGGCGATAGCGGCCCGCTGGTGATGAGTTATGCGGCAATGGAAGACTACTATCAAGATCAAGGTCGTGAGTGGGAGCGCTACGCCATGTTAAAAGCGCGTCCCATTGGTGAGCCATCAGCGTATTGGCAAGAGTTTTATGATTTGATAAGGCCTTTTGTTTATCGCCGTTATATTGACTTTTCAGTAATTGACTCTTTGCGCAAAATGAAACAGATGATAGCCCAAGAAGTTAGACGCAAAGGCTTAACAAATAATATTAAGCTTGGTGCTGGTGGTATTCGCGAAGTGGAGTTTATCGTACAAGCATTACAGCTTATTCGAGGTGGACGCGAAACTCCATTACAAACTTCGTCGTTGTTAACTGCGCTTGAACAACTAGAAGCGCTAGATATAGTGCCTAAAGAGGTTAAAAACACGCTCTACAATCACTACCTGTCACTTCGAAAAGTTGAACAATACTTACAAGCATTCGATGACAAACAGACTCAAACTTTACCCGATGATACACTTGCTTGCTTACGCCTTAGCTACTTATTGCAGTGTCAGGATTATACTCAGGTCGAACAAACACTTCAGCGAATAATGGAAGAGGTTCGAACTGAGTTCAATCAAGTTATTGGTGAGCCGCCTGAAGAGGCGGTAGAAGATGATGACAGCGCAGTTTATGCTTGGCAAAGTGCGGAAATTATGCAGCTTGGTGAGTGTAATGCGACACCTTGTTTTCCACAGTGGCAGGCTGATCTGGAAGCATTTAAATCCGGGCTAAGTAAAAAACAAGCCGGTACCCGAGGCAGAGATATTCTAGATAAGTTGATCCCTGCGCTATTACGTGAATTGAGCAAACAGAACATCGAACCTGCTTTGGCACGTGTATTCAGTGTTATTAATAAAATTGTTTCTCGAACCGCTTATCTAGAGCTGCTATATGAAAATCATGGTGCGTTAACACAGCTAATCAAACTTTGTTGTCACAGTGCCTGGATTGCAGAGCATATTGCCAAATACCCCATCTTACTCGATGAGCTAATAGACCCACAAAGTCTATATAAACCACTGCCATTAAGTGCTTATCACAGCGAGATCCAGCAACTCTTTTTACGTATTGACGAGCAAGATGTAGAAACACAAATGGAAGCGCTGCGCCAGTTTAAGCAAACTCATCAGCTTAAGATCGCAGCAGCAGATGCCACAGGAGTGCTCGACATAATGAAGGTGAGTGACCACCTTACAGCCTTAGCCGAAGCGATTATTGCAAAAGCGGTAGACATTGCTTGGGGGCATATGGTGGCTCGCTATGGTGCGCCACAAGGAGCTACGATTACAGAAAAAGGCTTTGCTGTCATAGCCTACGGTAAGGCCGGTGGCTATGAATTAGGTTATAACTCAGATTTAGATTTAGTCTTTGTACACAATCGAGATGGTGAAAGCTACACGCAAGGTGAAAAGTCGATTTCATCGAGACAATTTTACATGAAGTTGGCACAGCGTCTTATGCACTTGTTCAATACCAAGACGCTATCGGGTATGTTATATGAACTTGATACCCGTCTGCGCCCAGAAGGAAATTCAGGTTTACTGGCGATTAACCTTGAGAGCTTTTATCAGTATCAACTTGAGCAAGCTTGGACTTGGGAGCATCAGGCTTTAGTGAGGGCTCGTATGGTACTCGGTGAAGAAACAATGCAAACACGTTTTACTGAAATTCGCCATGGGATCCTGACGCAAAAACGCGATAGCACTAAATTAGTCGATGATGTGTGTAAAATGCGTGAAAAAATGCGTCAGCACCTAAATCAAGACAACGAGCAACGGTTTGACCTAAAGCAAGGCGTTGGCGGCATGACAGATATTGAGTTTATGAGTCAATACATAGTGCTCCAATATAGTCATACCTATCCTCAAATGTGTAAGTATACGGATAACATCCGTATTTTAGAGCAAGCAGGAGCTGTTGCTATGATAGAAGAACTTGAGATGGAAACACTGGTTTCAGCGTATTGCCTATTTAGAGATAGGTACCACTTTAACAGTTTGAATCAGCTCGGTAGGGCGGTTGAGCGTAGCGAATTTACACAGTACGCTCAACAGGTTACACAAGTTTGGCAGCGCTTATTAGGCTAACCGGCCAACTTGCGACAATTTTCACGTACGTACAGCGGTGGGTTTTGAGTGATCACCGCAGCACGCTCCCGTGGACAGAAGAAAGTATATACTTGAAATTCGAAATCATCGTTAATCGCCGTGCCTACCTGATATAACGCGGTGACAAAGTCAGTATCAAGGCGGAAGTTATACTTCACCACATAATCTCGTTCAAGATACCAAAACAGCTCTACACCTTCTTCCTTTGCTTGTTTTGACAGCACATCTTTTAATGTATCTCCGGTGTCGAAGCGTCTTGGTTGTTTTTCGCCTGTCCACTTCGAGTTTGAAGGTTTTACTGCCAATGCTCTTTGGGCGAGTGCATCATCTAACGGGTAGGTTGGCTTGCCTAATGTGATCACGTATTTTTCGCGATCGGTATCGCGGTCACTCATTCTATTTCTGAAGCTTTCGTAAAATTGTGATAACCCTTGGGCGGCAACATTTGTGGTTTCTTTAAAATTTAAATTCTTTGATGCGCCAAAAAGAAAATAGTAGGCAGCCCATATCAACAGCACACCCAAAGAAAGGTGCTTGGTCCAAAACCAAATTGCAGATACATTGCTTTTTCTTCTTTTTTTTGCCATAAAAAACTACTCCGAGCTGCTAGTATAGCGAAGGTGCTTTCTCATCTGGACGCGTTTTAAAGCGTCGATGTACCCACATGTATTGATCTGGTGCGCAATTGATTGCTTGCTCCATTCTCTCGTTAACACGGGTGACATCAGCAAGGTTATCACCGCTTGGAAACGCTTCCAAAACAGGTTGTATTTCTAGATGATACATCCCTTTGTTGTCCCTCGTACAGTGTAAGCTTAAAGTCTCAGCATTTTTACTAGCAGAAAATAACAAAGTACCAGTAGTAGTCGCTGCATCAGGTACTGCAAAAAACGGTGCAAACTCACAGCGCTTGCGGCCATAATCCTGATCCGGTAGGTAATAACACACACGCTTACTTGCTAAAGTTTTTAGGAGCCCTTTTACGTCTCGTTTGGTGACTAGGTATTCGTTAGAGCGCAGTCGACCGCGAGTCATGAAAAACTCCATAAGCGGATTGTTATGGGGACGATAAAATCCAACCCCTTGTATTTTGGTACCCAGAACTCGACTAACCATTTCTAAATGCAGCATATGCGGCACCAGCATGAGCACACCTTTACCTTGTTGCTGAACAGCCTCAATGTGCTCTACTCCTTTGATTGAGCCAACAACTCGGTTTACACGCCATGTAGGCCACCACCAAGCCATGCCGGTTTCAAGCGTTGCTATGGCTGTGTTCTCCATATTTTGTAGCAGCATGGCGTGATGCTCAGCTTCAGTAAGATGCGGAAAACATAGCTTTAAGTTCACATCAGCAATGTGGCGGCGTCGTTTCATATATTTGTGGATCAGGCGACCAAGCCCTTTGCCAATGGCAAACTRCCAGCGTTGTGGTAACCAAGAAATGAGATAAAGAAAAAAGACACCCAGCCAAGTTAGCCAAAATTTAGGTGCTAGAAATGACCATTTAAAAGGTGAATGCGTAACCAAAGTAATATACCTAAGACTTAATTGAAGCAGCTAGTTTATCGATATTGCTGTAAAAATACAAAAAGCCAGCATAGCTGGCCTTTTCAGAGGTAATAATTGAAGTACTTAGCCTTCAATCAAACCTTGGTTAATTGCTTCAAGATCAGCACGAGACAGTGTCCCTGAAGCTTGCTTTAAACGAAGCGAAGACAACACATAGCGATAGCGAATATCTGCTAAGTTACGTTTGGCGTTATACAGGTTTTGTGTGCTTACTAGCACGTCAACAATAGTACGAGTACCTACATCAAATCCTGCTTCTGTGGCTTGCAATGCACTTTCTGCAGAGACTACCGCTTGCTCTAGTGCACGATAGGTTGCAACATCAGAAGCCACTTGGTTATATGAAGTGATGACCGAGCGTGTCATGTTGCGCATTGCCGCTTCCATATCTTCGCTACTAGCTACAAAATTAGCACGAGCGTGATCTGTCGCAGCTACCGTGCGACCGCCAGAGTAAATTGGCACGTCGAGCGTTAGTCCTACCGTGGTTTCATCACCACGAGGGGCATGCTGTCTGCCGGTTAAATCAGTTAAGGAGTCGCTGTATGTTGCGCTCAAATTTAGCGTTGGATAATGGCCTGCATTTGCAAGGTCAATCTGATCTTTTGCAATCTCAACCGCAGATTTAGCAACTTGTAAGTCTAGGTTTTTACCTTTTGCAATTTCAATAAAATCAGAAGTATCTTGCGTTGGCTTTACAGTTGAGAACGTTTCTGTATTAAGCTTATCCAACTTAGCATGGTACTTACCCGTAATGGTACGTAGTGTCTCTCGAGCAGTTTCCACTGCATTGCTCGCGATTATCTCATCGGCGACTGCACGGTCAAACTGAGCTCGCGCTTCATGAACGTCAGTAATTGCTGTTAAGCCCACCTCATAGCGCTGTTTTGTTTGCTCAAGTTGGCGTTCAATCGCGCGCTTTTCAGCTTGGACAAACTCTAGGCTATCTAACGCACTAAGCACATTAAAGTAACCTTCAGCGATACGAACAATCAGAGATTGCTTTTCACGCTCATACTGAGTCATAGCCTGCATTGCACGTTTTTCAGCGATGGATAAGCTCTGCCACGAAGCCATATCAAAAATGGTTTGATTTAGTGTAATCGAACGGCTAAACGTATCGCTGTCTGATTCTACTAACGTATAACCTGTGGCATCGTTTTGACTATTAGGAGCACCCTCAGAATTGGTATCTGAGTAGCTCATTCTAAAACCAAGTTGAGGTAACAACACCCCTAGGGCCTGGTCTTGGGCATACTTCTGTGAATCTGCTTGTGCTTTGGCTTTTAATACCGTGGGATCGTTAGCCGTTGCAATGTCGTATACTTGCAGTAAATCTTCCGCGTGGGACAGGCTGCTTGAAAGTGCGCACGACAACCCAACAACCAACGATAGTAGAGTTTTTTTCATTTTTCGCTCAGTCCTTAGACAATTTTTATACTGTCAGCATGTTACCCTGTTTTTACAGCCCAATTAAAGACTTAATGCGTAAAACATCGCCAACAAGTGTAACAGAATATATTAATACCTTCGGGGTATTGTAAAGTGGAAAAAGTTAAAGGTAAACGACTTCGTTTACTTTTTAGAATATGAAGCTAATATAAGGGCGATTGGTTAGCTTTTAAACCGTTGCTGTCAAAAATAACAGGATTATTTTATGAAATCTTTGAGTCAGTTTAATAAAGCCGATGTCACTGTTTCTTCAATGGAAACAGTCTTTGATGGTTTCTTTACCATTCATAAATACCAATTTAGTCATGCTTTATTTGCAGGTGGAGTCTCACCAACCGTTACCCGAGAGATACTTGAGCGAGGGCATGCCGTTGCGGTATTACCCTATGATCCAGTAACAGATAGGGTGCTACTTATTGAGCAAATTCGAATAGGTGCATTGGCATCTAAAAACACACCATGGTTACTGGAATGTATAGCGGGCATGGCTGAAGGAAGCCAAGATTATGAAGCCGTAGCGCGAAAAGAAGCAAAAGAAGAGGCAGGGCTTGACCTTAATGAAATGATTTATATGCGTTCTTACCTATCCAGCCCCGGTGGCACAACGGAGCGATTGTATTTATATCTGGCGCTTACCGACTTGACTGACGCAGGTGGAATTTTTGGCCTCGATACAGAACATGAGGATATTAAAGTACATGTTATTCCCTTTGAAGACGCCTTGGCTCGACTGGATAATGAGGAAATCGATAACGCTGCGACGGTTATTAGTCTACAATGGTTGGCACTAAATAAAGCGCGAATTGTGCAAGCAGGATAGGAGTTGTATTTTTGTCACAGGTGCTCAGTTCAAAGCAGTATATTCAATCTCTGCCTCGCTACATTACTCTGTGTGAGCGTAATTATTTACGGATGCTTAAATTGCTGCCTGAGGAAACGCCCGGGGAGTGTCGTATTATTGATCTGGCCTCTGCTCGCTACAGCCTTGCAGTAGAAGGGGTGAGTAAGTACACCACAGACATTTTAATTGAACAAGTTGCGGTGGTGAGTGAGCATTTACCACATTTCTCTTTGTCTGTGCGTTTATATCACGATGCGAAAGTCGCTGAAGTTATCCATCGTAATTATCATCGCCGGATCAAACCCTCTTATGGCTACCCAAACCCTGATATGCATCAGAAGGACGAAAAGTATCAAGTTAATGCTTTTTTGGCTGATTGGTTAATGGTGTGCTTAGAAAAAGGCCGAGTACAACTAAACTGGGATGTTAATAATGGCATGGTTTGAGTCTGCATTAACAATCAACAAGCAGCAAATTAGGATTGGACACTTCAGCGATAGTCATTTATTTGCTGACGATTCGGGTGAGTATTTTGGTGTGAATACTGCAGCCAATCTACAACAAACATTGGCTGCGATGGCACAAGAGCATTGCGATGTGGTCATATTTGGCGGCGACTTAACTCAAGACCATACGACTGAGTCGTATCAAGCTTTCGCCCGTTTGGTCACTAACAGTGAGCTGCATTGCCCAGTATTGTGGGTGCCAGGGAATCATGATGACATCGCCTTACTTGAGCAAATTAGTACTGGGAAGATTTTTCCCCACAAGAGGATCACGGCCCCGTTTGGTGAAATACTGTTGGTAAATTCAAAAGGCGAAACGCCGGCAGGGTGGTGTGAAAGGGCGCATCTCGACGCGCTAAAACGTCATATAACACAACAAACGATTGTGTTTACACACCATCACCCTAAGCCCATTGATGGATATTTAGATAAACACATGCTTGAAAATGGACCTGAACTGCTCAACACGTTAGTGGATACCAAGCAGGTCATAGGGCTGTTTCACGGTCATGTACACCATGAGTATCAACAAACATTTCGTACATTACCTATTTATGCCACGCCTGCAACTTCAATTCAGTTTGTAAAGCATACTAAAGAGTGGCAGCAGTGTGATTTAGGGCCCGCATATCGTCTAATAACCTTTAATAACAACAGTATAAATACAGAGGTCAAATGGCTCGACAGGTAGTCTACATTCATGGCTTTAACAGCTCAGAGCTATCCTTTAAGGCAACGGAGTTTGGTGTGTACATGCGCGGAAAGCCAGAGCGTTATATTACCCCTAGGCTGCATTTCGATCCTCGAGTTGCACTCGCACAGTTGGATAGCATCATTGATTCTGATACTGTGTTATTAGGTAGTTCACTGGGTGGATACTATGCCACCTACTTTTCACAGCTAAAAGGCTGCAAAGCTGTGGTGATAAACCCTGCCGTTAGGCCTTTTTTATTACTTAACGACTACCTTGGGCCACAATACAACCCATATCAGGATTGTCATTATGAGTTACTGTACGAGCATGTTGAAGCGTTAAAAACAATATACACACCAAAGCTTAGTAATCCAGAAAACTTGCTATTATTGCAACAAACAGGTGATGAGGTGCTGCCTTTTGAAGAAGCGGTACGCTATTATAGTCATTGTCGTCAAATTATAGAGTTTGGTGGGGATCATAGCTTTGTCGAGTTTTCACGCTATTTTACTACCATCGCCAAATTTTTAACTATCACAAATTGAAATCTGTGCACAAATATCTGCGTAAATCGTCATGTTGTGCATATACTAGCGGATAAAAAGATAACCAGAACTAGCCTATGAGTCAGCAAAACTATAATGCCGAAGCTATTGAGGTACTCAATGGCTTAGAGCCAGTTAAACGTCGCCCCGGCATGTATACCGATACCACAAGACCAAATCATTTAGGTCAAGAGGTTATTGATAACAGTGTCGATGAAGCCTTAGCTGGGCATGCCACTAAAATAGATGTGATCCTACATGAAGATAACTCGTTCGAAGTCATTGATGATGGCCGAGGAATGCCCGTTGATATTCACCCTGAAGAGGGAGTACCTGGGGTTGAGTTGATATTAACCAAGTTACATGCCGGTGGTAAGTTTTCCAATAAAAACTATCAATTTTCAGGCGGTCTTCATGGTGTTGGTATCTCGGTGGTGAATGCGTTATCGACTCGGGTTGAAATTACCGTTAAGCGCGATGCTCAAGTCTATGAAATGGCATTTGAAAATGGCGATAAGGTAGAAGACTTGAGGGTTACAGGCAGCGTCGGTAAACGCAATACTGGAACCTCAGTGCACTTTTGGCCTGACCCCAGCTATTTTGATTCTGCCAACTTTTCACTTACCAAACTGAACCATTTACTCAAAGCCAAGGCCGTATTATGCCCAGGGCTGCGCATTCGTTTTGTGAATAAACAAACGAAAGAGACACAAGAGTGGCATTACGAAGCTGGGTTAGAAGATTATCTAAAAGACAGTGCCGAAGGGTACGAAGTGTTACCAAAGTCTCCTTTTACAGGGAGCTTCAGCGGTTCTACTGAAGGCGTCGATTGGGCGCTTCATTGGCTACCGGAAGGTGGCGAGTCTATAGCTGAGAGCTACGTAAACTTAATCCCTACCGCGCAAGGTGGAACGCATGTGAATGGCTTGCGCCAAGGCTTGCTTGAAGCCATGCGTGAGTTTTGCGAATTTAGAAACTTGATCCCGCGTGGTGTTAAACTGACACCTGATGATGTGTGGGATCGCTGTAGTTATGTTTTATCGGTAAAAATGCAAGATCCGCAGTTTGCCGGTCAAACGAAAGAAAAGCTGTCTTCGCGCTCCTGTGCCACTTTTGTGTCAGGTATCGTCAAAGATGCTTTCAGCCTCTGGCTAAATGAGCACACAGAAACCGCGGAGCTACTGGCTGAGCTGTGTATAAGTAATGCTCAAAAGCGTTTGCGTGCAGCAAAGAAAGTCGTTCGTAAAAAAGTCACTTCAGGTCCAGCCTTACCCGGTAAATTAACCGACTGCTCAGGCAGTGAAACAGAGCGCTCTGAAATCTTCTTAGTGGAAGGGGACTCAGCAGGTGGCTCGGCAAAACAAGCGAGAGACCGTGAATTTCAAGCAATCATGCCACTGCGCGGTAAAATCTTGAATACTTGGGAAGTCGAGTCGGGTCAGATCTTAGCGTCACAAGAAGTGCATGATATTTCTGTGGCATTAGGCATCGACCCAGATTCTGAGGATTTATCTGGTCTTCGCTACGGCAAAGTATGTATTCTTGCGGATGCTGACTCTGATGGACTTCACATTGCCACTTTATTATGTGCTTTATTTGTAAAACACTTCCCCGAGCTTGTTCGCAAGGGCCATGTATTTGTTGCCATGCCGCCCCTGTTTCGTATTGATGTTGGTAAAGAAGTTTATTACGCCCTAGATGAAGACGAGAAAAAGGGCATTTTAGACCGCATCGAGGCCGAAAAGAAACGCGGTAAAGTTAACGTGCAGCGCTTCAAGGGGTTAGGTGAAATGAACCCAATGCAACTACGCGAAACTACCATGGATCCGAATACTAGACGTTTGGTGCAGCTGACATTAGATGAGCCAGAGCAGACGCTCGAAATGATGGACATGCTGTTAGCAAAAAAACGCTCTAGCGACCGCAAGGTATGGCTTGAGCAGCACGGAGATAAGGCAGAGGTTTAAGATGAAAAAACAATATAAACTGACCACAATAACGAGTGCATTTGCCGCAGTTTTGCTCAGTTCACAAGCACTTGCAAGTGACATTCTATCACGCCTAGTGGTGCCAGACGGTTATAAAGTCAGCTATTTTGCCAAAGATGTTGAAAATGCAAGGCAAATGGCTGTAGGTAAAGACGGCACTGTTTATGTCGGGTCGCGCAAAGCTGGTAAAGTTCATGCACTTATCGACAATAATCGTGATGGTATTGCTGACAAAAAAATCCTAGTGGCAGAGGGGCTTAATATGCCCTCTGGTATCGCATTAAAAGACGGTGATTTATACGTTGCCGAAGTGGAGCGTATTATACGTTTCAAGCAAATTGCAAAAAATCTCAAAGCCCCAATAAAGGACGTGGTATTTGATGATTTACCTGATAAACGCCATCATGGCTGGAAGTATCTCACGGTATCGCCAGAGGGGGAGTTAATCATCCCTGTTGGTGTACCTTGTAATATTTGTGCTGAAGACCCTAAATTTGGTCGTATCTTCTCATTAAACCTAGAGACGAAAGCGTTTTCGACGGTTGCTAAAGGCGTGCGTAATACGGTGGGGTTTGACTACCACCCCGTGACTGGAAAGTTGTGGTTCAGCGACAACGGCCGAGACATGATGGGAGATGATATTCCACCTTGTGAAATCAACCGCGTGGATGAAATTGGTCAGCACTTTGGCTTTCCTTATGTACACGGCGGTAGCGTGCTTGATCCTGAATTTGGCAAAGGTAAGTCCGTGACTGACTACACGATGCCTGCACTGGCGTTGCAAGCGCATGTTGCACCGCTGGGCATTCATTTCTATCGTGGTGAGCAATTTCCAAAAGCAATGAAAAACCAGTTGTTTGTTGCTGAACACGGCTCATGGAATCGCAGCAAAAAAGTAGGTTATCGGGTGATGCTTGCCACAATAGAAAATGACCAAATTACCGGTTATCAACCTTTCCTTAGTGGTTTTATGGAAAACGAAACAACCTATGGCCGACCTGCTGCCGTAGCTGAACTTAGCGATGGTAGCCTACTCGTTTCCGATGATTACGCCAATGCAATTTACCGCATCAGCTACAACAACAAGTAAGGTGTAACATGACAGATCCTCAAGCTTTGTCATTACAAGGCATTGAACAACTTGCAATGGGACGTTTTACTGAAGACGCCTATTTGAATTACTCCATGTATGTGATCATGGATAGGGCGTTACCGCATATTGGTGATGGCCTAAAACCTGTACAGCGTCGTATTGTGTATGCGATGAGTGAGTTGGGTTTATCTGCCCAAGCTAAATATAAAAAGTCAGCTCGTACCGTTGGTGACGTACTCGGTAAGTATCACCCACACGGTGATAGTGCTTGTTATGAGGCAATGGTACTTATGGCACAGCCTTTCTCATACCGCTATCCGCTCGTGGATGGTCAAGGTAACTGGGGAGCTGCGGACGATCCTAAGTCTTTTGCCGCAATGCGTTATACCGAAGCGCGCTTGTCTAAGTTCTCTGAAGTGTTACTAAAAGAATTAGGACAAGGGACAGTAGATTGGACGGCTAACTTTGATGGCACCTTGGATGAGCCAAAAGTATTACCTGCTCGGTTACCTCACATTTTACTAAATGGTGTTACAGGTATTGCGGTTGGTATGGCAACCGATATTCCACCACACAATGTGCGTGAAGTAGCACAGGCCTGTTGCTTATTATTGGATAAGCCAAAAACTGAGCTAGAAGAAATTCTAGAAATAGTGAAAGCGCCTGATTATCCAACCGACGCTGAAATTATTACCCCGCAAGAAGAGATCAAGAAGCTATACACTACGGGGCGTGGCTCAATCAAAATGCGCGCTGTGTACACTGAAGAGCAAGGCGAAGTGGTGATCACAGCTTTACCACACCAGTGCTCAGGTGCCAAGGTATTAGAGCAAATCGCTGCCCAGATGACGGCCAAAAAGCTGCCGATGGTAGCTGACTTGCGTGACGAGTCAGATCATGAAAATCCGACGCGTATTGTTATCGTGCCGCGTTCTAATCGGGTTAAGGTTGAGCCATTAATGGCGCATTTATTTGCCACCACAGATCTTGAAAAGAACTACCGTGTAAATCTGAATATGATTGGTTTGGATGGTCGTCCACAGGTCAAAGATTTACGTCAGATCTTATCTGAGTGGTTAATATTTCGCCGTGAAACGGTGCGCAGACGCTTACAGTATCGCCTAGACAAAGTACTGGCTCGTTTACATATTCTTGAAGGCTTGATGATTGCGTTTTTGAATATCGATGAGGTCATCGAAATCATTCGTAATGAAGACAAGCCGAAAGAAGAGTTGATTTCACGTTTTGGCCTCTCAGATAAACAAGCGGAAGCGATATTAGACCTAAAACTGCGCCACCTTGCAAAGCTGGAAGAAATGAAGATCCGTGGCGAGCAAGATGAGCTAGAAAAAGAGCGTGATGGGCTGGAAAAAACCTTAGGTTCTGAGCGCCGTATGTCAACCTTGATGAAAAAGGAGATCCAAGAAGCCGCTGAGCTCTATGGTGATGACAGACGCTCTCCAGTCGTTGAGCGAGGCGAAGCCAAAGCGCTGAGTGAAAAAGATTTAATCCCATCAGAAGCGGTCACTGTGGTACTGTCTGAAAAAGGGTGGGCACGGGTTGCTAAAGGCCATGATATTGATGCTGAAGGCCTAAACTACCGCTCAGGAGATAGTTATAAGGCCTCCGCTAAAGGTAAAAGCAACCAGCCTGCGGTATTTTTAGATACCTCTGGCCGCGCTTTTGCGACGGATGCACATAGCTTGCCATCGGCTAGAAGCCAAGGTGAACCGATGACGGGCCGCTTTAATCCTGCGCCCGGGTGCAACTTTGAGCATGTCGTTATGGGTGAGGAGAAGTCTACATATTTAATGGCGACCGATGGTGGCTACGGCTTTATCAGCGACTTTGCTGATATGGTCAGTAAAAATAAAAATGGTAAAGCATTTGTAAGCGTACCGAAAGGCGCACACTTGATTGCACCTATAGAGGTATTTGATGTTGCCACAGATAGGTGTATGGCTATCTCAAGTGAAGGTCGTATGCTGCTATTCCCACTGCGTGACTTACCCAAGCTTGGTAAAGGTAAAGGAAATAAGATCATCTCTATTCCAAGTGCCAAAGTGCAAAGCCGAGAAGAGTTCGTCAAGGTGCTTGCAGTGGTACCAGAGGGGGTTTCCGTTACTCTACATGCAGGTAAACGAAAGTTGACCCTTAAACCAAGCGACTTAGAACATTACTATGGTGAGCGCGGACGACGAGGCAACAAGCTACCGCGAGGCTTACAGCGTGTTGACAGTTACGATTTAGAGAAAAGTAGTGCTGATTTAACTGAAGAAAGCGCAAACCCAGACAGCGAACAATAGTAAAAGTACTGCCTTTCCTGAGCGTAAACTCAGCTGTCTAAGTCGAAGCAAAGAAAAAGCCGCTACATGAGCGGCTTTTTTATACAATATTGCACTACGCAATCGATGGATATTCTCGATATGCTTTTTCAAGCTTTTTAGCTTGCTTTTTAGAAACACCAACATGCTCAAGCGCTACTCTTAAGCGCGCACGAGAAAGGTCAGAGCCTAACACTTCCATTGCATCAACTACTGAGGTTGATGATGTTTTGCCTGTAATAGCAACAAAAATAGGCTCTAAGAACTCTTTTATCTTAAGCTCATGATGTGTAGCCACTGATTTTGCAATAGCGAAAATCTCAGACTTATTCCAAGTACGCAGCTTTTCCAGTTCCCAAATAAAGAATTGAAGTGCCTGACGAACGACTTCCTCGTCCGCTTTACCCGCTGTTAATAATGCTGGGTCGTACTCAGGAATACCGCCAACAAAGTGACCAGCTAGGCCAACTAAGTCAGATAAGGTGTTAATACGCGCTTTGGCTTCAGGTAGTACTCGGGCTAACATATCGCCATTGAACTTCCAATCAACAAAACGCTGGATCAGCTCGGCATCAGTTAGATTTTCACGGATCCAAAGGCCATTTAACCAGTTTAGCTTATCAATATCAAAAATAGGTCCACCAAGTGACACACGCTTCATGTCAAAGTGCTCAATCATCTCAGCTAGGGTAAACTTTTCACGCTCATCAGGCATTGACCAACCCATACGGCCTAAATAGTTAAGCAGTGCTTCTGGCAAGAAACCCATTTCTTTATAGTAGTTAATTGAAGTTGGGTTTTTACGCTTTGATAATTTTGACTTATCAGGGTTACGCAGTAGCGGTAGGTGACCAAGTACTGGTGCTTGCCAGCCGAAATCTTCGTATAGCTTTAATAGCTTAGGTGCTGAGTTAATCCATTCCTCTCCACGGAAGATATGGCTTATTTCCATGTGGTGGTCATCGACTACGTTAGCAAGGAAGTAAGTTGGGAAGCCATCAGCTTTCAACAATACTTGCATGTCTACGTTTTCCCAAGGGATCTCTATTTCGCCGCGTAGGTAATCGTTAAACTTGAAGGTACCTTCTTCTGGGATCTTCATACGAATAACGTACGGCTTGCCCGCTTCTAGATTTGCCTTTACTTCTTCTTCAGATAGGCGTAAACCACGGCCGTCATATTTAGGGCGTAACCCCTCTGCCATCTGCGCTTCACGCATCTCATCTAATTCTTCAGCCGTTGCAAAACAATAGAATGCTTTGCCTTCATCAACGAGTTGATGGGCAAACTTTTTATACAGTTCAGAACGTTCTGATTGACGATATGGGCCAAACTCGCCACCGACATCCGGACCATGATCCCAGTCAAGTCCTAACCAGCGCAGGCTGTCCATGATAGCTTGCTCAGACTCAACAGTACTGCGCACCTGATCGGTATCTTCAATACGTAGTACAAATTCGCCGCCTTGTTGCTTGGCAAAACAATAGTTGAATAAGGCAATATAAGCCGTTCCTAAATGCGGATCACCCGTCGGAGAGGGTGCGACACGAGTACGGATAGTCATCAAAATTCTCTTAAAATGGATTAGTCGATTGATGGGGCTATGCTAGCATAGCGCCCGATTGGCGCAAAGCGAGGTGCGCAATTTAAGCTGCTTTTTCCAGCTTTTCTAAGTAGGCAACAATGTCATTAGACTCGTATAACCACGTGACTTTGTTTTGCTCTTCAATACGTAAACAAGGCACTTTAATTTTTCCGCCTTGCTCAAGTAATTCTTGGCGGTACTGTTCATCGTTTTTAGCATCTCGAGTTTCTAGCTTCAGCCCTTCACGCTTGGCTGCACGGCGGACTTTGACGCAAAATGGGCAAGCTTTAAACTGATATAGCTTTAAATTTGCTGTCATTGCATCTAGCTTTTGCTGCTGCTCTGCGGCACGCTTTTTACTGCGTGGGGTAAAAATAAAATCAAAAAGTAAAATTAGACGTCCTAAAAACCATCTCACAAATTGCATAACTTTTCCCAAACCTGTTGCTTTAAGTAGTACCAATAATACCAATTAGCGCCAACACTGGCTGCTAGAAAGGCATTAATTGTCCGCAGCTCAGGTTAATTAAGATAATTGGTATAAATTAGGCAGGGGAGTTTAGCATATTCTTTGAACGCTATATATAATACCGAGTTAAAACAACTCGATTTCTGCACATTCGTAGTGTGACTCAGATAATCCTAATGAGAGGTAGTTAGTCACTCGATTACGACCATTGTCTTTAGAGTAATAAAGCGCTTGATCGGCTTTGTGTACTTGCTCTGACACTTGCAGTGTGTCAACTACTTCTGTAAAGCCAATACTCACGGAGACGTGTTCGACCTGCGGGAAGCGGCTGGTGGCAATATGCTCTCTGAGCCTTTCTAGTGCTATAAGCGCAGCATCATCATCAAAGCTTTGAAAGAGTATCGAAAACTCCTCACCGCCGTAACGAAAGGTATAATCCTCGGTTCTGAAATTCGCCTTAATAATTTGTGCTACTAACAAAATAACTTCGTCGCCAATAACATGGCCAAAGTTGTCATTAACTTGTTTGAAATGATCAATATCAATCATGGCTAAGTACCACTTGCGCTCATCACTGGCTTCTCGGCAGACCGTAAAACCTTCTCCATTGGTTATTTCAATTACTTTCTCATCAAAGGTTTGGCGGTTTAATAATTGTGAAAGTGGGTCGATTCGAGCAAAATGTAACGTTGCCATTTGATGAATAAAGACGTTGAGTAGGTGCTTTAATAGAGTCGCCAAGGTAAAGTTAAGTTGACCTTTAACATACAAAAAACCGACTAATTCGGTGCGATGCCAAAGCGGTATGATACTATCACCGCCATGTTGAATAAGGTGTTTATCTCCCTCTATTTTATTGGTTTTGTTCAGCACTGAGGTTGTTGAATCGATGCTAAGGCAGACATCGCGATGGCTTACAAATATGGGTTTAGGTATTTCATTTGCACTGAGGCTTTTACTAAAGTAAAAAGCATAATGGGTTTCACAGGCGTCGGCGACAATATGTTCCAACGCTTGTGCCAGTTGCGACTCACTTTTCTGTGCCAAGAGCTGTACAGTAAGTTCATGACCACATGGTGAATAGCTAATCGACATAAGTAGCCTCGTGATTGCATTATTACCTGCTAAGTGTAGAACAACCAGCCAAAATTACAGCGATATTGATGCTTTTATTCGCTTCCTTTTATGTCAAAATCACCATGTTGTCGCGATGAATGATCTCCTCTTCGGTCTTAAACCCTAAGCGCTGTGAAAATTCGTTGCTATGACAGCCAAGCACGAGACTCAGGGCTTGACTGTCTAAATTGGTCAAGCCCTGCGCTTGAAGCTTGCCATTTTTACAAAAGACTTGGATCAATTCGCCACGTTGAAACTGACCTTCAACGGCAACAATGCCTTTTGCAAGTAAACTTGCGCCTTGATGGCACACCGCCTTGATAGCGCCGTTATCACAAATAATGCGACCTGATGATTTGGGACCCGACAGCAGCCAACGTTTACGCCCACCCACTGGCGCATCAAATTTCAAAAAGGTGGTAGCGGGGGCGGTCTGAGATAGTACCTGAGGGATAATGTCATATTCGCTACCCTTAGCAATTACTACATCAACACCGGCTCGCTGTGCAATATCAGCAGCTTGTAATTTCGTGGCCATACCACCAGTACCAAGTTGAGTGCCGCTATCTCCCGCCAGTGCTCTTAGCTCATCATTTATCTGGGTTACTTGCTCGATGAGCTTAGCTTCAGGGTTAGCGCGGGGATCGGCGGTGAAAAGTCCATGCTGATCGGTTAACAGCACCAGCTTATCGGCATTGGCTAAAATGGCAACGTAAGCGGATAAGTTATCGTTATCACCGACCTTTATTTCTGATGTTGCTACCGCATCATTTTCATTAATGATAGGTATAACATGATGCTCTAATAATTTAGTGAGCATATCCCTTGCGGTTAAATAGCGTTCACGGTGCTCTAAATCCGCCCGGGTGAGCAACATTTGCGCGACATTGACATCATAAATACCAAAAAGTGACTGCCACAAATGGATTAACTGGCCTTGACCTATCGCTGCAAGCATTTGCTTTTCAGCTAGTGAATGCCCAACTTGTTGCGACAATACCCCACGACCTGCCGCAACTGCTCCACTCGACACAATAATGATCTGATGGCCAGCTTCTCGTAATGTAACACACTGTCTTACCAGCTCTACTAGTCTTGGCTTGTTGAGTGTTTGGCTGCCTGCAGTTAATACACTAGTACCAAGTTTGATCACTATGATTTGTTTGTTATTTTTGGTCATGGTTAGTTGACTACGTTTTCAGCAATACCTGCTTTTATACCACGGACATTGGGCGCTCCCAAGTGATAAATACGCGAATTTTATTTCTAACTTTAGGCAAATTGGTATAATTGGCAGCACTGATTTCGATCAAAGCTTTTTTACACTGTGTGTGAGAGAGTAATGTCATGCAACGAAAGAATAGCTAGCTGAGTTCACAATGAAAAAACACAAGAAGAACAAAGAGATTATGATGTTACCACTACTGTTTGTGGTAATCGTGATGTGTGTTGGCGGCCATTTTATTCTTCAGCCTAGTTACAAAGATAGCCACTTAGTTGAATACTCTCTTGCAGCGCTACCTTTTCTAATGTTTGCGGTCGTTATTATCGCGATAAAAATCGCTATTAAAGCGGATAACGACGAAAATAACGAGGGTTAGCGCTGCGATTAAAAGTGTGACCTACATACACGATTATAGCGGGTGGTAGCCAAACCAAATTGGTGTAAGGGGAGTGCTTTGGCCGCTGTGGGTGAGTTTTATATTTAAGTTTTGGTCGAACAAATCAATAGCAAAACAATCATCGACTTCATGCAAATCATCCTTATGAATATGGCTAAATCCAGCCAATAGGCGTGCCTTTGCTTTTGTTTTTGCTTCATCAGCACTTGTGGCAACAAACAAGCCAAAGTCGTGTGCCTCCGCTAAACTATTCGGCTTATACCCGCCTAAATTAACAAAATACAAATGTTCAGCTTGTTGCACAGCCGCTTCAGTAAGCTCTACGGCATAACCATCAGCATGCTCTATAATTGTGTAGCTATCCATGTGTACGGCGTTTTTATCACCAACCCATTGCTGTTTTAGCTTAGGGTATGCTTCTTCAATCGAGTTTGCGGCAACAAACCGAACATCGTGCATTTCGATATGGCAACCTTTGATACGACCACCGAGATAGACAATAAATAATTTCACTACTATGGTTCCCTATTTCGCAACGTTAACAAACTTAAGGTAATAAAGTTAAGTATACAATTAACGCAAAGGCTTGGCTTTAGTCCTGTAGATGCTTATGCTGAATAATACTAATTAACCTTAATTCTAGGTCAATTTGAAGGCGTATATCTAATACTAACTGCGTTAAAAACTTCTTATTTAGAACCACTAAATAGCAAGGTTTTTCCTTGCCTACAGGACGCGGAAGCGGTGTTGTCGACAAGACTTTCTCGCCTCAAAATAGACGATTTAATTAAGAGAATTGGTATAAAAATTCTCAGTGAAGGACACGAAAATGAAAAAAACATTCCTCGCGCTTTTGGCTGTTTTTAGCCTCTGTGCAACAGCACAAGTCACGGTTATACATAATGTAAATGGCTACACGCCAACTAAATCACAAGCAGTTACGCGGTTTTCCTCGTTAGTGATAAAAGATGGAAAGGTCGTTAAAACCAGCGAAAAGGACCTCAGTGAACAATACCCCAATGCAATAAAGTTTAATGGTGAAGGCAAAACTTTATTACCAGGATTAATTGATGCGCACGGGCACATTATAGGGTTAGGTAACAATTTGCTGACCCTCGATGTACGTGGTAGCAGCTCCATTGCTGAAATAGGTAAACGGCTCACTGCTTACGCTAAAACACATAAAGGGGCATGGATAATAGGCCGTGGATGGGATCAAACTTTATGGCCCGGTGGGCAATTTCCAACCGCAGCGGACTTAGATAAGTACGTTAAAGATAAACCCGTCATGTTAACTCGAGTCGATGGTCATGCGATTTGGGTCAATACTAAAGCAATGGAGCTAGCCAATATTTCAAGTGAAACCCAGACTCCTGAAGGGGGAGAAATCATAAAGCTCAGCACTGGGCAACCGAGTGGTATCTTTATCGATAAAGCTGAGGAGCTGGTTCGTCGCCAAGTCCCAACACTGTCTCAAGAACAAGTGAACTTAGCTTTAGATAAAGCCGCAGAGCACTTATTGAGTCTTGGGATCACATCAGCGCATGATGCAGGAATTGACCACACCACATGGCAGGTTTACCAAGCTCGAGCAAAACAGCGCACTATGCCGCTTCGCGTCTATGCGATGCTCAGCGCCAGCTCACCTAAACTGGGTGAAATGTTGGGGGCAGGGATAATTAAAGACACCCAAGATCAATTATCTATCCGCAGTGTGAAAATCTATGCTGATGGCGCACTTGGTAGCCGAGGTGCTGCATTAATCGGTGACTATCATGATCGTAAAGGTCATCGCGGGCTGATGCTTGAAAACCAATCCACGCTTGAATCTCTGATAATACAAAGTATCCGTCATGGATACAGTGCACACACCCATGCTATTGGTGACAGAGCGAATCGTATCGTACTTGATGCTTATCAAAATGTGTTTACTAAAGTGGGCGGGAGACTACTGAGAAATCGGATTGAGCACGCACAAATTGTTCACCCTGATGATATACCACGTTTTAAAACCTTGGATATTATCCCCTCGATGCAGCCTGTGCATGCAACATCGGATATGCACATGGCAGAAAAACGCTTAGATGATAAGCAGCTTCGAGGAGCGTATGCTTGGCAAACATTTTTGAAGCAGGGCAGTAGAGTAGCTGCTGGATCTGACTTCCCCGTTGAATTGGCTAACCCATTTCATGGTTTACATGCTGCTATTACCAGACAAGATCACCAAAACTTACCCGAGCAAGGCTGGCGTCCGGTTGAAAAGCTCACCAAGGTGCAAGCACTACGAGCGTTTACCTTAGACGCTGCCTATAGTGCATTTCAAGAGTATAAATTAGGGAGTTTAGAGCAAGGTAAATGGGCTGATTTTATTCTTATTGACCAAGATTATTTTACCGTAAACAACGATGTTATTGACGATATTCAAGTTGAGCAAACGTGGATTGCGGGTGAATTAAAATACCAGCGTTAGCGCTTTTGCAGTTTTACCAAATGGTAGGTGTTAACGAGGGCCAGTAAGCCATTCGTTAATGCCACCGGCCACGCTTGAATAAGTGCGCCGTAGGCAGTAAAACAAATACAGCCGATCAAATTAAACCAACGCAACTTGGTCACATCACTCATCATTAAAGATAAGACCAAAAAAGCAGAGGCTAAATAGCCTAAATATTCCCAACTCATTTGTTCTCTCCCCTAAGTTGCGTTAGCATATAGTTTATGCTCGAATTTGTGTCTCGTGCAGAATAATATCGATTAGTCTTAATACTTGCTCAATATGAAGGAGTCAATCTGGCGCTAACGGCGTTCAAAATTTTTTACTTTAGAACCTCTAAAAAGTAAAATTTTTGCCTTGTTATCGACAAGATTTTCTCGCCTCACAGTAGGTCACTTAATTAAGCTAATTGGTATAAAAAGGCTAACCCACAAACCCCTAGAAATTAGCACCAATCACTTAGCTCTAACACGGGAAGTGGGGGTTTAAAGGTAATATCATGCAATAAATTCGCGCAGCGATGTAATGTGATACTACTTAAACAGTGTGAGTTAGCGTAAAACTTAAAAATTCATGCTAACGTCATTATAGTTTAATAAATAGGACATTTGTCCGAAGAGCCATCTAGATGTTTCAATATCATTTTTCAACCAATTTGGTCGAGCAGTTACTCGCTTTTGCTGGTAACAGTTTTCAACACAGTAAAAAGGAAGTCTTGATCCACCAAGACGAGCCGCTGAGTAAGCTTATATTAGTCACCAGTGGAACTGTATCTTTTAGTTATGATGTCGGTAACGGTCGTCGTTTGTTGCTTGGCCAACTAGATTGTAACAATACCTTGATTGGGGAAATTGAGGCACTGAATCATCAGCCTTGTATTTACACGGTAACGTGTTTGAGTGATGTGACATATCATCTTATCGAGTTAAAATACTGGCGAAAGTTACTGCTTGAGCAACCCGAGCTGAGCTTATACACAGCACAAACCATTGCGGCAAAATTCACCGAAAATCAGAAGATAAACTTAGACAAATTATTATTACCTTTGAGCTATAACATTGCTAAAGATTGTTTGTTGCGCGCGGAAAACTCTAATCCGACACTATTACGAGCCTACTCAACGGTTAGCGCCGAAGCTGAACGATTTGCGACTACCGAGCGTGCTTACCGTCGAGTGGTGAGTGAATTAGTAGAAAAAGGACTTATAGTGCGCAGTAATGAAGGATTAAAGCCAGTAGACATTGATACGCTTGAAGCGTTTGTAGATAGCTTCGCGCAGGCTTGATGGGGATCATAGCCAAAATACAATAGATTATCGGAAGTTTAAGTTAATAAAAAGGGCGAGTAACACTCGCCCTCATTGCTTTTATATTAAGCTACTTAGCGAACAAGTGCTTAATATTAGCGAGATCTGACTTACCCTCGATTAACTCTTCAGGGGTTAAACCCGAAAGCTCATGAGGAAATACTAGCCACTCATCAGACTCATGAATAAAGTAATCTGGTGTCATGGGCACCTTCTTATTCGCAGGCTTGTAGTATGGACAAGCTACGCGAATATCTCGCGGTAAGTTTAACCGCATTAGCTCTTCAAGTTTTTCCTTTAATGCGAAAATACTGCGACCAGAATCAAAGACATCATCAACAATCAGTAATGAGTCGTCGGCATTCGCATTTTCGACTATATAGTGCAAGCCATGTACTTTGATTTCTTTCGATTGCTTGCCAATGCCATAGTAAGAGGAAGTACGCACTGCAATGTGATCGGTTTCGATGCCTTTGTAGTCGTAGAATTCTTGCACTGCAATACCAATAGGCGCACCACCACGCCAAATACCAATAATAAAGTCAGGTCTAAACCCATCTTCATAAACTTTAGCGGCTAAGCGAAATGAATCTTCTAGCAATTGTTGCGCTGTGATATAGCACTTATCTGACATAAATACCCCGTTAGGAAGCCCGTGTGATGGTGATAAGCAGCAACTGCTGCCAATTGATACCAACTACAATTATTCGCAAGTCACAGGAACTTGCGTAACTGGTATAACCGAATATTTTAACGTAAAGCAGTCGAAAATGCTGCAATATTGATGTCTTTTTATTTTCATTTTTTGACTTATACCAATTATCTTAATTAAGTGGTCTATTTTGAGGCGAGAAAATCTTGTCGATAACTAGGCAAAAATTTTGCTATTTAGTTGTTCTAAATGAGAAATTTTTAACGCGGTTAGCGTCAGATTTACTCCTTCAAATTGAGCAAGTATTAAGTCTAATTGGTATTAGGTCTTGGTTTGACGCTAAGTCTAGATCATTGCAACAAATCGAGTGCGCTTTTTAGCAGATGCATTTGCTCCATGCTTAACCCTGACTTTTCCAACATTTGGGCTGGAATGCAGGCGCAGGATTGCTCTAGTGCTTTTCCAGCTTTAGTTAAGTGAATAATTGTGTGTCGTTCATCATCCGGTGTTTTGTTCCGTGAGACTATTCCATGCTGCTCAAGCCTTTTCAGCAAAGGGGTGAGTGTGTTGCTATTCAGCCCCGCTCGCTTGCCGATTTCTTTCACTAGTTGTCCGTCTTGCTCCCACAGAATAAGTAGCACGATATATTGCGGGTAAGTGAGCCCAACTTCTTTGAGTAGCGGCTGATAGAGCCTTGTAACTTGTCTCGACGCGTTATAAAGCTTGAAGCAAAGCTGGTTATCAAGGTTGAGCTGAGGGTTGGATTTACTCATTTAACGCAGCAGCTCTTCAATGTCTTGTGCAATTTGTGCCGGTTTTGTAATTGGTGCGTAGCGCTTTACGGGCAGGCCTTGTTTATCGAATAAAAATTTAGTGAAGTTCCATTTTATTTTGTTACCAAACATTCCAGGTAATATAGATTTTAGATACTGATAAAGCGGATGTGCGTTATCGCCATTAACTTCTATTTTTTCCATCATTTGAAAGTCAACACCATAGTTGATCAGGCAACCTTCTTGAATTTGCTTTGCATCGCCAGGCTCTTGTTTCCCAAACTGATTACAAGGAAATCCAATAATCACTAAGCCTTGCTCGCCATACTGTTGATGTAGCTTTTGTAGGCCTTCGTATTGTGGAGTTAAGCCGCATTCACTGGCGGTATTGACTATTAGTACGACTTTGTCCTGTAAGTCCGTAAATGAAAATGTCTTACCTTGGAGTGTGTTTGCTTCAAACTGATATAAATTAGCCATATTAATCTCTTGAGATTTAATCGTGTGCGATCTAATTTATCGGCAAATTCTCAATATTGCAAGTGGGCAATTTCAAATGCCAATGACTATCTTACATTAAGTTAATCGTCATTATGGCTGGATGGGTTTGTATTTGGTGCTCAACATTGCAAGTCTGCGAGTGATCAGTAGATGATCTGGTTTTGGTAGGTACTTTAGGTGCGTCGTAATATAAAGCTTGGTAGGGTAAAGCGCCCGTATCATGGCGTTTGCTTGTTTTATAAATGCCTGTGTTTCGCGGGTGTGACTACAGGCTATATGGCCTTCTAGATGAGAGAGGTTATTCGCAAGAGGTAAGGAGCCTATCAAGTGTGCTTTATCTTTAGGGAAACTATTTTGAAATACTGTGGGGTAGGCTAATATAAAGTCAACCTTACCTGAACTAAACTCCTTAATAATAGTATCCGCCGATGTTTTGTATGGCTGGACTGAGACATTGTGTGGTGCTAGTTCAGATAATGCAGCATCAATAGCTGTACCATACGATTTGCTGATTTCTCGAATAATGGTTTTATCAGGGTAGAATACCATTAAGCTATTCAATGACTTTAGTTTGCCTGTGCTATTAATTAAGCTGGCATCGATGGGCGTGCTTTGCTTAAAGTAGTAGAGGCGGTGACTGGGATACAAATGAATAGGAATAGTGAACAAAAAAGTTTGCTGTCGGCTTGGCGTTTTAAGTCGTGATACAGCACATACTGCTTGGTCACTGGCAAGTAACTGATTTAGCTCGCTCGGCGTGACTATTTTAAAATCAAAAAAATCGCGACCAAACTGATTGAGTAGCAGGTTGTTTGTATCTGACTCTAGGTTATTCGATTTTTTTGAAAAAAGTCGAAATTCATCATCAGCTTCAATAGAGAGTAGGAGAATTTTTGCGTTACAGCTACCACTAAGTATGAGTAGCAACATCAGCAGATATTTCATCATTACCCCAATGTGATAACACCTATTTCTACTTACTATAGAACATTCGCTGTAATTTATCTTTTAGGTTTATATTCTCATGTACTTTCGTAGGCTATAGCCAGCTTGACGTCGTCATTCATTTGAATAAAGTCACAGCTAACAATTTCATAAATAGTATAGATGTATCAATCAAGCGCGTTTTAACGATAAGTTTTTGTACTGCGTTTTAGAACCTGTCATCATAGCGGTAGTTTTGATTATTGGGGCAAATACGTTATGACTAAAGTGTGGGACGGGTTCATCCGAGGTTTTCATTGGCTGCTTGTGGTTGGATTGGTTACTTTATATATCACGGGTGAAGAAGGTATGATGGAGCTTCACTTTGTTACAGGTTATTTGTTACTGGCGTTAATGACTACTCGACTTATTTGGGGGCTATTTGGCAGCCAAACGGCAAAACTTAGCGCGTTATTTCATTCACCAAAAGCCATAGTGAGTGCCATCAAGTCCAGTAAAAGTCATGTTGGCCACAACCCGGCTGGCAGCCAAATGGTACTGGTGTTTTTTATCTTGATTATTGTGCAGCTGGGGTCTGGATTGATGACGACAGATGATATTTTGGTGGAAGGTCCACTCGCCCAGTATGTTTCTTACGATTTAGTTGAGATTGCAGGTGACATCCATCACACCAATATTGACATACTGCTTGCTGCTATTGCTATTCATATCGTGGCGATTGTAATGTACCGCTTGAAAGGCCAGAATTTAGTTAAAACACTGCTAACAGGCAAGCAAGAAAATGCTGCTGTTGCGCCCAAAATGAAGTCAGGCATAGTCGCTTATTTTATTTTTATAATATTGTCGGCGCTGTTACTGCTGACTTGGGGCGCTGAGCCATTGAGTAGTTTGTTGTAATATTTCGCAACAGAATATCCGAAACAGATTCGACCTCTAGTGCTAAAAATTCTGGTAATATGGCGCAATTTTATTATCTAGGTTAGAGAAAAGTAACGATGTTAGAGCCGTATTATCAACAACAGGCGAATCAGATCACCATTACCAGAGAGCAAGGCAGCTCATTTGCCAAGGGCGTTGCGGACGATTACAACCCATTACATGATGTGGATGCAAAAAAGTTTTGTGTGCCAGGGGATCTACTTTTCTCATTAGTACTTAAACACTACGGTTTGAGTGAAAATATGCAGTTTAGCTTTGTAGGAATGGTTGATGAAACAACCGTTCTTACTTTCCCCGAGGGCAGTGCGCAGTTTGATATTATGGCAAACGACAAAGTAATGCTCTCTGTAACACGCAAAGGGGAGACAAGTACATGCTCATCGCTTATCAATAGTTTAACTACAAATTATGTTGAATTTTCCGGAACTACCTTCCCACATGTGATCATTCCATTGATGGGTGAGCAAGCGGTAATGATAAACCCCGCAAGACCTATGGTTATCTACGAATCTATGAGCATTCAAATGGATGATATCTCAGTCAGTGAAGTATCACTTGAGGCTGACAAACCTGAGTTTAGCTATGATGGCAAGCGTGGAAAAATCAATTTACGCTTTAACCTAATCGCAAATGGTATAAAAGTAGGTTTTGGGGAAAAGCATATGCTGGTTTCTGGGATCCGCGAATATTGTCAGCAAACAGTCGAT
Organism: Pseudoalteromonas sp. J010; assembly: GCF_003934235.1. Classification (NCBI taxonomy): domain Bacteria; kingdom Pseudomonadati; phylum Pseudomonadota; class Gammaproteobacteria; order Alteromonadales; family Pseudoalteromonadaceae; genus Pseudoalteromonas; species Pseudoalteromonas sp. J010. Next base: position 167,236 of record NZ_RDBW01000001.1, on the reverse strand, counting down.
GAATTAATTACCTATTATAACAACAGGAAGTTAACGTTAAAACCTGCTTGTTAATTTTTTGGTGTTTGTATGGGTGTAACACGGTTAGGTTCACCCATTGAATAACTTTGACCATTTCGTTCCTACCTTACTTTCTAGTATTTAATTCCTTTTCATTACCTCTTTTTTAATTTTTACGCTCAAAGTATTGTTTTTGTTTAAATTCCAAACATGCGTGTAATGACGTGTAATTCAAATCGGTGCTACTTTTGGATTATAGTTGCTTTTGGCTCATTAGTTCGGTTTTTGGTTTTAAACTTACGTTTTTACAATTTTTATTTTTATTTTTTACAAGTTGTTGTTTTTAATGGGGTGATATTAATTTCTTTTGATTACAATTTAACTTTATGCACTATTGTGTGTTTTGATTTTGTTGTATAAGATTCGTCACCACTAGCAGTATTAAGCAATAAATTTACAGCAACTAAGATTTGAGTAAGCAAAAGCTAACCTCTTGTTTATAAAACTTGTTTGAACTTGCTTCTTTACTTGAGCAAGCATTTTTGGTGGATATTGCCTTTGCACCGAACGCTTACCAAGCTACCTACTGGATGTAAGTTAAGCGAATTTATGCCCCAAATGCTGGCTTTTGAAGGTGAATTAAGCGTAGTTAGCGTTAAAACTAGCAGCTAACTTCCATTAATCATCAGTAGAACAGGTTAAACATCAAAACTATCAACTGGATACTGTAGTAGCATGAATCAAAAAGGTTTCACTCTCGTCGAACTATCAATTGTCTTAGTGGTGATTGGACTGTTGATCTCCATTAGCTCGGTTGCTGGAAACATTCAAAGAAATGCAGAGTACACCAAGATCCAAAGCCGTTTTGTTATGCCTTGGGCACAAACCTATAAAATCTACTTTGATTATGTTGGCCTCGTCCCAGGAGACATAACTCCCGCCACTGGAAAAATAAACCAGGGTAATGGTGATATTTGTGATGCTGATTTGCGCAAGTTTTTTAATGATGCCGGTATTGAACTGCCAACTGGCCGCGGCGCAAGTCGTGAAGACAAAGCCGTTTTTAATGCTTTAGACAATAACCCTCGCCAAATAGCAGTGTGCTTATCTCACGTACAGCAGTGGCGTATTCAGGGTTCAGAGATTGCAGTAAATGCAATACGTATCAATGGATTAACCCCAGATTTGGCAGCAAAGCTGGACACTGCAATTGATGGCCTTAGTAACGCCAGTGACGGTATGTTTCGCCTCATTGCTGGCGCTAATGCCGATGCCGATTGGCCTGTAGCCAATGACACCAATTTACAATCGGTAGATGCTTACTACCGTATGCCATTTTAACTTTTAACTCTCTAACTACTTGGAACAATAGCGATGAAGAAAACATATCGTCAGCAAGGCTTTACTCTTGTTGAGATGTCTTTAGTACTGGTTGTGATAGGGCTCATTCTTGGCGCGCTGTCTGTCGGTAAAGATATGCAGCGAAATGCTGAATACAAAAAGATCAAACAAAAATTTGTTGACCAATGGGTACAGGCCTACAACCAATATTATGACCGCATGGGCGTGGTAGTTGGAGACCGCCCAAAAACGCCAACATTAGCAGTGAATGCAGTGAATGTTACTGACACTGAAACTATTAACATACTGCTTGGGACTGCTGATGATGCACTTTCTCAAGGCAATATTACTGAGCTTTGTTCTACGCCAGCAACGAATGCCGTTGGCAAAGCAGCAGACTTACTTGGCTACTTCCACCGTGCTGGTATTGGTTTGCCAACGGGTCGTGCGAATGGTTATGAAGACAGATATGTCTACCTAGATACCAATGGTAATCCACAACAGCTCACCGTTTGTTTCCGATTTTTGGTAGCAGGTGCAGACCATGGTGCTGGTAACGTCATGGTGATCAAGGGGCTAACTCCTGACTTAGCACGCTCACTAGACAGCGCTATTGATGGCCTTGTGGATGCCGACGATGGCCGCTTTCGTTTAGATAATGCAATCACGCTTGGTTTGAGTACAGGTAATGGCGGTGATGGTTGGCCAACAGGTAACAATACAGTAACGACAGCTGGCACAGGTGGTGGGAATGACACGACTTCAGCAGTAGAAGATCACCAGCAAGTTATTACCCTTACTGCATTTTACCGCATGACTCAATAACAGGAACCAAAGAATGAAAAACCAACCTCTTCAGTCGAATAAGCAAACGGGTTTTACGCTAGTTGAAATGGCTTTGGTACTGGTTGTTATCGGGCTAATTCTAGGTGCGGTATCAATTGGTAAAGACTTACAGCGTAGCTCTGAATATAACAAAGTAAAGCAAAAATTTGTGGATCAATGGGAACAGGCTTACAACCAGTATTATATGCGCACAGGTGTGGTTGTTGGCGATAGCCTAAGTACGCCAACGTTTGCAGTAAATGCCGCGGGTGAATTTACTAAAGACAATCAAAAAACCACAACGGTATCGCAGTTTTTAGGGCTAAATACAGGTGGAGACTATAGTCAAATTGATGAGCCGCCGCGTTTATGTCAAGGACAAAACATCGACCAATACGCGCAAAGACGTGAAAATAGCACCGAAAATCTACATAGCTACTTTGATGCGCTTGGTATTCGTATGCCAGCGGGGCGTGCAGAAGGTCGTGAAGATCGTTATGTCTATCTAGATACCAATGGTAACCCGCAAGAAATCCAAGTGTGTTTCCAGTGGAACAAGCCAAACTCAAATTCAGGCTCAGGTAACGTGATGGTTATTGCGGGCTTAACTCCAGATCTTGCGCGTATGTTAGATGAGATGATCGACGGTCAAATCAACGCCGCAGAAGGTCGCTTTAGAGAGCAAGCGACTACACCACAAGTGAGCTGGAGCTTCACGAACAAAGACAGTCAAGCAAGCACAACAGCTTCAACCGCTTCAGGGTTTACAGACGAAGCACAAGTAAAAATTGTCACTGCACACTACAAGATGAATCAGTAAGGTAGCAACAATGAACAAGAATAAAGGTTTCACGCTAGTTGAAATGGCAGTCGTGTTGGTGGTAATTGGTTTGATCATCAGTGCCGTGTCAGTAGGACAAAACCTACAGCGCAACGCTGAGGTACAAAAGCTTAAGCAAACATTTATCGACCAGTGGGTGATGGCATATAACCAGTACTACAATCGCACCGGTGTTGTGCTAGGGGACAGTGAGCAAGAGCCGCGCTATATGGTTGCGGGTAAAGAGTTTGAATATGTAGGTATTCGTCAACAAAACGCTGGTGGCGCAGGGGTGCCAGGTGTTGAAGGAAGTGATATTCGCTTACCAGAAACACTACCGCGTATTTGTGAAGGGGCAGGTCATACTCGTATCGGTATGGACGATGATCGTGCGCTAGCTGCACAAAGTTTACATGATTTGATGGATCGTCAAGGGATCCGTATGCCAGCAGCTCGTTCTGAAGGTAGGGAAGATAGATTTGTCTACCTTGATAGCAACGGTAATCCACAAGAAGTTCAAGTATGTTTCCAGTGGAACCCAGAAGGCCAAATTCACGGTAGTGGCAATGTGATGGTGCTAAGAGGCCTTACCCCTGAGCTGGCTCGAGAGTTTGACCGCATGATTGATGGCAAAGCCGATGCAATCGAAGGGATGTTCCGTCAATACAATCCTAATTCAAATTCACTGACAACATCTGGTGAGTCTGGTCGCGAATGGTTAGGTAACAACACCTATGCGATGAATGACCAAGTTGTGGAAAGTCGTGAAGGACTTAACCGAGACGAAGATGCCGTAATGTTAGTGACTGCGGTTTACAAAATGGAGCAATAAGAGAGCAGTATGATTACTCGCATCAGCTTAGCGCTCATTTTATTGTTATCTATCAGTTTGCCTGTAGTGGGATACCTACAGGCTTCTGCCGATAAAGCATTAAGATCAGAGCGTTTGGTTCTTTCTGAACTAATAAACCAACAACAGCAGCAAAAGCGCTATTTAGCTAAATTAGAGCAGCGAAAAAACTTCGACGCTGCGGTTACTAAGTTAACCGAGAAAGCAAGTTCACTAGGGCTTGGTGAGTCTAGTTTGCAAGAGTATAAAGTGAACTTCCGCCAAATGATCCCTATCGCCGAAATTGATGCTTATATGTCACAAACACATAGCCAGCCTGGACGTTTTTATGTGCCTCAAAATTTTCAGTTGAGTCGTGAAGGAATGAGTTTGTCTGGCAGCATCACAGATAGAGTGAAAATGCTGGAACACAGCCAAAATGAAGTACAAAACTTCTTACTGTCTTATAAAGGCACAGCATTGGTGGTACAGAAATAATGTCAAATAAGTATTTAGTTGAAAGCCATGGAAAGCTGGTCTTAATCGACGGAAAAAACTGGCAGACGCTAGAGCATAAAGGCGTAAATAACTTTGTCGGTACCTTGTCTGAAAACGTTCACTTGGTGACAGACTTTGCCACCACTGCGGCGTTTAAGCATATTCAGTGTGATTATAAATACGCTGAATTTATCTTATCCAAAGAGTTAAAAGACAGTGGTGAGATTGTAGGTAATGTGCAGTTGCTTGCGATCCAAAAAAACAAGCAAGCGCAGATGAACAACAGTGTGTTTTACGCACCGGTTAATCTAGAAACCTATAATCGTTATCAGGTGATTGCAGATAATACGTTACACAATACCCTGTTGTTTTCTTATTATCATCTCTACGCCAGCCTTGCGGCGACAAATAAGAGCAATCAGGTACGAGCTAGCTTCGTTGTCACAGAAAGTGATATTAGTATTTTACTCAGTCAAAAGGGTAAAGTGGTTGGCTTTGAGTCATTGCCTAAGGTGATGTTTCAAGGTGAAAACCGTATCGCAAGTTTGACCAATGCTTTGCGTACGCTTGAGCGCCAATTACGTTTGAAGTCGACCTCAGTGTCGGTACATTTTTGGTTAGAACCAGACGCAAGTGTTGATTGGGCTGAAGCGCTTGCCAGTGAATTGCAACTTGATTTAGAGCCTGTCACAGCAACTCCTGTGATTGTTGATGGCCAGCCTATGTTTAGTTCACTAGCACCTCACTTGGGTAGCTTATCGCTTAAGCATGCACTGAATCAAAGCGAGTCAAAATATCTTTATTTGGCTAAAAAAAGCTTGCCACTGGTGGCTAGCTTATTGCTGGCAGCAAATGCTTATATTGGCCTTCAATACTTCCAAGTTAGTGAAAGTCATCAACAGCTCAGTGCTCGAGTACAGAGCATGCAAAGTACATTAACTGAGCAAATTCCAAGCAAAGTCATTCAGCAAAACGACTATCAGCTCTATTTGGATGATTTAGAGCGTATTCAGCATGCTTCTAAATTGCCCGGCTATCATGAAGTTCTCGCTGATATTGCAACGGCTATTCCACAAAACTCTGTGGTTTTTGATTGGATAAGTTTTGATTACCCAAAACAAACTGACGAAAACAAGCTTTTTATTAGTTTAGTGGGGACACAAACTGCGCAATCAGACGATCCAATAGAGCACTTTAACCAATTTGTTAAGTCACTCACAAGTCAAGGTTACAAGCTTAGAGATAGCTCGGTACAAACCAGCTTCAAAGGGGTTAGCTTTGCATTAGATTTGGAGCGTCCACTATGAGTAAAAAATTAGGATTAGCAGGCGTTGGAATAGCGCTCGGCGCATGTATTGTTACGGCGGTTGCGAATTGGTTAGCACCAGCTCAAGTGTCTTTTAACGACCCAGTAAGGGTGCCGCCCTTACACACTCTCAATTACTCTAAATTTGATGAGGAGCGGCTGCATGCGCTGTTGCCTATCCTCGACAAACAAATTGTGATAGCTGAAAACGATAAGGCATTGTCACTGGGTATGCTTGGTTACGTGGCAAGAGATGCCAACTTTGACTTACAAAGTGTGATTAACCAGCATAGCTTGAGCATGGTTTATAAGTCAGCAGATAAAATGTACGCAGTAGTCGATAACCAAGTGTATGAGCTTGGCCAGACCTTACCTTCTGGTGCAAAGCTTGTTGATGTGCAAGATAGAACTGCGGTGTTTTATCAGCAAGGCCAGATGGCGCGGTTAAGCATGACTGGTGAGGCGCTATAAATGCCAAGTATCGGGGTAATAACACAGCGTAAAACCCACGGCTTCACGTTGTTGGAGCTTGCGGTTTATATCATGGTTGTAGGGATCCTCATTTCTGTTGGCACAGGGATGATGATGAACAACAGTAAAAAGCCCGGAGTGCAGGCAACAAGTAGTAATGAAAAGCTTGCCGCCTCAGGCTCTAACCTCAGTTTAGATGCTTACGCAGCACCACTTTTGTTGTTTACGCAAACCCATTATCGCTTACCTTGTCCCGATACCAATAATGATGGTAGTGAAGATTGCCCTAATGCAGCAACGCCACCTGAATTATTAAAAGGTACTTTGCCTTTCACAACACTCGCGCTAGAGCAACGACCCGTTGATACTTTTGGCAATGCCCCATTTTATGCCGTTGATTTTGCATTGACTCAGTTAGTAGACAGTGCAACAAGCAGTTGGGATGGTGGGCGACTGAACCTCGATGATTTGTGTGAAAAAACCAAGTCTCGTTATAGAGCTGCTATCAGTACCAACAGGCTGTCGGTGATCCGAGCTAGGGGATTGAATTGTCAGGCTGCTGATGTTTTTAATCCAGCTTTTGTGTTGGTCTCAGGGGGCGCACAAGATTTGGACAATATAAACGGTATGCTGGATGGCGAAAATGGCAGTGGCAATAATTGCTACGAATTTTCAGGTCGTGAGAAGTCAGCACAGTATGACGATGTGGTGCACTTTGTGTCGATGGCAAACTTAATTTCGCAGGTATGTAATTAGTTATGGTTCGCAGTCAACTTAAGCGTATGCAAGGACTTAGCCTTGTTGAATTAGCAGTGAGTATGGCCGTTTTAAGCTTATTACTTGCAGCTATTTTACCTGTTATGACCTCTGGTATTGGTGCTGGAGGGAAAAGCGAAGACTCACCAACTTTATCAATTAGTGAGTCACGCTTACTGCTTGATGAAATCGATGGGGCAATTTTGGGGTTTTTACAAACTCACCATCGCTTACCCTGTCCTGATATTAATTTAGATGGCCGTGAAGATTGTACTGTACCGTCTGGGGTCACTGTAAATCCGACGGAGCACGGAGTCAGTGGCGATAACAAAGTGCATGTCGGTTATTTACCTGTCGCGGATTTGCAAATCGCACTAAATGCTGATGAAGAATGGCGTAGAGTGAGCATTGAATACGGCGTTTACAGACAGCAGCAAGACAGCAAAGATTTAGTCATCCAAGGCAATCATTATAGCCAAGTACCTGTAAACCACGAGCCCCTTTGTGAAGAGGGAAAAAGTGACTGCGCGGTGAAATATCATGAAGTGACTTCTGGAGGGAGCTTGCATGGCTCCTACTTAGGCAAAGACTTGGATGAAACAAGTGACTCTAAAGGGATGAAACTTGCTAAAGCTTATACAGAAAGTGTAAACAACCAAAATATATTGGATTTTTGCCATCAAATTACTTCATTAGCTCGAAACCGAGAGCTTTCGCTTTCTGGCGGACAGCGGTTATATGTAAAAGTATCTGACAGTGTATCTATTAATCCCGCATATGCGCTTTCGATATCTCGCTCTCAAAAAGTGCTTACAGGTAAAGGTTATTCAGAGCGCAGCCAGGCTAGCCCATTTGAGTTTTTTAGTAGTGCTAAAGAAGCATCTAATAAGTATGACGATATTAGCCTTATCAAAACGTTTGCCCAATTGAATAGGGAATTGACCTGTGGTAAACGCCTAAGTCAGGCTAACACATCGCTTTACAAAGGTATTGCGCATATTGCAAATGAAAATATGTATCAACTTCATATGGCGAATACGGAAATTTACTTGTTAAATACAGCGGAAGCAGTAGCAAGACTCGAATTGGAAGGGTATTTCTTACTGGTTAATCAAGCTTTAAATCTAGCCAACATTGGCGTCGCTGTAGCTGAGGGAGTTGCTTCAAAAGGAAGCGCAATACCGGCGGCAGCGGCTGCTGCACTTGCAACAGGAGATTATGCTTTAGGTGTTTGGTATATAGACACAAATGCACTAGAAAAGGCTGCTGCAAGAAGCACTTTAGAAAGTGCTGTAGCACACTATGAAGACCTGCGTGACAAGTCTAGGTACACCGGTAGTGTTATGAAAGAAGAGCTCAAAAAAGCGCGTGAAATTGAGAGTGCAGGGGGGATCAAGTGAAGTATCAAAAGGGCATCTCTTTGCTTGAGCTTGCAATATTGACAAGTTTACTTGCCGTAATTGCTGGTATTGGCTTCAGCGCATTTAATAAGCAACAAACTAGGGCTGATTATCTAGTCACTGAGCAGCAAATTAGTGACGCAGAAAATATTTTGCTTAATCATTTGCAAACCTATCGCCGCTTACCCTGTGCTGATCTTGACTCAGATGGTATCGAAGATTGCAATGGTGCTCGCTCACAATATGGAACGTTACCATACATTACATTGGGACTAGACGGTGTTATCTCAGACGCTTGGAATCAGCCTGTTAGATATGGTGTGTCAATGTCATTGTCAGAGCCACAACCTGCTATACCTGTCAATATGTATCGACTATGCGAACATATTCATACTGCGGCTACAAGTGATATGGCGGCAAATGCTTTTTTTCTTGTCAGTGGCGGCCTCAAAGAATACGACAGCAATAAAGCCAGTAATGATAGAACTTCGTTGGATGGGAATGTCGATACCGTAAATGAACAATATAGTGGCGCTACTGTCACGTTCGTTTATGACAAAAACAACGAATACCAATCGGCGGCAGGTACCAGAGTTAGTGACGATAAAGGGTTGTCTAAAACCTTTTTACCGCTACTTGGCGAGCTTAACTGCACTGGTTTATTACTTTCAGCTAATAGCATGGAAAACCAAATTCAAGCGTTTAATCTGCAAAAAGCAGCCTTTGACGCAACCAAGAGTTCGTTGGATGGAACTTTAAACGATATTCATAATGTTCGCGTTGAGTCTGGGGTAAATATTGCAGCGGCAGCGGCCCAAACGGCGAGTATGGCTGCTGGGGCATTGGATGGGGTTTCTGATGTTTTAGTTGGCGATCCATCAACCGCGTCAGCATTTGCAGCAAACGCTGCTGCAGTCGCTTCGACAGCCATTGCTATTGCTAATTCAATCGAAGCGCTGGTCAATGCAAAAAAAACCGAGAATAGAACAAAGAAGCAGCAAGAGCGGATAGTCGAATACCAGCGTGATCGCGCAAATATATGCAGCAAATTACACGACAATGTAGTAGCACAAAAAGGGAGCGCAATTGCATGCAAAAGCTAAATAAAGGTTTTAGCCTATTCCCGTTAATGGTCACTTTGTTAGCTATCACTGCTGGAGCTGTTGCTATCAGTGCAGTGACAAATAAACAAGATGAACTTGATGTAATTAAACAGCAGCAAGCAAACGCAACCAGGGTGACAGAAGCGCTCACCGGATTTATTGCGGTAGAAAAGCGCCTTAGTTGCCCTGATTCTGATTTTGATGGTGAAGAAGAGTGCACCGAGTCAACTGGTCAGAAGGTCAAATCTGGTGGCGTACCCTATTTAACACTAGGGTTGACAAAAGCCGACGTGGAAGGCTTGCACTACGTACCGTACCGAGGTAATGCTATTGACCTAACCGAAGCGACAGAAGTACGTAGTTTAGATATACCTACTAACTTACCGGTTAATATCGATTTCACTGACCGAGAGTTTAATGAGCCTACAGTTACATCACCGGAAAACGATGAGACCCTAAAACACAATCTTCATGTGCAATATCTGTTTGATAAATTCCGCGTCGATATTATTAGTAACACTGCAAAAAGCTATCCATTGCCTATGTTTCCTGATGGCATTCGCATATCTAATAGTATCAATGCTAATTACATTAATGCCTTAGCTAACCTGCGAAACCAATCTTTTTCGGCCGAGTCTGGAGATGAGTTGTTTAACTTTAGCTTTGGAAACGATAACTATAATAAAGTTGCAGAAATTGAAGCCATTTTACATGTAAAGCAAGATGCTTTTGAGTACACTAACCAATTGCGCACTTTAAGTGAAAAAATCACTCCAGATGCAACCGCTATTGTATCTAATATTGAGCCAACGATAGACTCTTTACAAGCATCTATCAGTAAGTTAGAACAACATAAGCTAGAGCTTAACTCTATTCTCTCTCGTTATAACCAATTGAAGCAATCTAATTCAGCTGTTGATGGTTTTTATCAAAGCATGAAGCTACCACAAAACTCAGACGGTAGCCCAAAACTATTCAATTTATATGAGTTTAGTGATCAAAGTGGCTTAAATGCCAATGATGTATCTACATTATCTGGTGCGGTACAAAGCTACGCGCTAAGCCTTGTTGAAAAATCTTCAAATTACATGCAAGAAGTTAACAGTATTTTCGGCACCTCCATCACAACGTTAAAAGATAAAACGCAAGGGTACTTTACGGGTGAGCTAAAAACTGATTCAGGTGAGCAGTCACAAGTTGGCTACTTTTCTCAGCTAAGTGAGGATGCGTTAAGCGAGAGTAATTCGGGAAGTAAAGGTGATCCAGACTTATATCGTCGCATTGCAGCACATTATGAGAAAGCTGGCGATTTGATGACTGGCTTGTATAGTGATCTTTATCAACGTGATGATAGCGTAATTGAGCAGTATACAAACGCATTTAAAATAGACACCGGCGCAGTGGATGATTTTAATGACACAGCGAAAAATCAAAAGCATATCTGCGAAGAAGTGGAAAGTAACTACCCAAGACCAAAGTTCAACTTTAGTGTCACACGATGTAAAGAGGAAAATGCCAAAGGGAAGCTGATGGCTTATCTCGAGGAAGTAAATAATACTGCGCAAAAAGATGATTCGCCTGATAATAGTAGAAACACGGATAGCTTTGTGTATAACCCATATAAAAATATGGGCGACTTTTGTTACAAACTTGCGCTGTTAGATTGGCTAGATGCAGGTAAGCCTAGCAACGCGTTTAGTAAATCAGTACCTAGCACTATTGCGACGAGTTTAACAACATCGGCACTTCGAACTAAGTTTGCAAAAATGCAAAGTAGCGCTTTTGTTTTGGTAAGGACAGGTAACAATCAACGTTTAGATAACAATAGTTCACTACAAAACAATAACGGCCTTTTCCTGCCAGAAAATACAGTAATGAGCAGCTCTTTTGATGATATTGCTCAACCGACTACAGCTAATAGCTTAAGTACTCAATTAGGCTGTCCGGCACTTCTTGAATCTTATCGCTCAATGGAGCTTTCCATAAAAATTGCTGAATTCATGCACAGTGATGCCTCCGGTGTGTTGGTTTCAGCGGAGCGAGCACAAGCTCAAGCAGTGGCTGACACGGTAATGGCTTCAGCGAAGCTAGCGTCGTCAACGGCCACGGCAGTTGCATCGGGTGTAAAAGCTGCTGGCTACTTCTCAACTTGTGCTGGCTCTTTGGGGTTTGCAGTTAGTTTCTGCATTGCAGGTGGTGTGCAAGTGGGCTCGACTATCGCGTACGGTGTTGCTGCAGCTGCTGACGGCGCATTAGTGGGGTTGGCTGCAAAACAGCTGAAAGAAGCAAACAGTGATGAAGCCGAAGCACGAAAGAGCTTAAATAATGCCACGAGCAACCTTGCTGATGCAGCTAGAGCTGGGGTGACACTTGACCAGCATGGCGGCCTAAAAGAATTAAACAATTAATCACCAATTTCAATTAAAACGACTTAACGAGAATTTTATGAAGTTAACTCATTCTGCTATAAAAATGACCATGATATCCGCTACGTTTGTGTTAGCAGGATGTACTGCCAATGCGCCACGTCATCAAGTCGACCTTAGCAAGTCTTATCATAAAGAGCAGCCTGAAGCACATGAGCTGATCGCAGAACAGTCTCGCAGCGCTTGGGAGCGTATGCAGAAGCTAAGAGCAAGCCTAGAAACACAAGCATTAGATGAAGCAACACAAAGCATAGTAGAAGTACCTGAGTTTAACCCACTCGATGAAGTTAAGGTTACTTTGTCGGTTGAGAATGCGGCACTGCACCAAGTGCTGAAAGTATTTGCAGGTCAAACTGGATTGAACTTATTGGTACATCCAAACCTACTCAACGCTGATTACTCAATTAGCATGGAGTTTAAAGACGTGAGTGCGTCTATGGTGTTTGATCAAATCATGCGTATCGCAGATGTTTCTGGCGCTATTGAAAACAATACTATCATCGTCAACCCGATGGAAGACGCGGTATTTAACTTAGCGTTTATGGAGTCTGACGTAGAAAGTACTTTTGCCACTGGCGGCGACGTGTTGGGTGGCAGCAGTAATGGCGGTCAAAATGGCGGTTCAAGTGGCTCTGGCAACAACCAGATCAAAGGTGAATTTTCAATTTCTGGCGTTGCAATGCCAAACTCAAACCCCTATGACGCCCTAGAGAACATGTTGCAAAAGCTCGTTGGTAGTAACAGCAGTGATATTCTTGCAGGTACGATTGCTGGAGCAAGCACCATGGCTGAAGTAGGCAAGCTATCTCGCCTTGGTAGTGCCGTGCGCAACGACCTTGCAATGTACTCACTCAATCGCACCACAGGTACGCTATTTGTCAGAGCAAAGCCGTCAGTGATGAAAACGGTTAAAACATTGGTGAATAACTATGAGCAAATTCATAGCGGTCAATTACTGATAGAAGCGCAGATCATTGAAGTGAACCTGAGTGATGACTTCCGCTGGGGCGTGGATTGGAGCATTTTACGTGATGATATTGCCAGTGCTTTCTCGGCAGGTACCCGCAGCGTATCAGAAGCGGTTGGCACGTTTGGTAACCTTTCTCAAGGTGCGCGTGGTATTACGTTAACGACACCACCTATGGGCGGCTCTGGTACTTCAGACTTTTCTTTCCACAAATCAACGGGCAGTACATTAGTTGCGATTGATATGATGCAAAAGTACGGCGATGTTGGCGTGCTATCTAACCCGACAATTCGTGCGAAGCATGGCCAGCCTGCGATCATCAGTGTCGGTACATCATCAACGTATATTTCAGACACGCGTATCACGACGAATGGCACGGGTACAGGGCTTTCGACTACTCAGGAAGTTCAAACACGCCAAGTATTTGATGGTTTAATGGTTGGTGTGGTGCCATTCATTGCAAAAAATGGTGATATCAACCTGTCTATCCACCCTGTACAAAGCAAAGTAAATCCGTTGAGCCTCGGTTTAGTAGAAGCGGGTGCTGATGTGAAAGTGACCCTGCCTGAGGTTGAATTAAAGTCGATGTCGACTCAGCTACAGGTGAAAAATGGTAACACTATCATTATGGGTGGTTTGATTGACCAATCAGACTTCCGTAACGAATCAGAAGTTCCAGTGCTAGGCAGCTTACCAGTACTTGGTAACTTGTTTAAGAAAAAGAGCAACGGCACAGGAGTTCGTGAGCTGGTGCTAGTACTAAAGGTTAACCTGATTTGAGTCTAATTTTTGATTCACTCAAAGCGCTGGAGTCAACGTCATCGTCGACGCCAGCAGCTTTGTCCTCAACGACCAACACTCGCTTTACCAAAGCGCTAGTGCCTGTTTGCGTAGTAGGGGCACTAGGCGCGGCGTATATGCTTTGGGATTGGCAGAGTACCAGTTTGGTGCCTGCTGCCACTACAGCAGATACCAAGGTGAGGGAAGGCACGCAACGGTCAAGGGAGTATGGTGCTAAAGCTGACCCCTTGATAGTGGTGCAGCCGAGTGATGCGAATGCAGTAACAACAGATGACGCGCAAGTGCTGCCGTTGCAAATTGAATCGCCTTCGAGTGCGCCTGTGTTGGAGTCTCAAAAAACGGAACAAAGCGTAGAGCAAGTTGCTGTGCTTGCTGAGCCAAAAACGCCACATCTAACGATGAGCACGGTTGACACCGACGTGTCAGATATTGATGTGCAGCAACCTCAAAATGCCAATGCTAGAGCACAAACAGAGGTGGTCGAGACGCCTATTTTAGTGAAGCCTGAGGTGAAAATTGATTTAAATGTCAAGGCTCAAGCAAAACAGTCACTCGCTCAGCGTTTTGGTGACATTCGCCGTGCCATGCAATTACAAGATTGGGAAAAACTAAGCATACTACTGCAAGAGTATGATGCTGATTTATCAGCAACGAGCCCATTTATCACCAAAGCGTGGGCATATATGTATATGCAGCAGGCAAATTATCAGCAGGCGATTAGCTATTGGAAAAAAGCGATTTATTTAGTGCCAACAGATGAACAGTCAAGAATGAATCTTGCTGTTTGCCAGATGCAGCTCAAGTCGTATGACGAGGCTCGAGCCCTGCTAGAACAAGGGTTCAAGGAAATAATCTTGCAAAACCGTGCGCGCGATTTATTGTCGCGTTTGCGTTATCTACAGTCTCTTCAAGTATCATCATGACACGATTGCAGTTTCCCATACCAGCGATGGATCATCATATAGAACGCCTCGGGATGACACATCATCCGTTTCCGGCGGTACCCGATGGTAACCATTACTACATGCACGATACTCTGCAAGCATTACTGCATGAAGTCTTGTTTACGCTCAATCAGCGACGTGGTTTTGTGGTGATCACAGGTGAAGTGGGATTGGGTAAGTCGACCTTTAGTCGAGTGTTACTCCAAGAGCTTGCCACTTTGCAAGCGGCAACGGCGCTGGTGCTCAATAGTGTGGTGCAAGAAACTGCTTTACTTGAGCAAATCATCGTGGATTTTGGTTTAACGCCATGCTCAAAAGAGATGCCGGAGCTACTACAGCAGCTCAATCACTTTTTACTATTAAATAAAAAGAATGCCGTGACTTCTGTCGTTGTGATTGACGATGCACAAAATCTGTCAGCCGCGAGCCTAGAGTTGATCCGGTTGCTAACCAGCTTCGAAACCAGTTCCGAAAAATTACTGCAAATAGTGCTGTTGGGACAACCAGAGTTACAAGACACGCTGAATACTAAGTCGATGCGACAACTTAAAAGTCGTATCGCGTTATCTCGTCAGTTTTTGCCGTTATCAAAGGCTCAAATGGCGCAATATATTAAATATAAAACCCAAGCCTCAGGGTATGATGCGCTGCAAGTATCTCGCTTAGCTTTGACCTTGATATACCGAGCAACCCGTGGGGTGCCGAGATTAGTAAACCTATTAATGGATAGAGTACTGATTGTGTTGGCGGCTAAGCAAACGTCTGTGGTCAGTCGCGATATTATTCGACTTGCGATTGTCGATGTTGGTGAAGCGTTTTTTTATTATCGCAGCAGCCAAAAAAAGATAATCTTTGGCTGTATTTACACCACAATGATGGTTTCAGCTGCCTTTTTGGCGAGCAAGTTTGCTGTGGTTGATAAGGTCAAAGGCCACTACGATGATTGGCTGCAAAGTAGTGCGGAGCAACCAATCACGTCAAGAGAAACACAAAGCGAAGCGCCTTCAGACTCCACCAACACAACAGTAAGCGAGCTTGAGCAGGTTTCCCTATCGATTAACAAGCCTGAGGTGAAACCAGCGCCGCAGGTGAGCATGGTCACTGATGCTGCGCCAGCTGTCATTGATAATACTCCCACCACTGAGGGCAATAGCACCACTACCACGCCTGAGAAAGTGTTAGCTGAGCGTGCGTTACATGAACTCACGCAGCGTTTACTACCGGAACAGGAAGCATTATCACTGTGGCAGTTTTACGCAAAAGAGGACGTGTTGGCAGCGCTGGCTGCGCAAAATAACACCATTATCATCAATTGGTTGCAACGTAGCGGCAACTTACAGGTGGTGTCATTTCCTCTACATGCCGTTTCTGAGCAAGGGCAAGCAGTGTGCTTTGCCATTAAACATGAGTGTATTTTTACCTGGTCAGGTTTATCGTCGCTACAAGGGGAGTTGAGCAACATGCAAATGGCGCTAGCAAACGCAGGTTTGTACGGTGGAGACATTGACGGCATGTTGGGCGTACAAACACTTGGGGCGATTAAGAAGTTACAGTTTGTATTGGGGCTACCAGCCACAGCCAGTTTAGATCAAGCAACCTTGTTTGCACTTTATCATATTCAATTTTTTAGAATTTAGAGATTTTTCATGACACAAGAAATGAAGACCCTAGCGGAATTATTACTCAGTGCAGGGGCTATTAAACAGGATGAACTCGATTTTGCGCTGCAAGAGCAGGTGATCACTGGCGAAAAGTTAAGTGAAGTACTAGAGCGTAATGGCTTTGTAAGTCAGCGTGCGCTGGCTCAACAACTGGCAACATTACTAAAGCTACCTTATATTGACCTAGCTCACTATATTCCTGAACCTGAAGCATTAAAAAAGTTTAATTTTAACTTATGTAAAGGTAGCCAGTTCATTCCATTAAAATGTGATGAGCGCACCCTAACGATTGCAACGAGTAATGAGAACATAGACGGTCTACGGGCGCTTGTGTACAAATATTGCCAGTTACATTTAGACATCCACCTTGCAGAAAAGGGGGTGATCCAAAAGCTGTTACATAACCACTATTTTTACCTTAATAACCCAGTAGAAAAGATTCTCCAAGACGAAATCGACCACCTTATTGCCGATAAAGAGTCTGTGCGCACGCTAGACACGTTGCTAACTAACATTCTACGTTTTGCGGTTAAAAAGCGGGCGACGGATATTCATATCCGACCAATGGAAAAAAGCATTAGTGTGGCATTTCGTGTTGACGGGGTAATGCGCTCAGCATTTGCATTACCTAAAGAGCTCAGCCGCTTAACCTCAACGATAAAAATGCGTGCATCAATGGATATTGCTGAGCAGCGTTTACCGCAAGATGGCAGCTTTGAAGTTGTGGTGAATGGCTTGAGTTATGATATTCGTGTATCGACGCTTGGGTGTCCTTACGGAGAAAACTTAGTGGCGCGTATTTTACCAAGAGAGGTGGAACTGCGTAGTTTGTCACAACTGGGCTTTTTACCTGAGCACCTTGGGTTGATTGAAAGTATGTTTAACAAGCCTTCTGGAATTATCTTACTTACCGGTCCAACCGGCTCGGGTAAAACCACTACGCTGCATGCTGGCTTGAGCAGTTTAGATATGCTCAAGAAAAATATTGTCACGGTTGAAGATCCGATAGAGTACCGTTTACCACTGGCTAGACAAACTCAAGTCAATGAAAAAGCCGGGTATGGCTTTGCTGATGCAATTAGGCACTTCCTCCGCCATGATCCAGATGTCATTTTAGTCGGTGAGATCCGTGATAATGAGACCGCGCATACCGCTGTGACCGCGGCTGAAACCGGTCACTTGGTATTATCAACATTACACACCAATGACGTGATGGGAGTAATCCCAAGATTACGTTCACTTGATGTGAGTAACCACATGATTGCTGACTCTCTCGTCGGCGTGGTATCTCAGCGTTTGGTGAGAAAAAACTGCCGCCACTGTAGCGAAGAAGTCCAAAGCACAGCAGAAGAAATGCAGTACTTGGGTCTGGATAAGCCCGTGGTACTGACAAAAGGTGTCGGATGTGAGGCATGTGGCCATACTGGTTTCTTGGGACGTGTGCCTGTCTATGAAATTATGTCAGTAGACAAATCGCTATGTCACCTCATTGAGTTAAATAAGCCAGTGTCAGAGCTATATGCACATGCAAAAGCGGGTAACTACGTGTCTATGCACAGTGTTGCTACTAGCTTAGTGTTAAATGGTACGACGACGGTTGATGAGCTGCAAAACTTAGTTGCTAAAGAAGTGGAGTACAACTAATGGCGTTATTTAAATATAAAGTCATTGACCGGGATGGCCAAGCAATGAAAGGGGTGGCTGAGCTGCCTTTTGATAATCCAATTTCTGCCCATGAATATTACGAACGAAAGGGCTGTGCCGTTATTGCATTAGAGCCGGTAAACGCAGTATGGCAACCTTTTTATGCGCTATCAAACTGGTCGACAAAGCGCAAAATTAAAAAGTCGGAAATTGCAGACTTTTTGCGAAACATCGCGGTTATGCTTAAAGCAGGTATTCCTATTATTAGTGCACTTCAAGATGCTGCTGAATACGCCGAAAACCCGGCGCTTAGAACTATTGCGGATGAATTAAGAATGGCATTAGAGTCTGGCAACAGTTTGTCATCCGCAATGGAAAAGCAAGGCGAAGTATTTCCTGACTCAGTGCTATATCTGTGCCGTATTGGTGAAGAGACTGGCTTACTCGACCAAACATTGCTAAATGCGGCGGAACATATTAACCGCATTGGTCGTATTAATGTGGATGTGAAAAAAGCACTGATCTATCCAGTTGTGGTGTTATTCGCAACTTTACTGGCCTGTGTGTTTTGGATGTATTACACCGTCCCATCTATGACAGAGCTATATCAGCAAATGCAAGTTGAGCTGCCTACCATTACGCTGATGGTGATGAATATCTCGGATTCACTACGCCATGATACGCTTTATTACATCGCGGTAATTGTCGCAGTGTTTTTGTTGATCTCGGTGGCTTATAAAAAACATCGAGGGTTTAAATATTGGGTTTCAAAGCTCGCACTTAAAATCCCCGTTGTGGGTAAATTGATCCGTTATTCAAATATGGCCTTTGTGTTTGAATACTTTTCGCTGTTGGTGCGCTCAGGAGTGGATATCTACAAATCTCTTGGAGTAATTGCCGCGGCGGTACCCAACGAAGTTTATAAAGAAAATATAAAACTGATTCAACAAGGGGTCGCCAAAGGTAATAGCTTGTCGGATGAGTTTAAACGAACTAAGTCGTACCCTAACTTTATCATCAGGATGCTGATGACAGGTGAGCGCAGCGGTAAGCTTGAAGATCAAGCGCGGTTTATCTCTGATGAATATACAACTCGTGTTAATGACACCATAGATAAACTAAAAACCTTAGTTGAACCGGTGGCAATTTTTTTGGTGGGAGGGTTTATGATATTCATTATCGGCGCGCTATTCCTGCCAATTTATAACCTAATCGGCAATATCGGTAATTTCTGAGTTTAGTACTATGAATTTATTAAAGTTTAAAACTGTGGTTGCAGCGTCATTTGTGGCCCTTTCAGGGGTAGCGCAAGCGGAAGTGGAGCTAGTATTCAAGTCCGGTCTTGGGCAGCAAAGCTTCAAGATTAAAGGCCATACCATGCGTATGGATAACGCAGCACAGTATCAGCTATTTGATGCCTTGAAAAACAAACTATATGTCGTTACACCAACGTCAAAAAGCTACATGGAAATGAGCAATAACATGTTTGGTGATTTGTCTGCTTTGTTGACAAAGCAAGAGGCTGAATTAAAAAAATTACAAAGCCAAGAGGGGTTAGAGAATGTAGCTCATCTTGAAACGGCAAAAAGTGCGCTGCGCATGGCTGAGCAACAAATCAAACAGCTTAAGAGCAATGGCAATAACCAATTAAAAAAGCTAAACCAGCGTGCACGGATTAATGGTATCAGTTGTGAGCTTTATGAGTTTAGCGTGGCCATGCTACAGCAACAGGTATGCTTTGCTGACATCGCCGATATTGGCTTATCAGCTCAACATGCCGCTGTGTTTAATCGCTATCAACAGTATGTTGGCAGCCTCTCTGGTTATACCATGCCAACGCTTGAGAATAAGATCAGTATTGATGTTTCACCTTTGGGTAGTCAACCCGGGCAGCAATCATCGTCACAGTTTGTGCGGGTGAAAGAAGTGAAATTTCCAGCTAAGCAATTTAGTATCGATCCAAGCTATAAAAATATGATGGATATCCCTGCTTTGTCACGGAAGTAAACCGTACAATTGAAATTTATTTTAAGCGAATTATTATTAAGGGCACCGTGGTTTTTAGCAAGGTAACTGTGTGCCCTACTCAGATTTATTTAAACGTGATACAACGCAAGAGGCGTTAGTCAAGTGGCAAAAAACAGTCGACTTGTTAGCGAAAATACTCTCAGCGCCTGCAGCTTTTGTGGTACAAAAAAAACAAGACGGGTTTACCGTCATGATTTCCAGTGCTCAAGCGCAAAACCCTTACCCTGCTGGTGGCTTTATTCCCCAAGAAACCAATATATTTTGTAAGCATGTCTTAGCTAACAATCGCAATCTTTACGAGCAACACGCCAGCTGCAATGCCAAATGGGATGATAATCCGGAAGTCGCCGAAGATGGCTTTGAATCTTATTTAGGCGTGCCCATTCACTGGCCGAATGGTAAGTCATTCGGCACTTTATGTGTAATGGACTTTAAGCCAACCAATTACGCTCCATCAATGATTGAATTTGTTGAGCACTTGCGCGATATGCTCGAAGATGACCTCGTCATGATTGAGCGTTACAGCAAAATCAAAGCGATTGCGATGCAAGACCCTTTAACCGAAGTGTTAAATCGTCGAGCGACAGAGCTGCTTGGTGAACATAAACGTGACATCGCATTTAAGCTTGGCGCGTCGTTATACTGTATTTTTTTAGATTTGGATGGATTCAAACCCATCAACGACAGTTATGGTCATGAAGTTGGCGACCAAGTATTGCAATGCTTAGGTAAAGCGCTGAAGGAAATAAGCGGTGAAGATGACATCATTGGGCGCTATGGTGGCGATGAATTTATTGCTATGGTGCAACGGGTCAATGAAGATGACGTCCAAGACTTTATTTATCAAAGCGAAGCTGCATTTTACCAAGCATTAAAGGCACAGCAGTTACCCAAGTGTGGCTTTTCGGCGGGATTTGCCAAGTGCGACAGTAAATTTGAAAGCATGGCGAGCTTGTTCTCACGTGCCGACAAGCAAATGTATCAACAAAAGCCACGCTAGTGCACAGTGGCTTGGGTTGAGATGATGGATTTTTACTGTGAAAATTATGGTCATCAAGTTGTTAAAATGGCCAAGATCAGAGAGAATATAGCAATCTTTGTTCGAATTTAGCGTGGCCGAGTTTTGGTTCGGTTACCAATGCCATAAGTAGAATTTCAATGTCAAATATGAGTATTTTGCAGGAAGTGTCGCGCAGACGCACTTTCGCGATCATTTCACACCCTGATGCGGGTAAAACCACCATTACCGAAAAAGTACTTTTATTCGGAAAGGCGTTACAAAAAGCAGGTACAGTTAAAGGCCGAGGTTCAAACCAACACGCCAAGTCTGACTGGATGGAAATGGAAAAAGAACGTGGTATCTCGGTAACCACTTCCGTGATGCAGTTTCCGTATAATGATGCCTTAGTCAATCTATTGGATACTCCAGGGCACGAAGACTTCTCGGAAGATACGTATCGTACGTTAACTGCGGTTGACTCATGTTTGATGGTGATCGATGCGGCAAAAGGTGTAGAGGATCGTACTCGTAAATTAATGGAAGTTACGCGTTTACGTGACACGCCAATTGTTACCTTTATGAACAAGTTGGACCGTGATATTCGTGACCCGATGGAGCTACTTGATGAAGTAGAAACCGAGCTGAACATCATGTGTGCGCCAGTTACTTGGCCAATTGGCTGTGGTAAAGAGTTTAAAGGTGTATATCACATTCATCGTGATGAAACGATTTTGTACCAAACTGGTCAAGGACATACAATTCAAGACAAGCGTATCATCAAGGGGCTTGATAACAGCGAACTTGATGCGGCTGTAGGTGAAAGCCTCGCAGAGCAGCTGCGAGAAGAGCTTGAGTTGGTCATGGGGGCTTCACACGAGTTTGACCAAGAACTGTTTTTAACCGGCGAACTCACTCCAGTGTTCTTTGGTACGGCACTGGGTAACTTTGGTGTTGACCACATGCTTGATGGCTTAACCGAGTGGGCACCTACGCCACTGCCGCGTCAAACAGATGAACGTGAAGTAAAAGCGGACGAAGAAAAGTTCTCTGGTTTCGTGTTTAAGATCCAAGCAAATATGGATCCAAAACACCGTGACCGCATTGCCTTTATGCGAATTGTGTCGGGTAAATATACTCAAGGCATGAAAATGAATCATGTGCGTATTGGCAAACAAATCAGTATTGCAGATGCGGTAACCTTTATGGCGGGTGATCGTGAGCGTGCCCAAGAAGCCTTCGCGGGTGATATTATCGGTCTACATAACCATGGCACAATTCAAATCGGTGATACCTTTACACAAGGGGAAGCGCTTAAATTTAGTGGTATTCCAAACTTTGCACCGGAGTTATTCCGCCGTATTCGCCTAAAAGATCCATTAAAGCAAAAACAGCTACTCAAAGGTTTAGTGCAGCTTTCTGAAGAGGGTGCTGTACAGGTGTTTAGACCGCTTATCAACAACGACTTGATTGTTGGCGCGGTTGGTGTGCTGCAGTTTGACGTGGTTGTAGCGCGTTTGAAGTCTGAGTATAACGTTGATGCGATTTACGAGAGCGTAACAGTACAAACAGCACGCTGGGTAAGCTGTGATGATGAGAAGAAAATGGCTGAGTTCCGTCGTAAGTGTGAACAAAACTTAGCATTAGATGGTGGTGACAACCTCACGTACATCGCTCCAAGTCGCGTGAATCTGAATTTATCTATGGAGCGTTACCCTGACGTGAAGTTCCATGAAACTCGTGAACACTAATCGCTGCGCATTAAAGGAAAACAAATGAACATTAAAAGTATTTTGATTGAAAAGGCCAATGCAGCGATGCAAGCGGCTGGTATCCCTGAAGGTACAAACCCTGCGGTAACACAAAGCACGCGTCCACAGTTTGGTGATTACCAAATTAACGGTGCAATGGGAGCTGCAAAAGCATTAAAAACCAACCCACGAGAACTGGCGCAAAAAATAATCGATAACTTAGACGTTACAGATCTTGCGGATAAAACAGAAATAGCAGGCCCAGGTTTTATTAATATTCACCTCAAACCTGAGTTTTTAGCTACAAGCCTTGAAGCGGCAAATACGGATGCCAAGCTAGGGGTTGCAGAGCATGCGACACCTGACAAAGTCGTTGTGGACTTTTCTTCGCCAAACCTGGCCAAAGAGATGCACGTTGGTCACCTGCGCTCAACTATTATTGGTGATGCCGTTGTACGCGCCCTTGAGTTCCGTGGTGATACCGTTATTCGCCAAAACCACATGGGCGACTGGGGTACCCAGTTCGGTATGCTAATCGCGCACTTAGAAGATTTGTTAAACCAAGGCGTTGATCTAGAAAATGTCGCACTTGCCGATTTAGAAAGCTTCTATCGTGATGCTAAAAAGCGTTTTGATGACGAAGCAGGTTTTGCCGATAAAGCCCGTGATTATGTAGTCAAACTACAAAGTGGTGATGCACATTGTAAAAAGCTATGGCAAATGTTTATCGACACGTCTGTTAAGCACTCAGAAGAAGTATACGGCAAGTTAAATGTTACGCTAACGCGTGATGACATCATGGCGGAAAGTGCCTACAACGACCGTCTTGCAGGCGTTATTACGCTACTAAAAGAGAAAGGCATTGCAGTAGAAGATCAGGGCGCTCAAGTCGTATTCCTTGATGAACTAGCAAATAAAGACGGTGAACCTTCTGTATTTATCGTGCAAAAATCAGGTGGTGGCTTCTTATATTCAACCACTGATCTTGCCGCCTGTGATTACCGCTCAAATGAGCTAGATGTTGACCGCATCCTAATTTTTGTTGATGCGCGTCAAGGGTTACACTTTAACCAAGTTGAGATCACTGCACGTAAAGCTGGGCTGCTTAAAGATAAAACCAGTTATGAGCCAAGCTTGTTCGGTACTATGATGGGTAACGATGGTAAACCATTTAAAACCCGTACCGGTGGCACCGTTAAGCTATCGGATTTACTCGATGAAGCGGTAAGCCGAGCAACTGAAAAGCTTGCTGACAGAGCCTCTGATTTATCAGATGAAGCTCGCCAAGAAATCGCTCGTAAGGTAGGGATCGGTGCGGTGAAATATGCTGACTTATCAAAGCATAGAACCAGCGATTATATCTTTAACTGGGATACAATGCTGAGCTTTGAAGGGGCAACAGCGCCATACTTACAGTATGCTTACACTCGCGTTCGCAGTATCTTTCGCAAAGCAAATGTCGATAGCACAAGTCTAACTGGTCGCATCCAAATTCAAGAGCCGCAGGAAAAGGCACTTGCGCTGAAACTATTGCAGCTTGAAGAAGTGCTTGATCTGATGATCAGCGAAGCGACTCCACACGTACTATGTAGCTACTTATATGAGCTTGCCAGCTTGTATATGACATTCTATGAAGCGTGCCCAATTTTGAAAGAGGACGTGGCAGCAGAAGTACGCGAAAGCCGTCTGTTGCTTTGCAATCTAGTAGCTAATTCACTGAAAACAGGTCTAGACCTGCTAGGTATTGAAGTGATGGAGCAAATGTAAGTTCGTTTTAACTTGCATTAAGGTATACTAGAAGCCGCTTTATAGCGGCTTTTTTATACCAATTAGCTTCTTAATGATAAGCAAAAGTAGGTGAAATCGGTATTATTAAGGAAATTGTGATGAAACTTGAAGATATTCGTAGAGAGTACACCAAAGATGGTTTGCGTCGTGAGATGCTAAAGGACACGCCAGTTGCGCAATTTGAACTGTGGCTTGAGCAGGCAATTGAAGCTAAATTTGCAGATCCCACGGCAATGGTAGTTGCAACTGTAGATGAAGATGGACAGCCATCTCAGCGCATAGTACTACTCAAACATGTTGATGAAAATGGCTTTGTCTTTTTTACTAATACCGGCTCAAGAAAGGCGCAAGAGCTAAAACAAAACAACAAGATCTGTTTGCATTTCCCATGGCATGAGATTGAGCGTCAGGTAATTGTTTATGGGGAAGCACAACCATTGCCAACTAGCCGTGTTGCCAAGTATTTTTTGTCACGGCCTAAAGAAAGCCAGCTTGCTGCATGGGCGTCTCAACAATCACGCCCGGTATCATCGCGTCGAGCATTAATGCAAACTTTTAGTAGCATGAAAGACAAGTTTGCTAAAGGCGAAATACCACTTCCTGATTTTTGGGGCGGTTATTGTGTTGTGCCCACCAAAATTGAGTTTTGGCAAGGGGGAGAACACCGCCTTCATGACCGTTTTATGTATGTGAAACAAGCTGATGGCAGCTGGGAAATTGAGCGACTTAACCCATAAACTTGCTTTTATAGATAGCCACTGCCACCTTGATTTTAATGAGTTGGCAGCGGGCTTAGCCACGCATATAAAAGCCGCCCAAAGCGCGGGGGTTGAACGTTTTATAGTACCAGGTGTTACGCTTACTCAGTCGCAACGACTGCTTGAATTTAAAACTGATCACCCGGAATGCGCGATTGCAGCAGGTTTACATCCTTATTTTATCGACAAACACCACGATAGTGATATGGCAAATCTTGCCCAGTACGCCAAGCTTAACCGTGCACAGCTGTGTGCCATTGGAGAGTGTGGCATAGACGCGACTTGTGAAGCGCTAGCGCAGCAAGTTTCGCTCTTTGAAGCGCATGTTAGGCTGAGTAATTTGCTTGAGTTGCCACTTATTGTCCACCACCGTAAGAGTCATCATCTGATAGCCGCAGTGTTTAAGCGCATTAAGCCAAAATTTGGTGGGGTGATCCATGCTTTCTCAGGCTCAAAACAACAAGCTGAATATTATATCAGTCAGGATTTTAAGCTTGGAGTTGGAGGGACTATCACGTATCCAAGGGGTGAAAAAACAGCACAGATCATCTCACAATTGCCACTTGAAAGCTTAGTACTCGAAACCGATGCTCCATCCATGCCGCTGAATGGGTATCAAGGAAAGGTTAATACGCCCAAGCGCGTAGTTGAAGTATTTGAAAAGCTCTGTGAATACCGCCCTGAAACACCAAATTTGTTGGGTGCAATGCTTTATCAAAATACCAAACAGTTATTTGGTATAAGTTGACAATACTGGCATAAACCAAGGTTGATGCTGTGATGCTGTAAATACCCATTACGATAGGCATTCACAGCAAACGTACTCTTTGTGACGATATAAAACATCCTAAGCAAGAGGTAAAAGCGCCGTTGTTGACTACAACTTTTACGCTACGCATCAAACCGTGATGGTTACGTTAATTGCTGGTTGATGATATTAATCATCTCCTCGCCATATTGATGGATAAAAAAGTGTCCACCGTCAAAATATTTGTAGGTACAAGGCTGAGCGGTGAGCGCTTGCCAAGCCAAAATATGTTCATCTAAAATCTCATCTTCCACACCGTGAAATACGTGAATAGGAGTTGGAAGTGCATGTTGCTCGGCAACATAGGTATCGGCAATCTTGAAATCCGCTCGCAGAAGTGGAATTAGCAATTCCATCAACTCAGCATTGTCTAGTACCTCTTTCGGTGTGCCATTTAAATCGCGTAACTTTGCGATAAAGGCATCATGAGGAAGGTCATGTAAATATTTTTTATTTGATGTGCAATGCGGTGCTCGGCTGGCAGAGGCAAAGATTTTACTAGGTAAAGGAAGCCCCAAAGTGTGTAGCTCGCAAGCGAGAGCGTAAGAAATACGACTACCCAGACTGTGACCAAAAAACGCGTAGGGCTTACTGGTAATAAAGTCTTTATACAGTAATAGCTCCTCTATTACTTCAGGCATATTATCGATTGCAGGCTCCATGAGTCTTGCCCCTCTACCTGGTAATTGCACAAAGACCAGCTCTATATGGGGATTAGCCCGTTCAATCCACGGGGTAAAAATCGTGGAAGAGCCTCCCGCATAAGGAAAGCAAAATAGCCTTAGAGTGGCATTCGGGTTTGGTTTTGGAATGATAAAAAGTTTATTGTTCATATCCTTTGTCTTTGGAATTTATATAAATTACCATTGATATTATCAAGTTATTTACAATGGTAATAGTGTAAGTCTGACTCAATGACGATTTGGTGACCCAAGTGTTTTTACTTTCTTGCGAATTTTGCGTTTGACTTCCCAACCTTTTAACCCTCTACCAATTTGCCACGTAAATACCATAGTGATAACTAGCATGAGTAATACCACTCTGCCTAGCTCGTGAAAGTGAGCATGGCTTTGTGACATCGCGGCTTCGGTTAGATATACCATGTTAACAAAGCCCAATGGCTGGCCTGTTGGGGTATAAACTGGTTCAGAAATAATACTTTTTGTTTTACTTAAACCAGGGAGTGTTTGAGGCAATTGCTGGTACTGCGTGGGTGCTGTGTTGCCGTCATTACCAACAACAAAGCGTCCTTGATAATCGTAAATAGAAACTTGTAAGACAAAGTCATCACCAGCTAAATGGTTAGCGAGCGCACTTAATCTTGGGTAATCATTACGTGAAAGTGGTAAGGCAGCATTTTTTGCTAGTTGCTTGGTCAAGCTGCGCGCTGTGAGGTCAGCGCCATTGTGCAATAACCGATGCGATTCAAAGCTGGTGTTAAAAGCAAGCCAAGTAACCATAACCAAGCAGATAGCGGCGATACACAAACGCAACAGTCTGCGTCCTCGAGATGAATTTAGGGCTTCTAGGACATGTAAATTTTTCATATTTATCAAATATTACCTGCTTTTACCGAGCATAGATACTGACAGCTAAGCGCAATCGTGTTAAAAATCGCCTTAACGCTATCAAGGAGCAACTTATGCCGTCAATCATTCAATTAGGCGATATTGAGCTAAAAACACCTATTCGCACAATGATGTCGCTGGGGCAGTGGTATCATTATCAAAATAACACAAGTCTCTCGCAAGTAAATCCGCCGTTTGCTAGTACTTGGCAAACACTTTGTTTTTTTGGTGAAGAGATAGCTAGTGAGCACTTGATAAAATTAGCTAAGTTTATTGCTGAGTTTACCGCGCAGCCTATTTATGTGTGTGCCTATCAACCACATGAATCGCTGCCTGTGGCGCTGGCCTTTAGCATTGATACCCCACATTTGCCTACTAAGGCACAGGTTAGGGCTGTGGCTGATGCCTTGCATCTACAAGGTGCAATTGTGAGCCAAGCACCAACACTTGAGCGCCCAGGGTTGTTGGTGATGGATATGGACTCAACCGCAATTCAAATCGAATGTATTGATGAGATTGCAAGATTGGCTGACAGGTTTGATGAAGTGGCAACTATCACAGCGCAGGCCATGGCGGGGAGCCTTTCGTTTGCACAAAGCCTACATCGTCGTGTCGCCTCCCTTGAGGGTGTGAAGCTATCGCAGATCCAAGCGTTAAAGGAAAACCTCCCATTGATGCCTGGTATTGCAGTGCTGTGTCAATCATTAAAACAGCATGGCTGGTCTTTAGCCATTGCCTCCGGTGGTTTTACTTGGTTTGCAGAAGCGCTAATCACACCGTTACAGCTAGACGCTGTTTTTGCTAATACCTTAGAAGTGGCTAACGAGCAGCTAACTGGCAAAGTGTTAGGAGAGATAGTGGATGCCGATAAAAAGGCGAAAGTGCTTGAGCAGTTAGCAAGCCAGTTAAGTATACCTATGGTGCAAACAGTCGCTATTGGTGATGGCGCAAATGATCTGGTGATGATGGCAAAAGCACAGCTCGGTGTAGCCATTCACGGCAAGCCAAAAGTGGTTGAACAGGCTGACGCCGCTATTTGTGAAGGCTCACTGCTACAGCTGTTATATTTGCTTGGGGTGCCGAATTAATATACGATTTGTAACGTAATAAAGAGTAATGCTTTATTTGTTGATTTTTTGTTTCTATTTGTTGGTGTTTTATAGGGTTGCTCAATAAAAGTTGAAATATAAAAACTATGTGGCGATTCAGTCTCTCAATTTTTAATTACAATATTTCGGTAGGGATGTAACAGCTTTGTTTTTCTTTAAAAATAGCATAACAGGAGATGACCTTCGTGCACTTAGAAGTCGCAAGGGGGTTTCTAAGCAAAAGATGGCGGATAAAATCGGCGTGTCTCTAAAAACAATCGAAAATTGGGAAAATGGAGTAGGCCAACCAAGAATTGATCAATTCTTACAAATATGTGTTTACTGCTCCATCGATATCAAAGGTTTGATGTGTCAAATTAGGGAATGTGATACTGAGCAAGATACAAATAGAACCGATAACATTTCTTCTAAAAAGTAGAGTTACTTTTCTTAACGAACATCACTCTAGAGTGATGCTTCAATCTTGAATGTATAATCCGAATTTATTGTAACAGCCAGATGTTTTATATTTCTGAATTTGTTGACTAAATCACTTTAAAAATAACATTTAAGGCTTTGCTCCTGAAAATATGAAGCTGCTACTTGCACTGCATTTTACACTTCTAAGTGTCTTGTATTTAGATCATCCTTTCTTAGATCGTATGGGGGTGATTACAGCGCTTGTAGTGATTATGATTTGGTATCGAGAAAACGTGAATGCCATACATATTTGTGCGATCCAATTAACTATTATAACGCTCGAGTATTCAGTATTTCACTTCAATGTTTTTGGCTTAAATGCAGATGCTTTGCACCTATGGAAAAATACTCGTATCTATACCATTCATCTTATTACCGATATGGTTAACTTTATCGTGTTAGCATATCGTCCTGTGATTTCAAGGGCAGTCCAAAGAGTACGAAATAAGCCCTGTGGGAAAGTGCATTTTACTATCTCCGACATGTCATTAATGACAGTATGTTTATTGTTTATTGTGGCTGATTTACTGGCGATGTTTGAAAACTTTATTCGCAATCTTGATTACCTTGGTTTTGATGAGGAGTTCGCAAAGCAGTTTTGGGAATGGAATTGGGTATTTTATAACTACCCGACAATTAAAAGTATCATTGCTGGAATTGAATTGTGGGCTATCCTATCGATTACTACACATGCTAAAAAGCCAAAACCTTAGACCAAGTAAATTGGTTGAAATCGACCAGTATACAAAGCAAGCGCGCTACCAGCGGCCAATTTGTATTTGTCTGGGGAGGCTGCGCCATTGTTCAAATTGAGACTCAATATGCGCATTGTGGCTACGAAAGAGTGTTTCAATATTTTGCGCTGGTACAATATTGCAAGGATTACTACCTTCTTGAAGCAAGTATTCAAACAAAGCGCTACTGTTATTCTCAATCATAAATCCAGTGAATAGATAGGTGTTGGCGTAAAGGGTTGTATTTTGCAGCGTTTGCCATTGGTCTTCGCTGTTGAACAAAGTGCTGATATCAAGTTTTGTATAGTGTGTGCGCAGCAGGCCTTGTTGCGTTAGCCAGTCCTCAGTTGAGTTGTAGATCGTAAATCGACCCGTCTCATTTATTCTAAGGTGCTCAAAATACTCCGCTATGCCTTCTGTTACCCACCTAGGTGTTAAGCCAAAATAATAAAATACCAGCGCATGCACTGACTCATGCAGTAATGTTCTTAAGGTTTGTTCATCGCTACCACCACCATTAACAAACCCTTGGTTTTGAAACAAAAAATACATCCCAGCAGTACCACTAGGCTCGACATTACGGGCAAGAAGTAACTCGTTATACTCATCATCGTTGGCTGCAATATACATATTTAGCTGGATAGGACTGAGCGCTTTTTTTTGTGCCGATTGATTGATAAAGTGCTGAAATAGCAGGTAGACCACTTGGAGTACTTGCTGTGCTTGGGCACGGGCTTGTGGATTAAGCTTTTTACCTGTTAGCTGTAATTGCAGCTGTTGGTTGTTTTGGGACTGCGCGTTTAACGAAAACACTTTATTTTTTAAAGTTGCGCAAGTTGGCGTTGTCATGCCGCTAAACATATTAACCACATCACTGTGGCCTGTCAGGTGTTCCAGTACTTGCTCTGGCTTTTTCGTGGGTACTCTTTGAGTAACTCGTTGAGTAACTGGTTGAGTGTTTAGCTGCGGTTTGTATGTCGGTACATGAGAGGGGTCTATTACAGCACGAAGTTTATTGGTTTGGCTCTCCAATTGTTCGCCAAGCTCTTGTAATAAAGACTTGGGCGAGTCTTTCGATGCGCTAGGGTAAATTAGTACCAGCAAAAAGAATAGGAATATAATAAGTAGCAGTGCAACCAGTCCTCGCCAAATCAAAGTCGTTTCCTTTGTAATATCCCCAAAAGCGCTTTTGTTATACTGTTCCTTGGTTGTCTTGGCAACCGCTAATTAATACCAATTTGACTTAATACTTGCTCAATTTGAATGAGTAAATCTGACGCTAACCGCTTTAAAGATTTCTTATTTAGAACAACTAAATAGCAAAATTTTTGCCTTGCCTACAAGATGTAGATACCTCGGCGTGAGTAGGACGCGGAGCGGTGTCATCGACAAGATTTTCTCGCCTCAAAATAGACCACTTAATTAAGAAAATTGGTATAAACGGTTCTTTTTTCTCAATAATGTACCCATAACAAAAATTGTCGCCTATACTCTTTCTAAAAATAAATAGGCGTGCAGATGAAAGCAGTTTGGTTGATAGTGATACTGGTTTGTATCAGTTGCAATGCGAGAGCGCTTGAAGCTCATGTAAACATTACTACTGGACAGTGGCCGCCTTATTTAGATCAGGCACAACAAGACCAAGGATGTGTGGCCAAGGTAATAAGAGACGCATTTGCACTTTCAAATATCAAA
Source organism: Pseudoalteromonas sp. J010 (assembly GCF_003934235.1). NCBI lineage: Bacteria > Pseudomonadati > Pseudomonadota > Gammaproteobacteria > Alteromonadales > Pseudoalteromonadaceae > Pseudoalteromonas > Pseudoalteromonas sp. J010. The sequence goes on along the minus strand of NZ_RDBW01000001.1, from coordinate 135,749 downwards.
GTGCGGTTTTTATTCATGCCTTGGGAGCGAGCATATCAAGAAGGGATGAAAGCTTCCTATATTGGCAGTGCTTATTGGTATTACAGTGAGCAACGTAGCCGAGACTATCACTACACTGAGTATCCACTGACAGAAGAAACCGCGCGATTTTATCACCATAAAACACTTGATTTTCAGTTTACTAGTTACGCCGATCTAAAGCCGCATAAGCTGTTACTAAACCGGGGTTTAACTTATCCTAAAGCTTTATTAGACGCTATTGATACGCATGCAATAAAAACATCCTATGCGACTTATACAAGTAAGAATATTGCACTTATTTTAAGAGAGCGCGCCGATATTATGATCATGGATGAAAAGTCAGCTAAGGCTTATCTAAAGGAGCTTCCTGTTGACGATGCAAAGTTATTGGTCGCCCAACCCGAGCCAGCTTTTGTGCAGCATGGGTATTTACTTATCAACAAACACCATAGTGAATATTTGGCACCATACAACAGGGGATTAAAGACTTTGTTAAGTGATATGGACTATGTGGCGCGTTTTAAAGCGCATTGTGAACGTGCGCTTGAATCATGACTGTCTTCTATAAGCTATCCTCATTAAATCTTTATCTGGTCTGACCATTTAAATCACCTTTTAAATTTTTGTGATTCTTGGTTAAAGTTTATGCACTTTAACTGTTGTTTTTACACTCAGCTTATTATTGAGTTGAGCTGAATTTTGACAGTTGTCATGGATTTTGATAACGTATTGTGCAAATTTGGTATGACCAATTTACCTATGAAGTTAATTCTTACCAAATTGATTAAAATAAGTCAGCGAGCTGGCTAGGTCACATCATAAAAAATTGGCGTTATTTCAATGTCTTTAAAGATTAAAGCAGCAAAACTATCGGACGTAATACTAGAACAGCTTGAGAATATGATCCTCGAGGGCTCGTTATTACCGGGTGAAAAGTTGCCGCCTGAGCGTGAGCTAGCTAAGCAATTTGAAGTGTCGCGTCCATCACTACGTGAGGCTATCCAGAAATTGGAAGCAAAGGGGCTTGTAACCCGTCGTCAAGGTGGTGGTACGTATGTTAAGAATCAGCTCGAAGAGGGGCTAACTGATCCATTATTCGACTTGATCAGTAAACACCCTGAATCTCAGTTCGATTTACTTGAGTTCCGTCATGCACTAGAGGGCATTGCAGCCTACTATGCGGCGCTCAGGGGCACAGAGAATGACTTTGCAAAGGTACAACAAAGCTTTGACAACATAGCACAGATAGGTGATGACCTGATGCAAAAGGCAAGGGCAATTAATGCTTTTCACTTTGCCGTTGCAGAAGCGTCGCACAACGTCGTCCTGCTTCATCTTGTAAAAGGGATGCAGTCATTGCTTGAGCAAAACGTGCTGCAAAACTTAACTGTCTTGGTGCAAAAATCAGATGTCAGTGAGCAGCTCGGTGAGCACAGAAAGTTGTTATTAGATGCGGTGATCAATGGTAACCCTGAACAAGCAAGACTTGCTAGTAACGCCCACTTAGCCTTTATCGAAGAAGCGTTATTAGAAGCCGGTAAAGAGCGCTCGCGAATAGAGCGCTCACTGCGTAGAACTAAGCAGCAGTAATCGGGCTTGATTCAGTAAGAATTGGCACAAATAGAATAAATTCGTATTTTAAACATAAGGAACACTCCATATGTCTGAAGTCAATAAAATTGACGTAGACGCGCTAGAAACCCAAGAATGGTTACAGGCGCTTGAGTCGGTCGTAAAAGAAGAAGGCGTAGAGCGCGCTCAGTTCTTGTTAGAGCAAGTATTAGAGCAAGCGCGTCTTGATGGCGTAGATATGCCAACAGGCACTACGACTAACTATGTCAACACTATCCCAGCAGATCAAGAGCCTGCGTATCCAGGGGATGTGAACCTTGAGCGTCGTATTCGCTCTATCATCCGTTGGAATGCGATTATGATCGTACTTCGTGCGTCGAAGAAAGATCTTGAGCTGGGCGGGCATATGGCCTCTTACCAGTCGTCAGCTGCATTCTATGAAATGTGTTTCAACCACTTCTTCCGTGCACCAAACGAGAAGGACGGTGGTGATTTAGTATATTACCAAGGCCACATTTCTCCGGGTATTTATGCTCGTGCATTTGTTGAAGGCCGCCTAAGCGCTGAGCAGCTAGACAACTTCCGCCAGGAAGTCGACGGTAACGGTATTTCTTCATACCCACACCCTAAATTAATGCCTGAATTCTGGCAGTTCCCAACGGTTTCTATGGGTCTAGGCCCAATCGCGTCTATCTATCAAGCGCGCTTCCTTAAATACCTAGATGGCCGTGGTCTAAAAGACACCTCTGAGCAACGCGTTTATGCCTTCCTTGGTGATGGTGAAATGGACGAGCCAGAATCACGTGGTGCAATTTCATTCGCTGCCCGTGAAAAGCTAGACAACCTATGTTATCTAATCAACTGTAACCTACAGCGTCTTGACGGCCCAGTAATGGGTAACGGTAAGATCATTCAGGAGCTAGAGGGCCTATTTAAAGGTGCTGGCTGGAACGTGATCAAAGTGGTTTGGGGTTCTGGTTGGGACAAGCTACTGGCTAAGGATACCACAGGTAAATTACTACAACTGATGAACGAAACAGTTGATGGCGATTACCAAACCTACAAATCAAAAGATGGTGCGTTCGTACGCGAGCACTTCTTTGGTCGTTACCCAGAAACCGCAGCATTGGTTGCTGATATGACTGACGAAGAAATCTTCGCGTTGAAGCGCGGTGGTCATGAGCCATCTAAGCTATTCGCGGCGTTTAAAGCAGCACAAGAAACCAAAGGTCGTCCAACAGTTATCTTAGCTAAAACCGTAAAAGGTTACGGCATGGGTGCTGCGGCCGAAGGTAAGAACATTGCTCACCAAGTTAAGAAAATGGACATGACGCACGTAGCGCATCTACGTTCACGTCTAGGCCTAGATGACTTAGTGTCTGACGAGCAATTACAAGACCTACCATACTTAACGCTGGAAGAGGGCTCAAAAGAGCACGAGTATTTACATGCTCGCCGTAACGCGCTGCACGGTTACACACCTAAGCGTCTGCCTAACTTCACAGAAGCATTAACGCTACCTGAGCTAGATGCGTTTAAACCACTACTTGAAGAGCAAAAACGTGATATTTCAACAACGATGGCTTACGTTCGTGCACTAAATATCTTGTTGAAAGATAAGAGTATTGGTAAAAATATCGTACCTATTATTGCTGACGAAGCACGTACTTTTGGTATGGAAGGTTTATTCCGTCAAATCGGTATTTACAACCCACATGGCCAAAACTACAAGCCTGAAGACCGCGATATTGTTTCTTACTACAAAGAAGCAACCTCTGGTCAGGTACTACAAGAAGGTATCAATGAGCTAGGCGCGATGTCTTCATGGGTGGCTGCGGCAACTTCATACAGCACCAACGATTTACCAATGATCCCGTTCTATATCTACTACTCAATGTTTGGTTTCCAACGTGTAGGTGATATGGCGTGGATGGCGGGCGATCAACAAGCGCGCGGCTTCCTACTTGGTGCAACCGCTGGTCGTACAACGCTAAATGGTGAAGGTCTACAGCACGAAGACGGTCACTCGCACATTCAAGCAGGTACGGTGCCTAACTGTATTTCTTACGACCCAACGTTTGCATTTGAAGTAGCGGTTATTTTGCAAGATGGTATCCGTCGTATGTACGGTCCAGAACAAGAGAACGTGTTCTACTACCTAACGCTCATGAACGAAAACTACCATCAACCTGCAATGCCAGAAGGCGCTGAAGAAGGTATTCGTAAGGGTATTTACAAGCTAGAAAGCCACACTGGCGACAAAGCACAGGTTCAGTTATTGGGCTCGGGTACTATCTTGAACGAAGTACGTAAAGCGGCGCAAATTCTAAGCGACGACTACGGTATCGGTTCTGATGTATTCTCTGTAACGTCATTCAACGAGCTTGCTCGTGACGGTCAAGATGCTGAGCGCTTTAACATGCTAAATCCAGAAGCAGAGCAAAAAGTACCTTATATCACGAGTGTGTTTGGTGATGCGCCAGCAATTGCAGCTACCGATTACATGAAAAACTATGCTGATCAAGTACGTGCATTTATGCCGAGCGCATCTTACAAAGTACTTGGCACAGACGGCTACGGTCGTTCAGACAGCCGTGAAAACCTACGTCGTCACTTTGAAGTGAACGCAGGTTACGTAGTAGTTGCTGCACTTGGTGAGCTAGTTAAGCAAGGCAAGATTGAAAAATCAGCTGTGACTGACGCTATCAAGAAATTTGATATCGACACCACCAAAACTAACCCACTTTACGCATAAGAGGACGAGTAATGGCAATCGAAATTCATGTTCCAGATATTGGTGCCGATGAGGTTGAAGTAACCGAGATCCTAGTAAGCGTAGGTGACACGGTTGCAGAAGAGCAATCGCTTATCACGGTTGAAGGCGACAAAGCATCAATGGAAGTACCTGCCTCTGTGGCAGGTACGGTGAAAGAAATCAAAATAGCCGAAGGCGATAAAGTATCGACTGGCTCTTTGATTATGGTTTTTGAAGCCGCAGGTGAAGAAGCACCGGCAGAGCAACCAGCAGAAGAAGCTAAGCCAGAAGCAAACGCTTCAGGTCAGACAGAAGTGAAAGAAGTTCACGTACCAGATATTGGTGGCGATGAAGTTGAAGTCACAGAAATCTTAGTGGCAGCTGGTGATGTTGTTGAAGAAGAGCAATCGCTTATCACGGTTGAAGGCGACAAGGCTTCAATGGAAGTACCTGCACCATTTGCTGGTACTATCAAAGAGGTGAAAATCAACGCGGGTGACAAAGTGTCAACGGGTTCATTGATCTTCACTTTTGAAGTTGCAGGTAGCGGTGATGCGCCAGCAGCCTCTGAAGCGCAAGCACCAGCACAGGAACAAGCGCCAGCAGCATCAGCTGAAAAAGAAGTACACGTACCAGATATCGGTGGTGACGAAGTTGAAGTCACTGAGATCATGGTTGCTGTAGGCGATAGCGTTGAAGAAGAGCAATCGCTTATCACGGTTGAAGGCGACAAAGCCTCAATGGAAGTGCCAGCACCGTTCGCAGGTACGATTAAAGCCATCAAAGTTAATGCTGGCGATAAAGTATCAACGGGTTCTTTAATCTTCGTATTCGAAGTGAAAGGCGCGGCACCTGCACCTCAGGCAGCAGCTAAAGCTGAAGAAAAGCCAGCGCAATCAGCGGCTCCAGCGGCGAAATCTGAAGCACCAAAAGCTTCTGCACAAAAAGATGATTTTGTGGCCAATGATCAATATGCCCACGCATCACCAGTAGTACGTCGTTTAGCACGTGAATTTGGGGTTAACCTAGCTCGCGTTAAAGGTACAGGTCGTAAGAACCGAGTACTAAAAGAAGACGTACAAAACTACGTGAAAGAGCTGGTTAAGCAAGTTGAGTCTGGTCAAGTCGCAAAAGGTGGCAACACTGGCGGCGGTGAACTTGGTCTTATTCCTTGGCCAAAAGTTGACTTCAGCAAGTTTGGTGAAGTTGAAGAGAAGAAGCTTTCTCGTATCAACAAGCTATCAGGTGCAAACCTTCACCGTAACTGGGTACAAATCCCACATGTTACACAGTTTGACGAAGCCGATATCACTGAGCTTGAAGCGTTCCGTAAAGAACAGAACGTACTTGCAGAGAAGAAGAAAATGGGTGTGAAGATCACGCCATTAGTATTCGTGATGAAAGCCGCTGCAAAAGCACTAGAAGACTTCCCAACGTTTAACTCTTCACTATCTGAAGATGGTGAGAGCTTAATTCTGAAGAAGTATGTTCATATCGGTATCGCAGTTGATACACCAAATGGTCTTGTAGTTCCTGTTGTTCGCGACGTGAATAAAAAAGGCATCATTGAGTTATCACGCGAATTGATGGAAATCTCTAAGAAAGCACGTGATGGTAAGCTGACATCTTCTGACATGCAGGGTGGCTGTTTCACTATCTCAAGCCTTGGCGGGATCGGCGGTACGGCGTTTACGCCAATCGTTAATGCTCCTGAAGTGGCGATTCTTGGTGTGTCTAAGTCAGACTTCAAACCAAAATGGAATGGTAAAGAGTTTGAGCCGCGCCTAATGGTGCCGCTAAGCTGTTCATACGACCATCGTGTCATTGACGGCGCACTAGCAGCTCGCTTTACTGTGACTCTTGCAAACTACCTAAGCGATATTCGCCAGTTAGTAATGTAAGAATAGAAACCGCATCACTTAGGTGATGCGGTTTTCTTGTATTTTATTGTTCCGCTTGATATTTAGGCGGGACAATAGGGAGTGTGAATGATACACTTTCGAGCAATAATAACTCTCTCTGCCCTGTGCCCCGAATCGGGTGTTTGGCAGGCACTTTGGGTCGGCTACTCTTAACGAGTAAACCCGTTCAAATAACAGTTAAGGTAATAACATGAGCAACGAAATCAAAACTCAAGTTGTTGTACTAGGCGGTGGTCCTGGTGGTTACTCTGCGGCATTCCGTGCAGCAGACTTAGGTTTAGACGTTACACTAATCGAATCTCGTGACACGCTAGGTGGTGTGTGCTTGAACGTTGGTTGTATCCCTTCAAAAGCCCTTCTTCACGTTGCAAAGGTAATTGACGATGCAGCTGAAATGGCTTCTCACGGTGTTTCTTTCGGTGCTCCACAAATCGACCTAGACAAAATCCGTTCATGGAAAGAGTCTGTAATTGGTCAACTAACTGGCGGTCTTAGCGGTATGGCTAAGATGCGTAAAGTTACTGTCGTTAACGGCTACGGTAAGTTCACAGGTTCTAACACCATTGCGGTTGAAGGTGCTGACGGCGCGAAAACAGTAACTTTCGATAATGCAATCATTGCAGCAGGTTCTCAGCCTGTAAGCCTACCTTTTATCCCTGAAGATGAGCGTATCATTGATTCTACTGGTGCACTTGAGCTTAAAGACGTACCTGAAAAGCTACTTGTACTAGGTGGTGGTATCATTGGTCTTGAGATGGGTACTGTTTACCGTGCATTAGGTTCAGCGATTGACGTAGTTGAGTTTGCTGATCAACTAGTACCTGCGGCTGACAAAGACGTTATCAAGATTTACCAAAAGTACGTTAAAGACAAGTTTAACGTGATGCTTTCTACTAAGGTTGTTGCTGTTGAAGCGAAAGAAGACGGTATCTATGTATCTTTCGAAGGCAAGCAAGCGCCAGAAGGCCAAGTTCGTTATGACAAAGTACTAGTTGCTGTTGGTCGTACACCGAATGGTAAGCTAATCGACGCAGACAAAGCGGGCGTAAATGTTGATGAGCGTGGCTTCATCAACACTGACAAGCAAATGAAAACCAACGTTGATCACATCTTCGCTATCGGTGACATCGTAGGCCAGCCTATGCTTGCGCACAAAGCGGTTCATGAAGGTCACGTTGCTGCTGAAGTTATCTCTGGTAAGAAGCACTACTTCGATCCTAAGTGTATTCCTTCAATTGCATACACAGATCCAGAAATCGCTTGGGTTGGTGTGACAGAGAAAGAAGCAAAAGAGCAAGGTCTAAGCATTGAAACTGCGGTATTCCCGTGGGCGGCTTCTGGTCGTGCGATTGCTTCTGCACGTACTGAAGGTTCAACTAAGCTTATCTTTGATAAAGAGTCAGGCCGTGTGATCGGTGGTGCTATGGTTGGTATCAATGCTGGTGAAATGCTTGGTGAAATTGGCCTAGCAGTAGAGATGGGTGCTGATGGTGAAGACCTAGCGCTTACTATCCACGCTCACCCAACGCTAAACGAGTCAATCGGTCTAGCTGCTGAAATATTTGAAGGTTCAATTACTGACCTACCAAACAAAAAAGCCGTGAAGAAAAAGTAAGTTTTCTGAGCTTTTAAAAAAACCCAGCCTTGCGCTGGGTTTTTTGTTTTTGGTGCGCTGGGTTTTAACTCGCGCCTTATAACCTTGGCAGCGCAGCTTCTAAGCAGTATGCTTAGATAAGGGGCAAAGGGGTTGAGTTATACATGGAACAAATTGAGATATTTGAGATCCCAAGTCCGTGTAAGGGGATCTGTCAGGTAAATAATCGCGGTTATTGTGTCGGGTGTTATCGTAGTCGAGAAGAGCGCTTTGCATGGAATTCATTAAATAATGAGCAAAAGCGTAAGGTGATTGCATTATGTCAGCAGCGCTATAAACGATACCTACAACGTAAAGCGAAAGCGGGGCAGGTAGACGAGCAAGGAGGAGAAAACTTTAAATTTGATATTTAGCCTTGAGCATATCTATCACACCTTTTTGCTCAAACTCTGAGAGCTTTTTTTTGATAAGAGGTAGTAATGTGGCATGCCTTTTATGCACAAAATGAAAACTTTCAACTACTTCTAAGTCCTTTATTTGCAAGTTGTCTTCATTAATATTTCGCAGGTGAGGTTTTAAATGAAAGTCGAGGAGCAAAGCGCCTTCGACTTGTCTCTGCATGACTAAATTAAGCTGAGCAACCACGCTTTTTACATTGATGATATACGCATCAGCGCCATGCTTGTTCAAGTAGGTGCTGGCAACGGGATAACCACTGCGGATAGTGAGAGATTTTAGGTTGTTTAGTGTACAATCACTGCATAGCGTGAATAACTGCAATGTAAATTGGAATAAAGGATAGTCTACGCGCCTGAGGTTTGGGTAATCATCCTCGATACTTGCCACTCGACCAAGTTGTCCATCTAAATTACCGGCATTTGCCGCTATCAGAGAGCTTTTATGATTGAACTCCTCAAGTCTCATCTCAATGCCGAGCTCTTTATAAACCAACTCCATTAACTCAATGACATATAACGCTTGTGGTGTTTGAGGCGGTTTGTTGAATCTCATTACTTTTGGTATTTCACTTGCGGTACAAGTAACGGGCAAAACGACAAGGACTAAAAACAGGAGTGTAGCTTTCAATCTGGCTCCTTTTAAATGCTACAAATGGTTACTCTGCGTTCGATTATACATACTTTATTGTATAAAGGCATACCTTGTTGGGGGAGAGAAGAAATTTTTGCTGCTGYCCCACGAAGTCATTATGATAAACTATAGTCATCCATAATCTACTTCAAATAGCACGATGAGCCATAACTTGTGTTTGTTGCCAAGGCAAGAAAAGTATCAGATCCAGCTTGAATATGAAGCGTCATTTTGGGCTTACCAAATAAAGCGTGGCAAAAAAAGTCGCGAAGCAATCTATGATGCGATTAATCAACGCCCCCTCTCTGAGCAAGACATATTAAAGCAAAAGTTTGAATACTATCTCAGTTTGATGCTTGCCTGATGTATAACATAGAGCGCTTAGCGCCTATCATGACTCCTTTGGTGAATAAGTTTTATGATGCACATGGAGCAAGAGGAAGAGCGGCAAAGCATGATCTTGTTTGGGTCGTTAAAGACACCACTGATATTATAGCTGCATGTCGATTGCAACCAGTAGCACAACACTGGTTGCTAGTAGGTGTGTATGTTAGCCAGTCGTGGCGTGGTCGGGGTATTGCAAAGGCACTTATTACTGACGCGTTGAGCCAGTTTCAGGGAGCTAATCCACATAGTCCAGTTTATACTTTCGCATATACCCATCTACGCTCCTTTTACCTCACGCTGGGGTTTTGTGATATGGCGCAACCGCTTCCCGATGAACTTGCGTCACGCTTGGCGAGTTATCTTGGACAAAATCGTCAACTCGTGGCAATGTATTACGCCTAGTTAACAACTTTGGCTTTTTATGTTTCGCCTGTGCTTTATTTTTTGTATTGTTTTGTTTTCTTCATTAGCAAATGCTGTACAAATCTCTCGATTATCGCCCGCTGAAGGGCTCTCCCAGAGTTACGTAAATACACTGTTAATTGATCAGCAGGGATATTTATGGTTGTCAACAGAGGGAGGGCTTAACCGTTATGATGGCTATCAAGTTTTAGAGGTAGAGGGGCCTGACGGGGTGCTTGATAAAGTGCAGGTTAACTATATTTATCAGGATAATTCAGGCGGGGTGTGGATCACTACTTCCATCGCGGGATTACTGCGCTATGACCCTACGACCGACCGTTACCGAAAGTACATTGAGCCTCCCTCAACGGAGGGAGAGTTTTACAACAATATGGTTGACTTAGTGCTAACCAAAGATGATCAGCATATGTGGGCGGTCAGAACAAATGAAGTAGCGACACTTGATATTCGTTCTGGTCGATTAGTGACAGAAGTTACCCTGCCATTGAATGAAGACAATGGCTTTATTAGAGCTGTTAATCAACATCAAGATATTTTATTTATTGCTACATCAGAGCGCTTGTTTGCGTATCATTTACCAACAAAAAAACTGCGTCAGCTTGAGCACATTTCGGATGTTGCACATCCTTATCAAACTAACACTAAATCGCTATTTATTCTCAATAATGACAAGCTGCTGCTTGGCGCAGTTGAGGGTATGTATGAGCTTGATATCTCGCAACTGCTGCAAGATTTTGACGCCAAGGTAACATTTAAAACGCTACTTCCTGATTTGAATATCTGGAAAATACTTCAGCACGATCAGCAAACCTTGCTGCTCGGAACAGATAAGGGACTCGTTTATTACGATATTTCGGAGGGTACGGCAGTTCGTGATAAGCGTTTATCGTCAAGTGTATTTCTTCCCTCAAATACCAGTGTGATCGACATTGCAAAAGATGACCACGGCGGGATCTGGGTTGCGACCAAAGAGGATGGTGCATTTTACTTACCGGATAGCACCTTAGCCTTTGACAATGTTAGCGATTTGACCGTAACGGGCGAAGGCTTCTCGCACAGCAATGTTTGGGCAATGCACGAAACGCGAGACTATATTTGGTTAGCCACAAATGATGGCTTAACCCGGTACGACCCAAAAACGAGAGAGACCAAACAGTTTTTTAAAGGATATATGGGTGATGATATTCTCTCTGAGTTTATTGTATGGAGGATAGCTCAATACAAAGATAAATTGTGGCTAACTACCGTAAAAGGCCTATTTGTATTCGATCCCGTTACACATAAGTTAACTAGGCCAAAAGCCAATAACGCGCAAGACCAAGAAATATTAACCGCTTTTGTCAAAGGTGGACAGCTATTAAATAATGGTAAGTTCTACTTTGTGAATAGCGATAAGGGAATGTTTGTTTATGATATAGATAGCGCAGAATTAACGCATTTAAAGCAATCTTTTGAAGGCGTTGATCCGTTTCTTGCTTATGGCTTTTATCCACCTTTACCAAACGATTTAACCAAGCCACTCTATTATAATGCGGGGGTGCTATTTCAGTATGACCCACAGCGTGAAACACTAACAGAAATATACAAAGCCCCAAAAGCAAACAAGCACCTTGCGGTGGACATCACCACATATACGATAGATAAAAATAACATCTTGTGGTTGTCTTTATCTTCGTTTGGTTTAATCGGTATGACATTAGACGGTTACGAGCCAATTTATAATATTGACTTAAAAGCACATAAAATAGATACATTGATGTACGAAATGCGCCAAGATGACGAGGGTATGATATGGATGTCTTCACACAAGGGGATTTGGCGGCTTGACCCAGATAATTTGCACCTGCAACAATTTACTACCGAAGATGGCATTCTCTCTAATGAATTTAATGGCGGTGCCTCTGTGGTGTTGCAAGATGGGAGGATTGGCTACGGCATGCTCAAGGGCTTTGTGCTTTTTGCTCCTGAGGATAACCGCCCTAAAAAACCGCTGTTGGATCATGTCAATATTACCAGTGTGGACTTAATTTCTCGGCCAAATCAAAAAGCGGGTTTGAAGCAGTTTGAGCATATAGAATTAGAACATGACGATATTGGCTTAGAGGTGTCTTTCTCAGCAATGGCATTTAGCTATCAAGATAGGATCATCTATGAATACCAGATATCGGGTGGTCAAAAAATCCTGAGCCGCAATCAAAATCGAGTTGTTTTTCCTAAATTGAATCCCGGTGAGTACGCACTAAAAGTATGGGCAAAAGACCCCCTTACTGGCGACTATACGCCTCCTGCAAAATTGACGATAAAGGTCAATTATCCTGCGTGGCGCTCACCAGTTGCGATAGCGGGTTATGTGTTTTTAACGCTGATGCTATTGTCGCTTTGGAGTTATCGAAAATATCGCGTTGAGCAGCTTATCTTAGCTGCCCACAAAGCCACACAAGATCGTGAGGCTCGGCTAAAAATGGCACTTGAAGGAAGTAACTCAGGGGTATGGGAGTGGCATGCTGGGAGCACGTTAATTTATCAACCGAGACTTATCAATGAACTAGATTATGACCTTGAAAGTGTTGGACTTGATGATTATCTGCAAAAAATACATCCCGCAGATAGGGCAATGTTCAGACTACAGTGGCTAGAGTTTGTGACCACAAATAAAGGGTTTATCGACTGCACATACCGCCTAAAAGACAGCCAAGGGCAATGGCGATGGTATAAAGACTTTGGCAAAGTGCTGGAATGGGAAGATGGTAATCCCACTCAAGTAGCTGGAACTTATACTAACTTGACGCGTGAACGTTTATTTGAGGAGCGCGCGGCACTATTTGGCGCTGCATTTGAGCAAACTCGCGATTGGGTCATGATCCTAGACAAAAATTTACGTATTCAAGTGTGCAATAGAGCGATGCAAAATGCTTTCAACTTGGAGTCAATCCCATCTTCTAGTACTGCCGTGAAACTTGGTGTATCGCGGCAAAAGCGCATAATGTATCTGCGAAAAACGATGGCTTTGGCTGTGCACCAACACATTAGCTCCGAAGAGGTTGTAACCCTACCAAATGGTGATGAACGTGATGTTTTAGTGAAAATATCTGCAGTAGCCAATAGCGAGGGGGAGTTACACAGCTATGTGGTGGTGTTAACAGATATTAGTCAACAAAAGCGCAGCGAAAAAGAACTATATCAATTAGCTAATTATGATTTACAAACTAACCTGCCCAACAAAGCGCTATTGATGGATAGAGTGCAACATGTGATTAAGCAATCTCAAGTTCACCCAACTCAACATGCTTTGCTGGTTATCAAGTTTAGCCGTTTGCAACACCTTCATGATATTTACGGTACAGATTTTGTGGCCGAATTATTACCCTTGCTGGCGAAAAAGCTACGTTGTTGTTTTCGTGAATTAGACAGCTTAGCCATTGGTCAAGACAAGTTGTTTTATGTATTGATGGAGGGATTAGATCACCCTGAACAGGTTCAGCAGTATGTGCAGTGCCTACTTCACTCTTTTGCCAACCCATTTAATGTGTCAGGTCAAAGTGTAGCAATGCAGCCTGTTATTGGAATTGCAATGTATCCTGATGATGCCTTAGATGCTTTTGCCCTGAGCCAAGCGGCAAAAGCAGCACTTGATCATGTGCTCATAAAACAAGTCTCAGCTTATCAATTCTTCCGTGAAGAAATGAACGGCAAAGTAAGGCGCTCACGGGAAGTCGAACAAGCATTGATGAACGCGCTAAAAAATAACCAGTTCAGTAATCACTACCAACCTATTGTCGATGTTCAAAGTGGCAAGTTGCTAGGTTTTGAGTCTTTGTTGCGTTGGCCTGACAATGATGAGTTTTGTGCCCAAGAATTTGCGTTAGCCGCTGAACAAACAGGTGTAGTGACAGAGCTTACATTACAGACACTATCGCGGGCGCTAATCGAGTTGAGACACTGGCAAACCATACAACCAGATGTATATGTATCTGTTAACTTATCTGCGATTAACTTTGACTATGAAGGGCTCGTTGAAGAGATAGCAAGTCTGTTGCAGCGCAGTAAAGTGGACGGGAGATATGTGACATTTGAAATTACAGAAACCGCGATGCTGAGCAACATTGAAAGTGCTGTAGAAGTTATGAAGGCGCTCAAGTCACTGGGTTGCAGCATTTATATGGATGATTTCGGCACTGGATATGCCTCATTGACTTACTTGCAGCAGTTGCCACTTGATGCAATAAAAATAGATAAGCAGTTTATTGAGCAAATTTCAGAGCAACCAGAGAGTTATTTAATTGTTCGCTCGTGTGTGAATCTAGCCCATGGGTTAGGGCTTTTGTGTGTTGCTGAAGGTGTAGAGAGCGATATTCAACTGCAAAGAATAACAGCAGAGCATGTTGATCACTATCAGGGGTATCGATATAGTCCCGCGGTAGCTGGCGAGCAAGTGGCTGAGATGCTAAAAATGCAGCAGCGGCTATAGCCGCTTGCCGCAATGACGACAATACATGTGATGCACACGTTGGCTTGCCATTAGTTTAATAGCTTGGTTGGCTTCTAGCTGGCTCAGCCCTAATTCAAGTCTTAACGCTTCTAGGTGTTCTTTTTCATTCTTATCAACCTCACCATCCACTAAAGCATGTAGCACAGCCTCATGAAAGGCATCTCTGCGCTTTCGCATCTGATCTGCAAAGCTTGATGCCAACAAGCCTGTGGGGATCGCCACCATTCCCATACTGAGTAAGGTGATCACACCACCAAAAAATTGTCCTAATGGGGTTATAGGGACAACATCACCATAACCTACAGTGGTGAGTGTCGCCATAGCCCACCACATTGACTTGGGAATTGAGCCAAACTTATCCGGCTGGACATCATGCTCAATTAAATAAATACCGCAAGAAGCCATAATGAGCACAACACTCATAATAAAAAATGCTGCTAACAAAGAGCTAGACTCTTCTTTAAATGCTGCGAGTAATAGTTGCATTGCTCTTGAGTAACGCGTGAGTTTAAAAATTCGCAATAAGCGGATCACCCTTAAAAAACGCAAATCAAAGGCAATAAATGCCATTAAAATAGTGGGTAATATTGCGATTAGATCGATCACCGCAAGAGGTGATACTAAGTACTTAAGGCGCTTTTTCCAGTTTGGTAAATCAAGGTGGCGATAGTCGAGTTTATCTACACAGCACCATAGCCTGAGCAGATATTCCACTGCGAATATGGCAACGCTGACAAGCTCAAGGGTGAGAAAGTAATAATGATATGCCTTCGCTAAGTCTCGCTCAGATTCAAGTACAATCGCGACAACATTCGTAAGAATGAGAGTAATAAGAAATATATCAACCGCGCGACCAACTTTGCGATATTTACCTGTTGCTTCTAAAACCGCAGCGGTTTTTTCTCTGATGTGAAGTTGCATCAAAATGCTAGCTCTCCAAACCCTATTTGATACCAATTTGACTTAATACTTGTTCAATTTGAAGGAGTAAATCTGACGCTAACAGCGTTAAAAATTTCTCATTTAGAACAACTAAATAGCAAAATTTTTGCCTTGCCTACACGGATGTAGGTACCTTGGCGATAGCAGGACGCGGTAGCGGAGTTATCGACAAGATTTTCTCGCCTCAAAATAGACCACTTAATTAAGTAAATTGGTATGATTAAAAATGTAAGACCATCTGGATGGTGCCTTCTTCGAAATCTCGCGAAACCGTAAATCCAAGTTTTTTAGCAAGGCCTATCATGCCACTATTTTCCGGTAAAGTGATCCCTTCAATACTCTCAACGCCTTGTTTTCGGCAGTGTGTGATAGCCGCTTCCATGAGAATTCTGCCAAGTCCCAACCCCTGACAATCAGAACGCACGACCACGGCAAACTCTGCAACTAAATTATCAGGATCCATCAAGACTCTAGACACCCCTAGTGTTTGGTAGCTAGATTTATTCGGTATAGTGACAATAAAGGCCATCTCACGGTCATAATCGATTTGTGTCATTTTTGCCAGCTGATCATGGTTAAACTGCGGTAATTCACCGAAGAAACGCCGATATCTATCCTCTTTAGTCAAAGATTGATCGAACTCTTGGTGAGCTCGCTCGTCTTCAGGACGAATAGGGCGTAGTGTTGCAGGGCGGCCATCTTTTAAGGTGACGGTGCTGACCAACTCCTTAGGATATGGGCGTATTGCAAGGCGCTTACGTCCTGCAACTGGCTGATAACGTTTCAAGGAGATAGTGGCGTCTAATACCTGAAACTGTCCCGAGCAGGCTAGTATGGGATTGAGCTCCATATCTTTAATATCGGGCTGATCAACCACCATTTGCGACACTCTAGTGAGTAAGGCACACAGGCGATATTTGTCTACCTTTTCAGGTAAAGCGCGCTCCTTTATGACGCCTTTATCGTGAGCTGCGGCAATAAGGTATTTGGCAAGGTTCATATTCAAAGGCGGTAAAGCTACTGCTGCTTGTGAAAAGTTTAAGCCGGTACCAGCTTCGCCTAATAAGATCACTGGACCAACACCAGGCTCGGTCTTAACCGCAATTCTTAATTCTTGCCCACCAGCACGTTTTGCCATTCTTTGTAATGAAAAGCCCTCAATTTCGGCATCGGGTGCAGCTTCACGGATCCGCAGCAGCATGGCAAATGCAGTTTGTTCAACTTCTTCAGCATCATTGAGGTTAAGTACTACGCCTCCGACTTCAGATTTAGAGGGAATATCATGACTAATGAGTTTAAGCGCAACTGGAAATCCAAGTCTCTGAGCTTGTTCTTTTGCTTCCGAGGGGGTTAAGGCAACTCTTGTTTCGATACACTCTACATCGTAATTGGCAAGTATTTGGGATGCCTGATGTGTTGCAAGTTTAGCGGCACCTGCATGTAAAAACTCATTGATCAGCGTTTTACTCTGTTTATGCTGAAGGTGAGTCTCATCACTGTAAGATTCTGGTGTTTGGGTGAGGTGCTTTTGGTTACGACGATAGCTAACTAAGTGCATAAATGCACCGACAGCTCCCTCCGGCGTGCGATACGTTGGGATTTTGGCATTAGCGCAGACAAGCCTTGCCGCGTAAGCGGCTTCCTCTCCCATAAAGTTTGTCATTACATAAGGGCGTGCCATTTTTGGAATTTTAGCCAAGGTTTCGGCAATAATTTCGGCATAGGCCGTACTTGGAGCTAAGGCTGAAGGAGTATGAATGATCAGTAAATTTTTAACTTCATCTGCCTTGAGCAAAATCTCTAGCGCCTGTTGGTAGCGCTTTGGTGAGGAATCGCCAAAAATATCGATGGGGTTGCAAGCATGATCGGTCTGTGGGATCAGGGCGCTAAGTGCTTGCTTAGTCTGCTCACTGAGCACGGCTAATTTGCCGGAGTTTTGCAGCAGCGTATCCACTGCCATAATGCCAGGGCCACCGCCATTGGTTAATATAGTTAGCTGTTCTACTTGCAGCAATTTGGGGTGCAGGGCAAGGGTTTGAGTGGCAGCAAATAGCTCTCTCAGATCATTTACCCTCAGCATACCTGCGCGCTGAAACATAGCATCATACACAGCATCATCTGAGGTATTTCCTCCGGTATGATTGAGAGCGGCAATAGCACCAGCTTTGGTTTTTCCCGTTTTTATAGCAATCACAGGTTTACTAAAGGCCGCCGCTCTTGCTGCGGAGATAAACCGTCTAACATCATCGATATTATCAATATAAAGTAATATGGCCTGT
The DNA here is from genome assembly GCF_003934235.1 of Pseudoalteromonas sp. J010. Lineage (NCBI taxonomy): Bacteria > Pseudomonadati > Pseudomonadota > Gammaproteobacteria > Alteromonadales > Pseudoalteromonadaceae > Pseudoalteromonas > Pseudoalteromonas sp. J010. The sequence goes on along the minus strand of NZ_RDBW01000001.1, from coordinate 118,276 downwards.
GTCTTCGGATCGCGACCTAAAAAATCAAGCAACTCATCAAAGTCAATATCAAGACAATCCCCGACAGAAACAAAATAGGAAAAACCAATTTTTTTATGCTGTGCCCAATCTAAAATAGTGGAACAGACAGCCGCAGATTGTGAAATAAAGGCGAGCTTTCCAGGTGCTGCTACAGTATGAGAAAAGCTGGCATTAATTCCCAAATGAGGAATTAATAATCCAAGGCAGTTTGGACCAAGTAATGTTACTTTTGCTTCTTTGGCTGCTTCTTTTAGCTGTTGTTTATGCTGATTATCAAGACCTGCGGCAATAATAACAGCATGTTGACAGCCTATTTCTCCCAGTTCGGTGATTATTTTAATCAGCGTTTGTTTGTTGGTGGCTATGACTGCGAGGTCGGGGACTTTCGGAAGCTGTTTGATGGTTTCATAAGCCAGTACACCATGCACCGCCGCGTGTTTTGGGCTAACAGGCATAATTGGCCCTTTAAATCCGCCTTGAAGCAAGTTGCGCATCACGATAAAGCCAGCGCGATCAGGGTGGTTAGAGGCCCCAATTACGGCAATTGATTTTGGGTTAAAAAATTGGCTAATGCGTTTTACGCTCATATTGATTCCTAATTCAGCCTCGGCTCATATCTATCACTCTACCATTTTGCTGGCAGTTTTCGAGCGCTACAGTGGTAGACTTTGATCTACCCCCGTTATAATACCAATTAGACTTAATACTCGCTCAATTTGAAGGAGCCACTCTGACGCTGACTAGGTCAGGTTTTTTCACCTTAAGATAGCGCACTTAATTAAGCAAATAGGTTTAAGAGTTTGAAAGTCACAACGAAGGCATAACCCCGAGGATAGAAAGATGTCGACTATGAGTAAATATTTAGCCCCAGCCGCGCTATTATCACTGGCAGTGGTGATAAGTAGTTGGTTGATAAAAGACACCATTATTGCAGTAAAAGGCATGGAGCGAACCGTTAGTGTGAAGGGCTTATCTGAACAAGAAGTCAAAGCAGATACGGTAATTTGGCCGGTGTTTTATCGTGATGCCGATAACGACCTTGAAACGCTTGTTGAGCGCACCGAAAAGAAAAATGCAGCCATTCGGGCATTTCTAACCTTGCAGGGGTTTGATGCGTCCGAGCTATCGGTGTCGGCACCTTCTATCACAGACAAATATGCTCAAGAGTATGGCCAAAATAATCAAGGGTTTCGTTATGTAGCAAAGGCTGGAGTCACGGTATATTCTAATAATCCTGATAAAGTCTCCCAAGCATTGGGTCAGCTGAATGAACTGGCAAAACAAGGTATTGCTATCACTAAAGATGACTATCAAAATCGAGTAGAGTATTTGTTTACTGGTCTTAATGATATTAAGCCTGAAATGGTGCAAGAAGCGACGCAAAAAGCGCGAGAAGTTGCCGTAAAATTTGCTAAAGATTCTGACTCTGTGCTTGGCAAAATAAAATCGGCAAGGCAAGGGCAGTTTAGTATTCGTGACCGAGACAGTAACACACCGCAAATTAAAATCGTGCGCGTGGTAACGAGTGTGGAATATTACTTATCGGATTAAAATGCGTTTATTACGCGGCTAAGCGAGCAAAAATGACAAATTCGTCAAACAAGCAAAGCTCCTTCTATCAAAGGGGTTTTGCTTGTTTATTTCTTGCCAATTAATAACTCGTTTTCGATTGGTATAAACTCATTGGCAGCACGGATCAAAGAAGCAGCGGTAAGTTGCGGCACGCCGTAAACTTCAACTCGAGTATGGTATTTCTCTCTAAGTTTACTGGCGAGTAAATCAAAGTCACCATCACCAGTAACTAGAATTATCACATCGGACTTTGCTGCGCACTCCATCGCATCTATTGTAATGCCAACGTCCCAATCACACTTCGCTGATCCATCGGCACGTTGAATATAAGGCTTTAATTTCACCTCAAAGCCTATTGCTCGTAAGATATTCTGGAACTGTCTTTGTTTATCATCACCTCGTTCGCTGGAATAGGCAATGGCTTGATATACCTCGCGATTAGCCGTTGATTTGCGCCAAAACGCATTATAGTCAAAGCCCGTTTGGTAGGCYTGCTTGGTGGTGTAATAAACATTTTGAGCATCGACTAAAATGGTGACTTTTTCCATAACGGACTCTTAGCAATAGGTTTGCTTTATGATAGCAAGATTAGCGCTTGTTTAGCCATTTAGTCATCGCGGCATCATAGGCTTTTTTAATGGTTCCGCCATCGCAAGGGCGGGGCGCAGTACGCCAGTTCTTATCTAACCCCTCCGGTGTCGGAATACTCGGATCAGGCCTAACCTCAGCATAACACAGGCCATTTTCACGGTAGACGGTGTATTGAGGCGTAGACTCGAGTTGTTCTCTTTGCATGCTCGCAGCGGTAGTTTGATGCGTTTTAGGCACGGTGATCCGCTGCGGCTTTGCTTGATTTGGGCTAAGAACACTATCACTGGCCGAGCGCTCTAAAAGTTGCTGGCGAAATTGCAAGATTGCTTTTCGATGATCTAGCTTTTTAGGTTGTGTGGTGACGGCCGTTTTGACCACGTGCTTGGTTGTATTTTCAACCGCTGGCTTTGTTGGTTCTACTTGTGTCGCTATTGGTACTTCGACTATATTGTCCTGCTGTGTCGGTTTTAACTCTTTTACTGGCTTATCTTCAGTGATCGCCGGGGTCTTAACAGGCTCCGACTTAGGCTTAGTAGGCTCAATAACCAAATAGGTTTTCATTGCTTTAATTGGCAACGGCTTTGAGCGGACGTAGGTACTTTGCTGCAGGTACCACCCGAGCAGTAGATGCAGCAAAATAGAGCCGATGATGGTGAAACTAATCAGGTTGTTTTGGAGCAGCCGCATTATTCTTATTAAATCCTTGAGTCGTGCGGGGTTAGAGTTTAATAAAGGCTTAATTGTTCCCTCAATAGGCAAATTAATCTGTGACTAATTGTGCGGAAATATGTTTTAGCAAGGTGAGTTCACGTAAAACGGACATCCCTTTGTTATTCGCATCATTGAGTTTTGCTTCGTTATGCGCGATGGCTTGGTTTATATTGATCCACACCGGTTTCATACCATTGGCGTGTTCATAATCCTCCATGGTAGGGGTATCAAATTCGCCACAAATCTCACAAACATAGCAATAAGAGATTATATGTATATTGTCATGATCGGGTTTATACCAAGGGCGGTACTCTTCATAGCGGCCAAACGGCGTCACCCCTGTGATGGATACTGCACCTGTTTCTTCTTTTAGCTCGCGCTCCAATGCTGCTTCTAAGCTTTCACCCTCGTCGACGCCACCACCTGGTAGGGTGTAATCGTCATAACGCTTGGTGTAAAGCAGTAAAATATCACTACCCCTAAGGACGATAGCGCGAGCGGTTTTTCTGGTAAAACAAGTGCCCGGAAGTGGAATGGCTGGAGTAGTATTAAGGTTCTGCATGGGGTTTAACTTCAATCTAGATAATTAAGGATAGTGTGATAAGGCGATACGCTAAGCCTCAGCGTATCGCGATTGGATGGTCTAAAATGGTGCTGGATACGCTTTGAATACAGTATCAATCTCTGCTAAGGCTTCTGCACACAAGGGAGTTTCAAACGCGTGAATATTTTCTTTAAGTTGTGCCATGGTCGTAGCGCCAATTATGGTTGAAGTCACGCCATCGACTTGGTTGCACCATGCCAGTGCCAGCTGAGCCGAGGTCATATTGAATTCGTTGGCAATGTCTACATATTTAGCAACGGCTTCTTGAGCTAATTGCGTGTCTCTGAATAAGCCCTGTCGTTGTACCAAAGTCCAGCGGCTGCCTTCGGGTCTTGCGCCGCCTAAATACTTACCACTTAGCATTCCGCTGGCAAGCGGTGACCAAGGTAAATAGGCAATATCTTCGTTCACACAGCTCTCAATGAGGTATGGCCAATCCTTTGCGTGTAACAAGCTAAATTCATTTTGAATAGAGACAGGCTTTGGCAAATTGTGTTGTTTGGCCAAGTTAAGATAGGTGTGAATTCCCCATGGCGTATCATCTGAAAGACCCCAATGGTTAATTTTTCCGGCTTGAATACATGTTGCTAGCCCCTCTAAAATATCTAACATCCCATCACGTTCTTCATCACTGTTAAGAGCTGTGAGTGGCAACATACCAGGCCATTGCTTACCAAAGTGCGGGGAGGTGCGATTTGGCCAGTGTAACTGATACAGGTCTATGTAGTCGGTATTTAGGCGCGCTAAAGAATCGTCTACGGCTTGGATCACGGCCTTACCTGTAATGGCATTACCTTCACGGATCCAAGGTAAGCCAGCACCTGCAATTTTTGTTGCAACAACGAGCTTCTCGCGCTTTTCTTGATGGCGTTTTAGCCAGTTACCTATGATAGCCTCGGTTTTACCATAGGTATCTGGTGAAGGGGGAACTGCATACATTTCAGCGGTATCAATGAAGTTAATACCACGGCTTAGTGCATAATTGATCTGCTCGTCGGCATCATGCTGGTTGTTTTGTACGCCCCAAGTCATGCTTCCAAGACAAATGCGTGAAACTTCAAGTGGGCTACTACCAAGTCGTGAGTACTTCATGCAGGCTCCTGATTAATTACTGAATGATTATATAGCCAAAGTAACGGATCTAGTGCTTTGAACTGTATTGATATTGTTAGCATTATCTCTGTTTTGCAGTGCAACTTGCAACAGACATCCACACAAGTATAGTCCAGATCATTGTGACCTATGTTCAAGATTGCAACAGTTGCAAAATTAGCACATAATAAACACTGTTTATTTAGACAGTGTTTTGGCGTGCGTAAATTTATTCATATTGATATGGACGCGTTCTACGCCTCGGTAGAAATGCGTGATAATCCAGAGCTTGCAAAAGTACCTATGGCTATCGGTGGACGAAGTCATCGTGGGGTGCTATCGACGGCAAACTATATTGCCCGGCAATATGGAGTGCGCTCTGCTATGTCGAATTATCAAGCGAAAAAACTCTGCCCGCAGCTAGTCATAGTCCCTGGAAGAATGGACGTATACAAAGCAATTTCACAGCAAATTCGAGCTATCTTTTCTCGCTATACGCAGCTTATTGAGCCATTGTCTTTGGATGAAGCTTATCTTGATGTGACGGACTGCGAGCTATGTTGTGGTAGTGCGACCCTTATTGCTGAACAAATTCGAGCAGACATAGTCAAAGAAACTGGTTTAACCGCTTCTGCTGGGATAGCACCGATTAAGTTTTTGGCTAAAATTGCCAGCGATGAAAACAAACCCAATGGTCAGTGTGTTATTCCCCCTCACCAAGTGAGCACTTTTATTGATGCGTTACCGCTTAAAAAGATCCCAGGTGTAGGCAAAGTGACGCAACAGAAGCTTCTTGCGATGGGGCTTGAATATGGTAGTGATGTTAAAGCGCTATCTGAAGCGCAATTACGCCAGTCCTTTGGTAAGTTTGGTACTGTGTTGTGGCGACGCTGCCAAGGTATAGATGAGCGCCGGGTTGAGACTGACCGAGTGCGCAAGTCTGTGGGGGTTGAGACTACTTTTGCAGAAGATACGCTCGACCTAGTTACGCTCAAGCAGGTCATCACAGAAAAGCTCTTGCCAGAGCTTACACGCCGAGCACAGCCTTATCTAACGCGTGGATTTAACAAGCTTGGTGTGAAAGTGAAATTTTACGATTTCACCCAAACTACAAAAGAGTGCCAATATCAACATATTGATCTGGCCATTTTTGAAGAGCTGCTGGTGGAAGCCATGTCACGGCAAAAATTTAAACCAGTTCGTCTGATAGGGTTGCATATTGGTTTAAATGAAAAACCGGGTGATCAAGCACAGCTTGGGCTTTTTGATGGTTAGACTAAAAGATAACTGCAAATAATTTATTTTATGCTAGCTTCGAAGTTGTCGTGGAACAAACTAATCACGCAATGTGCGTGTAATTAAAACAACAACAAGAGGTAAGCATTATGCAATCCATAATGATCGTACTTTTCGGCATTATAGGGATGTTATTTGGATGGTTTGTCTATTCCAAATTTATTGCTGAAAAAATCTTTAAAATGGATGACAACTTTGTCACGCCAGCTCATGAATTGGAAGATGGTGTTGACTATGTACCGACGAATAAAGTGGTACTATGGGGGCATCACTTTACTTCAGTCGCAGGTGCGGCACCAATTGTTGGTCCTGCTATTGCTGTTTATTGGGGCTGGGTGCCAGCGGTGCTTTGGGTTGTATTTGGCACTATATTTTTTGCTGGTGTCCATGATATGGGCGCGCTATGGGCAAGTGCTCGCCATAAAGGTAAATCGATGGGGGCGCTGTCAGAAAGCGTCATCGGTAAGCGTACTCGTTCATTGTTTATGATTGTGGTCTTCCTTGTACTGCTCATGGTTAATGCAGTATTCGGCGTGGTGATTGCAAACTCTTTTGTGGGTAATCCTAATGCGGTATTCCCAGCTTGGTCGGCTATTGTTGTAGCGCTTATCATCGGTCAATTGCTAAAACGAAAAGTGCCGCTAGTACCGCTGTGTATTATCGGGGTTATTGTGCTCTACGCGACCATTTATATGGGGAGCAGCATGCCTATCACCTTACCAACCGAAATGTTTGGCCTCGGTGATAAAGCAAACTGGATCATCATTTTATTTATGTATGCAGCGGTGGCATCATTACTACCTGTGTGGATGTTATTACAGCCACGTGATTTTATTAATGGTATGCAGTTGCTGGTTGGCTTGGTTTTATTATACGGAGCAGTGTTTGTGGTGATGCCAGATATTACTGCACCGGCATTTAATACCCATACGGTCGAAAATACCCCTAGCATTATCCCGCTCCTATTCGTAACGATTGCCTGTGGTGCGGTATCTGGCTTCCACGGAATTGTCTCCTCAGGAACGAGTTCTAAACAACTAGACAAAGAAAAAGATGGCCGTTTTGTAGGTTACTTAGGAGCAGTTGGTGAAGGCTCATTAGCACTGATCACTTTGGTCGCCGTGAGTGGTGTGATGCTCGCAGTATCGCCAGAAGAGTGGCACGAAATTTATAGTCACCTTGGTGCCGGTAGCGTATCAGCCTTCATTAATGGTGGCTCAAACCTTATCAGTACGGGTTGGGGGTTACCAGTTGAAATCGCATCGACGCTACTTGCGGTTATGGTTGTTCTTTTTGCAGGCACGACGATGGACTCTGGCGTTAGGCTACAGCGCTATATTATCCAAGAGTGGGGCGAGATCTATAACATCAAGTTCTTGAACAACAGTATTGTCGCAACTTTATTTGCTGTAGGGTGTTGCTTGTTACTTGCCTTTGGCGCTGGTGGTGCATCGGGTAGTGGTGGTATGGTGATTTGGCCGCTGTTTGGTTCGACTAACCAAATCTTGGCAAGCTTAACTCTGCTGGTTATCTCAGTGTACCTTATCAAATTAGGGCGTCCCGCCAAGTACACTTTAATCCCAATGGTGTTCGTACTGGTAATGGCGTTCTTTGCTGGTGTGATCAAGCTAGGGGAATACTATCAAAAAGGCAACTGGCTGTTGGTTGTGCTTGATGTTATCGTGCTGGTGGTCAGTATTTTGGTGATGTTAGAAGCTTGGTCGGTGATAAGCAAAACCAAAGCAAAACCAGATGAAGCCCGTGATATATCGTAGTTCCCTTGGAACTTATTCATAAATCACCTATAGTCGGCCCTAATTCTAATATAGAAAAGGGCCGTTTTTATGTCTTTTCCAATTGCATTACCTTGCAACACCTTATTTGAAAGCGATGCTGATGCTATCGTTGTTGTTACTCATGATATCCAAAATCTCGGCAGTGCACAGCTCGACGAAGTTGCAGCGCCATTTTTAGCCGTTGATGCACGTATTGCTCAAAAGGCAAGCTTACTTGTTTCAGATAAAGTTCCGGGCAACCGTTTAGTGATTGCACCTACTGGGCCACTTGATAGAGATTATGATGATGTGCGCCGTTTCTTTGAGGCAGCAAAAGCCGGCATTTTAGAAGCAAAAGCAGCAGGTGCTGTAAAGCCTGTGCTTGCTGTTGTTAATGTGCCTGCCGATGCTCGTTACGAAAATGCTCGTGCTGTAAGCTTTTTAGGTGCATGCCAAGGCCTATGGCAGCCACTAGAGGCACGTGAGTACCGTGGTGAAGCGATTGAACCAATCGAGGCTATTTATGTTTTTGAAGCATCAGCACAAAGCTGCGATCAACTGAGCGCAATCGCGGCTGGCCAATATGCTGCGCGTGATCTGTGTGGTACCGAGCCTGAGCGCATGGCACCGCCACGTTTTGCTGACTACTGTGTTGAGCTGTTCCAAGGTTCTGCGGTAAGCATTGAGGTTATCGCTGACCGTAAAATTATGGATGAGCAGTATCCTCTACTCAGTACTGTGGCGCGTGCGTCTTACGCCGTTGAACGCCATCACCCTCGTGTTGTAAAAATGGCATACGAGCCTGAAGGTGATGTTGAGCGTACTCTTATTTTTGTTGGTAAAGGTCTTGTTTACGATACCGGTGGTGCCGACCTTAAAGTAGGTGGCTTCATGGCGGGCATGAGCCGAGATAAAGGTGGTGCGGCGTCAGTGGTTGGTTTTATGGAAGCAGTTGCTAAGTATCAGCCAAAAGGCGTTAAGGTTATTGCTTACCTTGCCGTGGTTCGTAACTCGATTGGTTCTGACTGTTTCGTACCAGATGAAATCATTGAGAGCAGGGAAGGGGTTCGCGTTCGTATTGGTAATACCGATGCGGAAGGACGCTTGGCAATGGGCGACTTGCTCAGCGAGGCAAAAGATTTAGCTCTGGGTGAGAAAAACCCTGAGATCTTTACGGTTGCAACACTAACAGGTCACGCAGCACGCGCAATGGGCCCTTACAGTGCTTACGTTGAGAATGGTCCTGCACGAGCAGCGCAAGTATCTCGCAAGATTGCAGATATGGGTGACCTGTGGGCTGATTGCGCAGAAGTGTCCCGCAGCCGACGCGAAGATTATGATTTTGTCCAACCACGCACCCTGGCAGACGATGTACTATCGAGCAACAACGCACCATCGGCCGTGACAGCTCGAGGTCACCAATTCCCAATGGCATTTTTGGCAATTGTTGGTGGTTTAGACAAGCATGGCTGTAACGCCGAGTTGCCAATTCCGTATGTACATATGGATATTGCAGGTAGTGGTGTTGAAGGCGGTGACTGGCAGCATGGCAAACCAACCGCTGCAACCGTTGCAAGTTTGTTTGCAAGATATTGCATGTAATGACAATGAAATAAATTGTGATGCGAGTCAGGTGATGAGGTGATTGTCTGGCGCGTGCAAAAAACAGAATAAAAGCCAGTAGGRGCTTACCATTACCGGCTTTTATTCTGTTTTGTTGGTGAGAAATGCGCTGAAATTTCGAACACTTTAGCATTTAAAATAGTTTATAGGCTGGTTACACTGGTGAGGAATATGACAACAGCAAAATAACGAGTGCAGTATGACAACAGTATTCCAGGCACCTCAAGCGGTGGTGATGATCCGCCCACACCATTTCACTTCAAACCCCCAAACCATGCAAGATAACGCATTTCAGCAAGCTTGTAGCGAAAACAACCCTAACAATAGAGCTTATGTTGAGGTCAGTAATGCAGTGCACGCGTTAGAATTAGCTGGCGTGAAAGTGCACTTATTTGAGGACACCTCTACGAAGACTCCTGATTCAGTATTTCCTAACAATTGGTTTTCGACTCATAGTGATGGTCAATTGACGATTTATCCTATGTATGCACCAAATCGACGGCTTGAAGTGCGCAGCGACATTATCGATTTTTTACGTGCTCAGTATCAGGTGACAAATATCAATGACTATAGTCATCTAACCGCTGAAGAAATATTCCTTGAAGGCACCGGCTCAATGGTTATCGACCATCAAACAAAAGTGGCCTATGCGGTAGAGTCTAAGCGCACCAACACAGATTTAGTTAATCAGGTTTGTCAGCAATTGGGGCTACAAGCCGAGATATTTAATGCCTATGATAAAAACCAAGTATCGGTTTATCACACTAATGTCTTAATGTGTGTTGCGACCGACTTCGCCATGATATGTCTAGATATGGTGCCTGAACATCAGCGGACAAAACTTGTTGCCTGTTTAACGCAAAGCGGTCACACGCTAATTGAGCTATCTTATGAGCAAATCCAACATTTTTGTGGCAACGCGATTGAGTTGCAAGGGAGCACCGGTCGCATACTTGCGCTTTCTACTACGGCTTATCGGGCGCTATTCCCAGAGCAAATTACTGTCATTGAAAAGTCAGCTAAGCTAGTAGCTATTGATATACCGACAATTGAAGCCGCAGGTGGCTCGGTGCGTTGTATGATTGCTGGAGTCCATTTAAATAACCGTTAAAAAATACTAGATAAATGGCAAATAATAATAAAATAGGAACCGCCTATGTTTGAAAGTGCAGTTAAGAGTATCAATGGGCTCTTATGGGGAGAAGGCCAGATACTTATTTATATCCTGTTATTTGCAGGGTTCTGGTTCACTATTCTTTTGCGAGGAATACAAGTGGTTAAATTTCGCCACATGTTTAGCCTATTAAAAGGCAGTAGCAAAGGCGATAAAGATAATATCAGTTCTTTTCAAGCATTATGTACCGGGCTATCCGCAAGGGTCGGTACTGGGAACTTGGCAGGTGTGGCGGTCGCTATTTCTCTTGGCGGTAGTGGCGCTATATTTTGGATGTGGATGATAGCTATTTTGGGGATGGCAACCGGTTTTGCTGAGAGTGTGCTTGGTCAAGTCTATAAAGTACGTGATAGTCAAGGCGAATTTAGAGGAGGCCCTGCCTATTATATTCAAATGGGGCTAGGTAGTAGGGCACTGGCCGTATGCTTCGCACTGTGTTTGTTTTTGGGCTACGGCTTTACCTTCAGCGCAATGCAAACGAACACCATTACCGACGCGCTTAATTACGCATTTAATATCCCAACTGGGTACTCGGGTATTGTGATCACTGTACTTGCAGGTGCAATCATCCTTGGTGGCTTTAAAGCGATTGCTAGATTTGCCGAAAAAGTGGTGCCCGTAATGGGATTAGTCTTTGTGCTCGTTGCCATCGTCATCACAGTGATAAATTACTCGCAAGTGCCGGGCATGCTGTTAGATATTTTGCGCAGTGCTTTTGGTTTGCAAGAAGCGGGAGCTGGCGCTCTTGGTGCAGCCATTAAAAATGGTATTCAGCGCGGCCTTTATTCAAATGAGGCTGGAGCGGGAAGTGTGCCGCACGCATCAGCCAGTGCGACGCCGATACCCAACCACCCTGTGACTCAAGGTTATATTCAAATGCTAGGGGTCTTCTTTGATACAATCGTACTATGTAGCTGTACCGCTGTGATAATTCTCTTAGCCGATATCGATATCGGCAGTGAGATGGAAGGTATACGCCTTACACAATCTGCGATGACATCCCACTTTGCCGCAGGGGGCGTGTATTTTGTCGCGGCAGCAATCACTTTATTTGCTTTTACTTCCGTAGTAGCAAATTACGCCTATGCTGAAAGTAACTTACACTTATTCCATCTGGATAATAAAGTTGGCCGTTCAATTTACACCGCATGCTACTTGTCTATGATGTTGTGGGGCGCTTCGGCAACGCTAAAACAGGTATGGGATCTTGCCGACATCGCATTGGGTTTAATGACGGTGGTGAACGTTACTGCCATCGTGCGTCTTACTCCCACTATCTTGGCGGTGACGGCTGATTATCATCAGCAAAGAGCAAAAGGGAAAGAGCCTGTATTCGAAGTCGATAAGGTCAAAGTGCAAGGAGTTACTGAGTCTGGCATTTGGGGGGAAATTAATGCAAAGAGTTCACTCTAATACGTTTTAGATGGAATAAATAAAGGCCGAATTTTTCCGGCCTTTATTTATTCTTTAACTTTTTAAATTAAAAAGTATCGCCAAAATTTCAATCATCACCTTGTTTAAATTTTTTATATTCAGTGTATACTTTCGCCCGCTTTTCACTTCAATATTTCAAACTAAATATTGCCTCCTTTTTAATCTTTAAACACCGATATGATAATGAAAAAACAATTATTTGGACTGGCTGTACTATCGTTTCCTATGTACGCGAAGGCTGATATTGCCATATTCTCAGAAGTACTTTTTGGTAAAGCCAATAATGAATTTTATGCCGAGCAAGAATCTGATTTAGGATATAAGCGTGCGTCATCCGCTAATTCTGATTCATGGGGGCTAAGGCTCGGTGTTGGGCTTACAGATCGTTTAGCACTTGAAATCGCACAGTATTTTCATGGAGAGTCATTAGCTGAATACCCCGTTCACGTTTCTAACACACACTCTGGAATCTATCAAAACCCATATGACTACTCATATAGAGCCAGGTTTCCTATTGATACTGAATCTCTACGGTTGGGGATTAAGGGAGAGATTGAGGTGTCTACCAATATTAATGCAAATATAAGAGTTGGAATGGCACATTGGCAATACAAAGATGTGATCCCTGCACAGTTGGTTCCTACAGGCAGCAATAGTTCAGGTGATAGCGGTAATGATATTTATACCTCGATAGGTGTTGAGTATCGACTAACAGATAATCTCTATGTTGGTTTGGAATACTCTCTTTTGAATATTAAAGAATCAAAAGAATATGACAACACAGGTGTAGTTCAATATGAGCATAATTTGCACGATATATCCATGTTACTTGGTTGGGCTTTTTAATACGCTGATATTCGGAGTAGAGAAAGGTTATTTTTAGAACTGTATTTAGAGTGGGGCGAATTGAGCAATTCACCCCATTAATTTTGACAAGAAAGCTTAGATGCACCGTCAGTGACGAAGTTATCTAACCTCAATAGGTATATAACCAGTTACCAGCCATCGTAGCGCTTTCTACGAGATAAAAATAGTGTCAGGATCACACCGATAATGATGCCACTAATCCCGATGATACCTCCGTAAGTCAGCAGCTGGTGCTGTTCTTTTTGGACTTTTTGCTGCTGTGACAAGCGTTCATCTTGAAGTTGCTGTTCAAGTCCGGAAATGGTCTCTTGTAACGCTACGTTTTCGGCAAGTAAATTGGTATTATTTTGTTGTAAGGTGGGCAGCTGTTGCTGAGCGTCATTGAGTGCTGTTTGAGTATCAACCAGCGTTTGATTCAGGTTCTCAAGCTGTTGTTTTAGTCCGGCCTCAGTGGTAATGAACTTACTCTCTACCCAGCCTTCTCTTTCCTTGTCATCTTTAATTTGGACAAATCCATCTTCAGCGCCACTGAGTATAGTGATTGGTGTGCCTGCATCCACAGAGCCTAAAATCCGATAATTTTTACTTGGACCTGTGTGCATGAAAATATAAAGATTGTCACTTATATAGCCATTTGGCTGCGGTGGGTTTGCTGGGGTAGTGTCGGCAGGCTCTTCAGCAAAAATGGTAAAGCTTGTTAAGAGCAGGCTCGCAATGATAAATTGCTTAAGGTTGAACATGCGTGGGCCTTTTATTCTTAGGGTGGTAAAGTTTACAAAATAGTAGGGATTTCACAGCTTAATAGCAAGGCTTTGTTTATTTTGAATAAGCCGAAATAATTGATTACATACTGGAAATTACTAAAGCGTGAGAGCTAAGCTTACGTATCAAAAATCCCGACATTTAGCGAATTTATCCAAACTATTTGTTGATTTAGCACATATTTAGCGGGATTTTCATCAGATAAAAAGATTGCAAACTCGGCTTCCTTTGTATATTTTGATCTTCCCGTAGACAAATAGGTAAAACACTGCCCTAATGGACACTGAAATAGAACTGAAATTCTTGGTTTCAGATAATGAAGTTCCGCTGATCCCTGCACTTCTCACACAGTTTGCAAAAACGGTCACCAACAAACCCGCTAAAAATTTAACGAATGCTTACTTTGATACGCCCAATCGTGAATTACGAGCGCTAGATATTGGTTTAAGAACTCGTTGTTGTAACGATGAGTGTGAACAAACAATTAAACTTGCAGGAGAGGTTGTTGGTGGGTTACATCAGCGGCCTGAATATAACTTACCTATTCAGTCAGGGCGTCCAGACTTACATGCTTTTGATGCTAACATTTGGCCTCATGGCATGCAGTTGGAATCCATTGCGCAGAATATATTCCCGATCTTCAGTACTAACTTTATTCGTCGTACATGGCTATTGGAGACGGACTCTGGTACTAAGATAGAAGCGGTATTAGATAAAGGCGAGATCGCCGCGAACGGCCAAATTGAGCCAATCAATGAGCTCGAGATAGAATTAATTGAGGGAAATAAAGAGGATTTATTTCTTTTGGCTGATCACCTGATAAAACAAGCAGGTATGCGCTTAGGGTTATACTCTAAAGCAGCTAGAGGTTATCGAATAGCGGACGACAAGCCGCTGAAACCAAATAAATTTATAGGTTTTGTACCTCTTAAATCTAAAGCGACGCAAGAGCAAGCACTCATCGCGACGGTAAGCTACGGGATCCAATTTGTACAAAAGCATGAACAGTGTTATTTCAATAAACCGAGCTTAAAAACACTTAAGCGAGTCATTGATGGCATCTCACTTATTCGTCATGCGTTTTGGCTATTTGATGATATCGTGGATAAAAGCTTAACTGAGAGTATTCGCAATGAGTTGAAGTGGTTGTTGTCAGAGTTAGCTTGGGTTGAGAATGCCATCCACCTTAAAACTTATACTTCAAAGCGTCATGCTTATTATAAAAAGCTAAATCAATTTCCTGAGTTAGCTCATGTGATCACCGATTTACAGGATGTACAGCCAACACCGACGGACATTGAAGACTTATTTCATTGTACCCGTTATAACCGGTTGATCCTCTCGTTGACGCGCTGGTTGGTTGATAGAGCTTGGCGTAAAAATTGGGATCAAAAGGCACTGAGCGCAGCGCAGCTGCCAGTTACTGATATTGCTAATCAACTTTTCGATAAAGATTGGCAAGCGTTGAAAAGCCTGTTGCCGCAAGAAAAAACGCTATCAGAATATGATTACTTACAAGTGAGAACAAAACTAGAAAACACGCTGCTTAGTGGCAATTGCCTAGGCAAACTTTACGATAAAGAAGCACGCAAAGCATTTAGAACGCCATGGATTGATGTGGTGTATGGCATCTATGAACTTGAAACCTTGGCTTATTTGCATCAACTTTGCCAAAACCAAAATTCTGACGCATTACAAGAAGTACAAGTGTGGCTAAAACAAAAATCTGATTTTTTAGTGAGTGCCATGGAACAAAGCCGGCAATCTTCAATGCTATCTGAACCTTATTGGTGTTGATTCAAAAGAGCGGGGCAACCCGCTTTTTTAATGTGTACTGTCATGGCTACTCCCTTTAAACTAAACCGACTTGAGCGACAATTAAAAAGGCAAAATGGTGTCATATATTAAAATAACTTTGCTTTGGATATGTGTGTTGTTAGCACCATTTAGTCAAGCAAATGAACGTTTATATGAAGTTTTCATCAAAGAGCTTCAGCAAAAAGAAACTCGTGAGCAAGCTCTGCAAAAAGTTGATTTGGTGCTTGAATCGACTCTTGCGCCTGAAGAAATAGCAGAGGTACACCATAAAGTAACCGTCGCATTAAAAAATGATTTTAAATTAGAGGATGCGCACCGCTGGGCTGAGCGCTTCAAGCAAATATTGCTTACGTATCATTTGCCACAATATGAGGCAAAGTACTCGTTGACCTATGGGGACCTCATGCTCAAAGAGGGGAAGTTCAGCGATGCGATTAGCTATTTAGACTTAGCTGTGTCTCAGCTATCTGCACTTAATATGCATCGGTTGTTATGCCATGCTTATCGGTTCCGTGCGGGTGCTTACAAAAATAATGGTAGTTATAAAGATGCCATAGAGAGTTATGAGTTATCGATTGAAGTGGCAAAAAAATATGAGTTTGCGGATTTACAGGTTTCGTCTATCACGCAATTAGCTGATGTTTATTCCGACCTTTCTTTACCAGATAAAGCACTTAAATTATTGCAGCAGTCCATTGCGGTGTTGAAAAGCCAACAACACCAAAATACGTCACTACTTGCCCAAGTTTACTATAACCTAGGTGGAGCCCATCAGGTGATTGGGGATCACGAGAAGTCCCTTCAAGCCTATCAAACAGCCTATAATTACGACCTTGAAAGTGGAGCTGTAGTTTACTCGGCTTATACCTTGATCCGTATCGGTCGTGAGCAAATCAAACTTAAGCGCTTTGATGAAGCGCAAGCATCGTTTGAAAAGGCTTACGAAATTTTCGAGTCTCATAAACATACCAGAAATCAAGGTTGGGCCAAGAGCAACCTTGCTGAGCTTAAACTCAAAGAAGGCAACAAAACAGAAGCCAAAGTATTTGTTGAGCAGGCACTTGAGCTTATCGACCCTATCCAAAGTAAAGTTCTTTATCAAGAAACGATGACAACGTATGCACAAATTGTGTTGCCAGAGCGTGCTGAATTTTTTATTGAAAGCATGAAGCAGATCGTTGCTGAAGAAGAAGCATATCTTGGCCTCAAAGAAACCGCATTGCGTGTCTTAAAAGACGCTTATAGTGCACAAGGTGACTTTGAATCCGCGCTTAACTATCAGTTGCAATATACCGAATCCAAGATCTCTCAGTTAGAAAAAGAAGCTAGCCAAAAAGCGCTTGCTTATCAATTGGATACAGAGTATCAGAAAAACCAGTTTGAGTTACAGAGTCTAAAAACACAACGTGAGGTTGAGCTTGCCGAGCAGCGCATCCAGCAAATTGTTACGGCAGCCGGAGTCGGTGTTTTAATTATTTTCTTGAGTGCGTTTTTATTACTAGCGAGAAACAAACGTCGTGCACTGGAGCTGGAAAAACAATTACTTAACAAAGCTTTGGATTTAAAACAGCAACTTCTTGCTGATATATCCCACGAATTGAGAACGCCGCTTACTGTACTTAAACTACATATTGAATCATTGGAACATAATTTGGTGGRAAACCCAAAGCAGAGCTACAAAGTGCTTAACCGCCGCCTCGATACGCTTAACACTTTAATCAAAGATATTTACGAACTTGCGCAGGCCGATACTGGCAGTCTTAATCTTGCATTAGAGCGTGCCAATGCCAAACAAGCGTTTATTGGCTTTGTAGAAGATATTGATGATTTTGTGACGGATGAAGGGCTTGAATTTAACGCCAATATTGAACTTCCAGACGATCTGGAAATCGACATTGATGTAACAAGGCTGGCTCAAGTATTTAATAACTTAGCTCGCAATAGCGTAAATTATACCGACAAGCCAGGTGAAGTTTCCGTGGATATTGGCTATCGAAATCAGCAACTCTACTGTGTCATTGAAGATTCAAGTCCTGGAGTGGACGATGAAGCTTTAGGGCGTTTGTTTGAGCGCTTGTTCCGGTGTGATAAGTCTCGTAGTCGAGATCTTGGTGGTTCAGGTCTGGGTTTATCCATTTGCCAAAAGTTGGTTGAATTGCACGGTGGCAATATCACAGTAGCGCACAGCGAATTAGGCGGGCTGAAAGTGAGTGTTATTATACCTTGTGAGTAATGTTAGCCTATCTTTACCTAGAGCTAGGTAGTACAGATAAGAACGGTTTTATATCGCGATTTAGTAAAGTCCCGCCGAATAAAGTGCTCCTACCAGAGTTTATAGACTGAATGTAGGAGCGATTTTACATCGCGATTTAATAAAGGCTCGCCGAATAAAGTGCTCCTACCAAAGTTTATAGACTGAATGTAGGAGCGATTTTACATCGCGATTTAGTAAAGTCCCGCCGCATAAAGTGCTCCTACCAGAGTTTATAGACTGCATGTAGGAGCGATTTTACATCGCGATATGATAAAAGCTCGCCGCATAAAGCGGCTTCTACCAGAGATTATATATTGAGTGTAGGAGCGATTTTACATCGCGATACGGCACAAAAGCTCGCCACATAAAGTGGCTCCTACCTGAGTTTATAGACTGAATGTAGGAGCGATTTTACATCGCGATATTTAGTAAAGTCTCACCACATAAAGTGGCGCCGACCTGAGTTACATACTGCATGTAGGAGCGATTTTACATCGCGATTTAGTAAATTCTCGCCACATAAAGTGGCTCCTACCAGAGTTTATACACTGCATGTAAGCGGTTTTATATCGCGATTTAATAAAATCTCACCACATAAAGTGGCGCCGACTTGAGTTACATACTGTATGTAGGAGCGATTTTACATCGCGATTTAATAAGATCTCACCACATAAAGTGGCTCCTACCAGAGTTTATATACTGCATGTAGGAGCGATTTTATATCGCGAAAGGTATAACACCGCAACTATAAAAAGTTGCGTTCAAACCGTTTAAGCACCATAGGTTTGACCTTTGCGGTGGTCAATATTAGTACAATAAAAGCGACAATAAACCAGATAGGGCGATTACCATGCTCTGCATACCAGCTCACTCCATTAATTAGCTTCACATCAGTTTTCAGTATATTCGCTTCGAATTGTGGAATGACATGCTGAACTTTACTAAGTGGATCGTACACACCAGTTATACCATTGTTCGTTACCCGGACTAATGGCCGCTGCAATTCTAAGGCACGCATGCGAGCGATCTGCATATGCTGATGTGGACCATGGGAGTCACCAAACCAAGCGTCATTACTCACAGTAAATAGGATATCTGACTCCGCGGTAAAGTTGCCCCTTACCAACTCGCTAAACGCAATTTCGTAGCAAATTGCGGGTAGTACATGTAAGCCATTTGCAAGTAAATTAGGCTGTACCGCTTCACCTCGAGTAAACGACGACATCGCTAAGTTAAACAGAGGTGCGATAGGACGTAGTAGGTCTTCAAATGGTACAAACTCACCAATAGGTAGCAGCTGATGCTTTTGATAGCGGTTTTTGTGCAGATAGTGATATTGCCCTTCGCTATCTTCTTTTTCTTTTTTACCAAGCGTTATCAGCGTATTGTACGCGGTTCTAGTATCAAATTGATAATCGGGAATACCAGTAATCAAAGCTGTGCCGTTGAAGGTTGCGGCTTTGTCTAGATTTTCTAAAAATGGATAAGCTATATCTTCAAATTCAGGAATCGCAGCTTCCGGCCACACAACTAGGTCAACGCCTTGCCAATTTGGCCTAGTCATATCTCGGTATTTAGACATGGTTGGCCAAAACTGCTCAGGCTCCCAACGTAGGCTTTGTTTGATATTACCTTGCACAAGCAAAGTGGTGACCTCGTCTCCTGAATATTTTAAGGTGCCCTGGATTAAAGGAACACTGTAAAGCGCTGAAATACCCAAAAAACTTACAATAGCTAGATATATAGCGCGTTGTTTAAGTAAGTAATACAGGCTAGTTACCACTAGAATAATTAATAATGTCAGGCCAAACTCACCAACCCAAGGAGCTAAAGTATTCAGTGGTGAGTCTGTTAAGGTGTAGCCAAATCTAAGCCACGGAAAGCCCGTTAATAGGTGAGCACGTAACCATTCAGTAATCGCAAAGCCAGCAATAAGGGCGAGCACCCGTTGCCATGGTGTGTGAGTAAAGTAGCTGGCAAAAATAAATGCTAATGTTGGGTAGAGCGCCAAGTAAGCACAAAGTAGCGCCATTAACAGTACAGAGATCGCTAAAGGAAGACCACCAAATTCGGCAATAGAGACATGTACCCAGCTGATACCAAGGGCAAACCAGCCAAAACCAAATAGAAAGCCATACTTAGCCGCAAGTTTTGGATCAGGCTTATCGGTAAGCCAAACAGCGATAAGCAAGCTCGCAAAGACAACGGGCCAAACACCAAAAGGGGAGTAAGCAAAAGTAAGTGCACAGCCAGAAAATAGTGACAGCCATGCGAACTTATCTTTTGCGAGGTTACTCAGGTTAGATACTAGAGTCTTCAACATGTTCAGATTTAGGCACACTTACTTGAATTTGTAAGATCCTCCGGTTATCGGAGTTAGTAACCTTAAACTGAAGGGGATCTATGTCTATGGTTTCACCGCGGCTTGGCATGTGGCCAAACGCATGAAGAATGATACCACCAATGGTATCTGCCTCTTGGGTATCGTAGCTGGTTTTGAAGAACTCGTTAAATTCATCCAAAGGTGTAAGAGCTTGTACGGTATAAACATGTTTGGATAGCTGACGAATATCCTGTTGTTCTTCGTCGTCATCATGTTCATCTTCTATTTCACCAACAATGGTCTCAAGAATATCTTCAATGGTAACCAGCCCAGATACACCGCCGTATTCATCAATCACGATAGCCATATGGTAGCGCTTTTGACGAAATTCGTTGAGTAACGTATCAACACGTTTACTTTCAGGCACGACTACGGCTGGACGCAGATAATCACGGATACATGGCAAATCGCTCTGTTCACGCAAAATCAAAGGTAAGAGGTCTTTAGCAAGTAAGATGCCTTCTACGTGATCTTTATCTTCACAAATCACCGGGAAACGTGAGTGTGAAGATTCTACCATCATAGGTAGTTGAGCACTGAGCGGCTCATCCACATCTAGTGTAATCATTTGTGAACGCGGGATCATGATATCGCGCACTTTCAGCTCTGATACACTGAGTACACCTTCCATCATGTCCTTGGTTTCTGGGTCAATCAGCTGGCGCTCTTGCGCATCAGCAATGACCTCAGCCAGTTCTTCTTTATTTTGGGGTTCCCCTTGCAGCATCTGCGTGATGCGTCCCAGCCAGGTCTTGCCAGAAGAACCCTGACTACTTTGCGAGTTATCGTCGCTCATTAGTTGTGTCTGCTCCGTTATTTTAACAATCGTCTCTGTATGGATCTGCGATATGCAAAGAAGCGAGAATCTGCTTCTCTATTGTTTCCATTTCTACCGCGTCTTTTTCATTTATATGGTCAAATCCAAGTAAATGCAAGCAACCATGGATAACCATATGGGCGAAATGGTCATGAAAGGTTTTTTCTTGCTCTACGGATTCTTGGTATACCACTTGGGGACAGATAATTAAATCACCAATAAGTGGTAACTCGATCCCAGGTGGTGCATCAAATGGAAAAGATAATACATTAGTTGGCTTATCTTTGCCCCTGTACTGGCTATTTAGTTCTTGGCTTTCCTGCTCGTCAGCGATGCGAATCGTTAATTCTGCTTCTTTGCGAAACTGCGTTAATGCGTGTTCAGCCCATACTTGGAATTGTGCTTCGGATGGCAAGTTGTCAAACTCACAAGCCACTTGCAAATCTAGCATTAAGTCCATGGTTTATTCCTCAGAAGATTGTTGTTTTGCTTGCTGTTTTTCAGCTTTAGCAAAACGTTCTTGCTCTTCTTTCTTCTCATATGCTTCAACGATACGAGCTACAACTGGGTGTCTAACTACATCGTGAGATTTGAAGAAATTAAATGAAATTTCCTCTACGTCATTGAGTACTTCAATTGCATGGCGAAGACCTGAGCGCGCGCCGCGAGGTAAATCTATCTGCGTGATATCGCCAGTTATTACCGCCTTTGAATTGAATCCAATCCGAGTTAGAAACATTTTCATTTGCTCTGAGGTGGTGTTTTGACTCTCATCTAAGATAATAAAAGCGTCATTAAGTGTTCGACCACGCATATATGCCAAAGGTGCAACTTCGATGACGTTTTTTTCAATTAAACGTTCCACTTTTTCAAAGCCAAGCATCTCGAATAGTGCGTCATAGAGTGGACGAAGGTAAGGGTCGATTTTTTGTGTTAAATCACCTGGTAAGAAGCCTAACTTTTCACCTGCTTCAACCGCAGGGCGAGTAAGTAGAATACGACGGATCTCTTGTCGCTCTAACGCATCAACCGCTGCTGCAACCGCAAGGTAGGTTTTACCCGTACCGGCAGGGCCGACACCGAAGGTTATATCGTGTGTTAAGATATTGGCGACGTACTGGCTTTGATTTGGATTACGGGGCTTAACTACACCGCGACGAGTCTTAATATAGACTTCTTTATCCCACACGGTTGGAGCGTCTTGTTCCAATACATTCGCTTCTGTGATTGCCAGATGAACCTGATCTGGCTCGATTTCTGTCATTTTTCCTTTCACAGGCTGAGTATCAACATATAGAGATTTTAGAATATCCACAGCAGCTTTTGCTGTTACTGCTTGCCCGGTCACTTTAAACCAATTGTCACGGTGGGCGATTTCAACTCCAAGGCGACGCTCTATTTGTTTTAAATTTTCGTCGAACGGACCACAAAGAGAGGAAAGGCGGTGGTTATCTGCGGGTTCTAAGTAAATTTCTATATTCTTAATCTGATTACTCAAAATGTCTTCCTATAAAAATGACGCTAGCCGGAGCTAGCGCGCAATTTAAAAATGCTAGGGGGTAAAAGTACCAACACCTAATTCATTAATTTCAGGTTCTTGTGGCGCTTTATTTAAGATATCAGCAGGTTTTACGTCACGACGTAAATCCATTTCAGCTTCAGTTCGGATAAGCTCACCACGTAACGAGTTTGGTAACGCCTCAGTAATACGTACATCGACGAATTGGCCGATCACAGAATGCGGGCCTTCAAAGTTTACAACGCGGTTATTTTCGGTTCTACCACGAAGCTCCATAGGGTTCTTCTTCGATGGGCCTTCAACCAAGATACGTTGCTCGGTATCGTGCATTTTGCGACTAATATCTTGCGCCATTTGGTTGATACGATTTTGTAGAATATACAGGCGCTCTTTCTTTTCAGACTCAGCAACGTCATCTGGTAAATCCGCGGCAGGTGTACCTGGGCGTGCCGAGTAGATGAAACTAAAGCTCATATCAAAACCAATATCATTGATAAGGTTCATCGTTGCTTCGAAGTCTGCGTTTGATTCACCCGGGAAACCAATAATGAAATCTGAGGACATGCTCAAATTTGGACGGATTTTACGTAGCTTACGAATGGTTGACTTGTATTCAAGTGCGGTATGACCACGCTTCATCAAGTTCAAAATACGGTCAGAGCCGCTTTGTACTGGCAAGTGTAAATGGTCAACAAGTTCAGGCACATCAGCGTACGCTTCAATAATATCCGGCGTAAATTCTACTGGGTGAGAAGTGGTATAACGAATACGATCGATACCGTCAATTGCAGCAACATAGCGTAGCAAGTCAGAGAAATAGCAGATTTCACCATCGTGCATTTCACCACGATACGCATTTACGTTTTGACCTAATAGGTTTACCTCTCGTACGCCTTGCTCTGCAAGCTGAGCGACTTCTAAAATAACATCGTCTAACGGGCGGCTTACTTCTTCACCGCGGGTATAGGGTACAACGCAGAACGTACAGTACTTAGAACACCCTTCCATAATCGACACAAATGCCGATGGACCTTCAGCTTTTGGCTCAGGTAAACGGTCAAACTTTTCAATTTCAGGGAACGAAATGTCGACAACAGAGCCTTCTTTACTCTGCACCTGCTTAATCATTTCCGGCAAGCGGTGTAAGGTTTGAGGACCAAACACGATATCAACAAATGGAGCACGTTGTCGAATTGTGTCACCTTCTTGCGATGCGACACAGCCACCTACGCCGATAACGAGATCTGGATTTGTGTCTTTTAATAGTTTCCAACGACCAAGTTGGTGAAATACTTTTTCCTGCGCCTTCTCACGAATCGAACAAGTATTGAGTAGGATCACATCAGCTTGTTCAGCTTCTTCTGTGAGCTGATAGCCATTTGTTGAATCCAAAAGATCCGCCATTTTCTGGGAGTCGTACTCATTCATTTGACAACCCCAGGTTTTAATATGCAGTTTTTTACTCATTTAAATATTGCCTCGTTTACAACTCGGTGTTTAGCACTACGCTTTCTCGGGCAGACGATACTGAAGTGATATCATTATGCCTAAAGGACGCGTATTTTATATGACCTATCTTGTCAAGCCAAGTATAGATTTTAACTTTCAAAATGTGGATCAATACAGTGCGTTTTAAGCAAACATCTGTTTTTATATGCGTTACAATGCGCAAAGACTCTAATAACGGGAATATGGCATGAAAAACAAGGCTCTGATAGTGGGAGGCGGCATGGTAGGTGCTGCTTGTGCGGTGAAGTTAGCTAAGCAAGGTGTTGACGTTACCCTGATTGAACATGCACCGATATCACCTGACGTAGTGTTGGCAAGTGATAAGGTCGATATTCGGGTGTCGGCAATCAACCGTTTTTCGGAGCATTTATTAGATGAACTTGGCGCTATGCCGCTACTAAGAAATACCAGAGCAGCCGTTTACAAGCAGTTAGAAGCCTACGAGGATAAGCCTGGGCAATTACTCTTTGATTGTGAAGAATTAAATGCGTCACATTTAGGGCATTTAATTGAAAATAACTTGATCCAGGCTGCACTTTGGCAGCAGTTTGACGAATTTAATATTAAAGTAGTGTCGCCAGAGGGACTCCCTACTCACATAACCCGAGACAATGATTCAATTACAATCCATTATTCACAACAAAACTATACTGCTGATTTATTGATCGCAGCAGATGGTGGTCGCTCGGTCGTACGTCAATTGAGTGGCATTGGTGTTACTGGGTGGCAATATGATCAACACTGCATGGGGTTGCTCATTAAATTAGATGCGCCACAGCAAGAAAAAACATGGCAGCAATTTAAGCCATCTGGGCCTATTGCATTTCTGCCCATGCAGTACCCCTACGCCAATTTAATTTGGTATGACAATGGCAATAAACTCAAGATGCTGAAGCAATTAGACAAGCAAGCATTAAAACAAGAAGTACAGTCCGCATTTTTTGAATTACCGGGTGATTTTGAAATTGAAGATGTCGCTGTATTTCCACTTGCCAGACAGCACGCCAATGCTTATGTTGCCGAGCGAATAGTGTTAGTAGGTGATGCAGCACACACTATTAACCCATTAGCGGGGCAGGGCGTAAACCTTGGCTTCAAAGACGTTGTAGCGCTTGCCCAAGCGTTGGAGCCTAGTGAAGATATAGGTGACAGCAACGCACTTAATCATTACGAATCTAAGCGTAGAAAAGACAATCTCTTGATGATGAGTATGATGGATGCGTGTTATTTTGGGTTTTCAAATCAAGTCACACCACTAAAGCATCTACGAAACTTCGCGTTGAATGTAGCGAATAAAGCAGGGCCGCTAAAAAAAGAAGTACTTAAGCACGCCATGGGGGGCGTGGGCTTTTAATTTGTTTGTAAACATCCTAAGAAAAGGGCAAACAGGGATAAGAGCGGTCGCACAATCTTTCGCTTTGCCTTTAAATTCTACATCTTTGTAAAACCCTCTGGCTAGACAAGGAAACAACTAAGTTGTGCTTTAGTAACAATGAGTTGGAACATCCCTTATCGAAACCTCAGGTTAAAACGAGTTTATCGCGATGATAGTTTCATATTGTTCAGCAGTAACAATAGTTCTTAGGTTATCAATAGCAGATGATTCGATATTATCGATGCAGTATTAATTGGATATATTATGAAGGGTATAAAAGATGATATAAATGGTGCGGAAAGAGAGACTTGAACTCTCACATCCGAAGATACTGGAACCTAAATCCAGCGCGTCTACCAATTCCGCCACTTCCGCACATTACATTTTTCTTAGCTGCATCTCAAAGAGATGGCTGGAGTACCAGGATTTGAACCTGGGAATGGCGGGATCAAAACCCGCTGCCTTACCGCTTGGCGATACTCCAGCAATAGAGGTAAGTTCAAATCTTATTTAGCCTAGATTTGATTTAGGCCACCTTACCGCTTCCACTTCGTGTCGAGACGATACCCAGCAATAGAGGTAAGTTCAAGTGTTTTTAATTCTACTTGAAAGAACATGGTGCGGAAAGAGAGACTTGAACTCTCACATCCGAAGATACTGGAACCTAAATCCAGCGCGTCTACCAATTCCGCCACTTCCGCAAATCTTTTTGCATTAGTTATTAGAACCTAAATCCAGCGTCTATATCTAGACAACTGCCAATTCCTTAACTTTCGCATTGTATTATCTGGAGTATTTGAAACGTAAATCCAGCGTCTATTTCAAGACATCTGCCAATTTCTCAACTTCAGAATGTTGGCTGGAGTACCAGGATTTGAACCTGGGAATGGCGGGATCAAAACCCGCTGCCTTACCGCTTGGCGATACTCCAACGAAAACTCAAATCTAACTTAAATTGTTGAACCCAGGATTTGAATCTGGGGGTGGATAAGTGAGGGATCAAAACCTCTCTCTTCTCTGCCTTACCGCTTCCACTTCGTGTCGAGGCGATACTCCAACGAAAAAATCTTTTTTAGTTCTGACTTAAAAGAACGTGGTGCGGAAAGAGAGACTTGAACTCTCACATCCGAAGATACTGGAACCTAAATCCAGCGCGTCTACCAATTCCGCCACTTCCGCAAATCTTTTTGCATTGGTTATTGGAACCTAAATCAAGAGTCTATATCTAGACAACTGCCAATTCCGCTACTTCTGCATTTAAAGAATGGTGGCTATGCCCTGATTTGAACAGGGGACCCCATCATTATGAGTGATGTGCTCTAACCAGCTGAGCTACATAGCCATTGGCTGGAGTACCAGGATTTGAACCTGGGAATGGCGGGATCAAAACCCGCTGCCTTACCGCTTGGCGATACTCCAACGAAAACTCAAATCTAACTTAAATTGTTGAACCCAGGATTTGAATCTGGGGGTGGATGAGTGAGGGATCAAAACCTCTCTCTTCTCTGCCTTACCGCTTGGCGATACTCCAACGAAAACTTGATTATTTTAGTTCTAATCGAGAACATGGTGCGGAAAGAGAGACTTGAACTCTCACACCCGAAGGTACTGGAACCTAAATCCAGCGCGTCTACCAATTCCGCCACTTCCGCATTGTTGGCTGGAGTACCAGGATTTGAACCTGGGAATGGCGGGATCAAAACCCGCTGCCTTACCGCTTGGCGATACTCCAACGAAAACTCAAATCTAACTTAAATTGTTGAACCCAGGATTTGAATCTGGGGGTGAATGAGTGAGGGATCAAAACCTCTCTCTTCTCTGCCTTACCGCTTGGCGATACTCCAACGAAATAAAATCTTTTTTAGTTCTGATTCAAAAGAACATGGTGCGGAAAGAGAGACTTGAACTCTCACATCCGAAGATACTGGAACCTAAATCCAGCGCGTCTACCAATTCCGCCACTTCCGCACATATTTTTGCATTAGTTATTGGAACCTAAATCCAGCGTCTATATCTAGACAACTGTTAATCCCGAAACTTTCGCACATATTTTTGCTAGCTAGATGAGTTTTGGTAGTAGTTAAAATATGGTGGCTATGCCCTGATTTGAACAGGGGACCCCATCATTATGAGTGATGTGCTCTAACCAGCTGAGCTACATAGCCATCTTTTTAACTTCTCATCATCGCTGATGCGGGGCGTATTATGCGTATATGCCCCCAAGCCGTCAACACCTTTTTTGCAAAAAATCAGTTATCACAGTTTGTTTGCAGATAAATTAAGCGAAACGGCTTGTTTTTATATCAAATCCTAAGGGGGAATTGCAAATCTTTAACAATGCCGATTGAATTTTAAGCTAGGGTATTGTGTAAAACAGGCTGCGAGAAATACATCAATTACCCAAAGCAGTGGTTATTTAGCGAGATAGTCTGATCTCACATTAATTTTTCGGGTTTGGGATACAAAAAAGGAGCCTAAGCTCCTTTTTATGGTATGTCGTATCGCTAAAACGATTACACGTTAAATAAGAAGTTCATCACATCGCCATCTTTAACGATGTATTCTTTACCTTCTTGACGCATTTTACCTGCATCTTTTGCACCAGACTCACCACGGAATTCGATGTAGTCATCAAAACCGATAGTTTGTGCACGGATGAAGCCACGTTCAAAGTCTGTATGGATCTTACCTGCGGCTTGTGGTGCTGTTGCACCAACGGGGATAGTCCATGCACGCACTTCTTTAACACCTGCTGTAAAGTAAGTTTGCAGCTTCAACAGTTCATAACCACCACGGATAACGCGGTTAAGCCCTGGCTCATCAAGACCTAAGTCGTCCATAAACTCTTTCTTGTCTTCTTCGTCAAGCTCAGACAGTTCAGCTTCAATCGCAGCACACACAGGAATGACAACGGCGTCTTCAGCAGCAGCTATTTCACGTACTTTGTCAAGGAAAGGGTTATTTTCAAAACCATCTTCATTAACGTTTGCAATGTACATGGTTGGCTTGATAGTCAAGAAGTTTAAGTAGCTGATTGCTGCCGCTTCTTCTTTAGTTAACTCTAACGAACGAAGTGTTAAGCCCTCATCCAAGTGTGCTTTTACTTTTTCAAGTACCACAAGCTCAAACTTTGCGTCTTTGTCGCCACCTTTGGCTTTCTTTGCGTTACGCAATACAGCGCGGTCAGCCGCATCCATATCCGCAAGCACCAACTCAGTATTGATAACGTCAATATCTTCAGCTGGATCAATTTGACCTGCTACATGTACGATATTTTCGTTTTCGAAACAGCGTACAACGTGACCGATAGCATCGGTTTCACGAATGTTTGCTAAAAATTGGTTACCTAAACCTTCACCTTTGGATGCACCTTTAACCAAACCTGCAATATCTACAAACTCCATAGAGGTTGGGATAGTACGCTGAGGGTTGACGATTTCAGCTAGCTGATCAAGACGAGAATCTGGTACAGGTACTACACCGGTATTCGGTTCGATAGTACAAAAAGGAAAGTTTGCGGCCTCAATGCCCGCTTTAGTCAACGCATTAAATAAAGTAGATTTACCTACGTTCGGTAAACCAACAATGCCACATTTAAAACCCATAGTGTTTATTCCTAAATTTCTACCGTATTATCTCAATCCACATTCGCGAACCGAGAAGCTTAGGTATGACTCAATTAAGTCGCAGCAGTGAACTGTTACGGTTTAAATGAATGTAGTCTATTTTGCGCCTTTAACACACCGTCTTTTGCGAGTATTTCCATACATCTGACTGCTTCATCAACAGCGGCCTCAATTTTTTCTTGATCCGCTTGTGGGGCTTTGCCTAAGACCCAACCAGTTACCTTGTCTCTGTGTCCTGGATGGCCAATTCCAACACGTAGTCGCATAAACTCTTTGTTGTTTGCCATTTTTGCTATGATGTCTTTTAGACCATTATGACCACCATGGCCGCCACCTTTTTTAAGTTTGGCAATACCGGGTTCAATATCCATTTCATCATGAGCAACGAGAATACTCTCAACGGGGATTTTATAAAAATTGGCAAGACTCGAGACTGCTTTACCACTCAAATTCATATAAGTAGTAGGGATCAGTAATTTAAACTCTTGATTGTTGATGAGCACTTTGCCAGTAAGGCCATGGTGCTTAGAGTCTGGTTTAAGGAGGCAGTTGTATCGTCTGGCTAGTTCTTCAATAAACCATGCGCCAGCATTATGACGGGTGTTTGCGTATTCGGGGCCTGGATTTGCCAGGCCCACAAGCATTTGAATATTATTCAAGGTGCTAACACCTGAATAATTACTCAGCTGCGTCTTCAGCAGACTCTTCAGCAGGAGCTGCTTTAGGAGCGTTTACTGAAACTACTGCTTGGTCGTGATCTGCACCTTTAGCCAGCTCAACTGACACAACACCTGCTGGAAGTGTGATATCAGATAGGTGTAGAGTTTCACCAGCAGCTACATTCGCTACGTCAACTTCAATGAACTCAGGAAGTCTTGCTGGTAGGCAAGTGATTTCGATTTCAGTTAGTTGGTGAACGATAGTGTTACCGCCTTTCGCTGCTTTTTCTTCATTGATGAAGTGAACAGGGATCTTAGTGTGTAGCTTCTGTGAAGCATCAACGCGTTGGAAGTCTAAGTGAGTGATCTTAGGCTTGTACGGGTGACGTTGGATATCTTTAAGAATTGCTTCAACAGACTCACCGCCGATGTTTAGCGTAAGGATGTGAGTGTAGAAACCTTCGTCTTCTTGCGCTTTTAATACTTTGTTGTGGTCAAGAGTTAGTGAAACTGCATCTTTACCAGCACCGTATAGGATTGCAGGAACTTTGTCAGCGCGACGTAGGCGGCGGCTCGCACCAGTACCTAGGTCAGAACGTACTTCAGCGTCTAATTTGTATACAGACATGGATGTCTCCAAAATAATTTAAGTTAATATGTCAGAGAGCTCGCGACCAAGCTCCCTGCCTAAAAAAGGCGCGCCAATATACCACTAACGCACCTGCAATGAAACCTATAAAACAAAAAAAGCACCAGAGGTGCTTTTTGGCTAATCAGTTTTATTGCTGATTAGTGTTGAAACATCGCAGAGATAGACTCTTCGTTGCTGATACGACGAATAGTTTCAGCCATCATATCTGCAAGTGTTAGTACTTTGATGTTATCGAGTGCTTTTAATTCATCTGAAAGAGGTATTGAGTCAGTTACGATAACTTCATCAATCACTGAGTTACGTAAATTCTCAGCAGCATTACCTGAAAGCACTGGGTGAGTCGCATAAGCAAATACGCGTTTTGCACCATGTTCCTTAAGCGCAGCAGCAGCTTTACACAGTGTACCACCAGTATCAATCATATCATCGACGATAATACAGTCACGACCAGCTACATCACCGATAATGTGCATCACTTGAGAAACGTTAGCTTGCGGACGGCGCTTATCTATAATAGCAAGGTCTTTGTCGTCTAACAGTTTTGCAATCGCACGAGCACGAACAACGCCGCCAATATCAGGTGAAACCACGACTACATCTTCAAACTTACGCTCTTTCATGTCTTCGATAAGCACAGGGCTTCCGAATACATTGTCTACAGGTACGTCGAAGAAACCTTGGATTTGTTCTGCGTGTAGGTCAACAGTAAGGACACGGTCAACACCAACACTTGATAGGAAATCTGCTACCACTTTTGCAGTAATTGGAACACGAGCAGAGCGCACTCGGCGGTCTTGGCGTGCATAACCGAAATAAGGAATAACGGCTGTGATACGACCAGCAGATGCACGACGTAGCGCATCAACCATGACGATTAACTCCATTAAATTATCATTTGTAGGAGCACATGTTGATTGGATGATGAATACATCTGAACCACGAACGTTTTCGTTGATTTGAACGCTAATTTCACCGTCGCTAAAACGGCCAACAACGGCATCACCTAACTCTATAAACAAACGTTTTGCAACTTTTTGAGCTAGCTCAGGTGTTGCGTTACCAGCGAAGAGCTTCATGTCGGGCACGGTAGGGTTCCTCAGGCACTGAATTTTTTTGGACTAACATGCAATGACCATGAAATAAAAAAGTCAAAACAAGCTAACTTAAACAATTTACTTCTAGTTTTGCCAAGCGCGTAATTGTCGATGACAAATTGACTCACTTGTATTTTGGGCAATAAAGCCCTGCCAAGATGATGGTAGAGTTTCGAGCACACGCAGCGCTGCCTCACGATTTTCAAACTCCGCGAAACAACAAGCTCCAGTACCAGTCATTTTGGTTGGTGCATATTTTAGCAACCACGTGAGGGTCTTTTCAACCTCGGGGTAAAGCTTTTTGACAAGAGTTTGACAGTCATTGCCTGTATCCGAGAGTTTCCAACCGTTTTTAAGCTTAGGAGTAGCACGAGGCAAATCTGGATGCGTGAAGATTAATGCTGTGCTGACATGAACCGGCGGGGCAACCACTAAATACCATTTTTGTGGAATATCCATTGGCTCAAGCTGCTCCCCAATACCATGTGCAACGGCTGTTTTACCTTCGACAAATACAGGTACATCCGCACCTAAACCTAAGCCTATTTTTGCAAGTTCTGAAATAGTAAGTTGACATTGCCAAAGTGTATTTAGTGCCAGCAATGTGGTTGCTGCATCCGAAGAGCCCCCTCCAACCCCTCCACCCATAGGTAGTTTTTTATTTAGGTGGATTTCGACTCCTGCTGTAACTTTTTTGTACGGCTCGAGTGTTTTAGCGGCTTTATAAATGAGGTTTTGCTCAAGTGGGATATCCGCAGTATCGCCAGTAATAATGATATTTTGATTGGTGTCGGTGAGTGTAAAGGCTAACTCATCGCCAAAATCTAAAAAAGTAAATAAAGTTTCTAGCTCATGGTAGCCGTCTTCTCGACGACCGTTGATA
This sequence comes from Pseudoalteromonas sp. J010, assembly GCF_003934235.1. Taxonomy (NCBI): domain Bacteria; kingdom Pseudomonadati; phylum Pseudomonadota; class Gammaproteobacteria; order Alteromonadales; family Pseudoalteromonadaceae; genus Pseudoalteromonas; species Pseudoalteromonas sp. J010. The sequence continues at coordinate 86,165 of NZ_RDBW01000001.1, read as the reverse complement.
TGCAGAAAAAGATTTAATTTTGCCGGAGCGCTTAGTGTCAGAGTCTTCATTTGAACTGCCATGAAGTGATTAATACTTTGACCTCAATGTTGGTCGATGAGAGTTTCATACGGCTCGGTAACCACATGCCATCTTGCATTTTATATTGTTGATAGGTGATTTGCCACACTCGGCCTGATGGGCTTTGCCATTGTGTGTTTTTTATTCTACCAAGATCATCAAGTTTGTTGGCTGGTGCTTGAACTTGTCCAGTTAACCACTGTGGAGCTTGGTTTACAGGTAGCGACAGTCCACTTAAGCGTTTGACTAAGTCACTACTGTCCATACCTTTGTGGACATTGTCTTCAAAGGTCAGTTCAGAGTGTGTGTCTAGCTCAGCAAGTTCAAATATACGGGTGCCGACAAAGCTAGTTAAGATCAGATTTTGTTTGTTTTCCTTTAAATACCAATTAAAGTTGGCTGATTGACGATTGTCTGGAGCAATGAATGCAAGTTTACCTCGAGCTTGCCAATTTTTTTGTTGTTTTAGCTTAGAACGCCAGTCTTGTGCCGCATTTTGCAGAGGTAATTGTTGCGCACAGCCTGTTAAAATTAATAAAAATATGAGTAAAATCAAATGAAGTTGTCTCAAAGGCCTTTCCTTACTTTCCATATTCGATTGATTTTTGGTAAAATTACCGACTTTAAAGCAGGGCTCGAGCAATACTGGCATCTATGACCATCATCGCACTTGGTATCAATCACAAAACCGCGTCTGTAGAATTACGTGAAAAAGTGGCGTTTTCTCCAGAACAGCTTACAGAAGCATTGCACCAACTCCAACATTCTTCGCAGTTTAAAGAATCTGTGATTGTGTCGACCTGCAATCGAACCGAAATCTATTGTAGCCTTGAGTCTGCTGATCCCCAAGCATTACTCAATTGGCTATCTGAGTTTCATAACATAGAGCAACGAGCCTTAACGGAAAATGTCTATGTGCATATGAACCAAGATGCCGTAAACCATTTAATGCGTGTGGCTTGTGGGCTGGACTCTTTGGTGCTCGGTGAACCGCAGATCCTTGGGCAAATCAAACAGGCGTTTAGTACAGCAAAGCAACATCAAGCTATTCATCCGACCTTTGAGAGACTATTTCAAAAAACATTTTCAGTGGCAAAGCAGGTGCGTACAGAGACAGACATTGGTGCCAGTGCTGTTTCAGTCGCCTATGCCGCGGTAAATTTAGCTAAGCACATTTATGGCCAGTTAGACAGAACACAGGTATTACTGATAGGGGCTGGTGAAACCATTGAACTGGTAGCAAAACATCTCTCGCAGCATAACCCTAAATCTATTACTGTTGCGAATAGAACCATTGAGCGTGCGCAAAACCTAGCAACAGAAATAGGCGGGAGTGTGATTTCGTTGGCACAGCTTCCTGAGGCGTTACCTGATGCCGATATTGTCATTAGTTCCACGGCCAGTACTTTGCCGATTATAGGGAAGGGTATGGTTGAGCAGGCGCTTAAAAAGCGTCGACACAAGCCAATGTTATTTATCGATATTGCAGTACCTCGCGATATTGAAAGTCAGGTATCAGAGCTAGATGCTGCTTACCTTTACTCTGTTGATGACCTTCAGGCCATTGTGAATGAAAATTTGGCAAGCCGTGAGCAGGCTGCTATTGAAGCGCAGCAAATTATTGATGTTCGTACCCAAGAGTTTTCTGAGTGGCAGCGCTCGCTGCACTCCGTAGATGTCATTCGGCAATATCGCCAAAGTGCACAAGAAATAAAAAATGAGCTCGTAGAARAAGCGTTAAATCAGCTACAATCGGGCAAAGACGCAGAAAAAATTATTATCGAATTAGCAAATAAGCTGAGTAATCGACTAACCCATGCACCCACACGCGCCATTCAAGAGGCCGCGAAAGAAGGTAATATCGACAAGTTAGCGCAACTTAAGCAAACATTAGGAATTGAGCAGGAATAACAGTTAATGAAAGAGTCTGTATATCGTAAGTTAGAAACCTTAGTAGAGCGCTATGAAGAAGTGCAAGCCATGCTAAGCTCACCTGAGGTAATTAGCGATCAGAACCGCTTTCGCGCCTTATCTAAAGAGTTCTCAGAATTAGAAGATGTAGTTAAAGCGTTTACAGCCTACCAACAGGCTCAGGAAGACGTAGCAACTGCAGAAGAAATGCTAAAAGACTCAGATCCAGATATGCGAGAAATGGCGCAGGAAGAGTACAAAGAAGCCAAGGCAGCTATTGCAGCACTTGAAGATGACCTCCAGGTACTAATGTTACCTAAAGATCCAAAAGACAATAATAACGTGTTTTTAGAAGTGCGTGCGGGCACTGGAGGTGATGAAGCTGCCATTTTTGCAGGTGATTTATTCCGTATGTATAGCCGCTACGCGGAAACACAAAAATGGCGCGTAGAAATCATCAGTGCTAACGAAGGTGAGCATGGTGGTTATAAGGAAGTGATCGCAAATATTAGTGGTGACGGCGTTTATGGTAAACTTAAGTTTGAGTCTGGTGCGCACCGAGTGCAGCGAGTACCTGAAACAGAGTCGCAAGGTCGCGTACATACTTCTGCGTGTACAGTGGCGGTGATGGCAGAAATTCCAGAAGCCGAAGCCATAGAAATTAATCCATCAGATTTAAAAATTGATACTTTCCGTGCTTCAGGTGCCGGTGGTCAGCACGTCAACAAAACGGATTCTGCCATCCGTATTACGCACTTACCAACAGGTGTAGTGGTGGAGTGTCAGGATGAGCGTTCACAACATAAGAACAAAGCTAAAGCCTTGTCAGTACTGAGCGCTCGTTTACAACAAGCTGAAGACGAAAAGCGAGCCGCAGCAGAAGCGTCTGAGCGCCGTAACTTAGTAGGTAGCGGTGACCGCTCTGAGCGTATTCGTACCTATAACTATCCTCAAGGGCGTATTACTGACCACCGCATAAATTTAACACTTTATCGCCTAAACGAAGTAATGTCGGGAGAGCTTGGTGCGGTTATTGATCCGCTTGTGATTGAATATCAGGCCGACCTACTTGCAGCAATGAGTGATGGCGATTGATGTCAGTGCTCACTATTGCCCAGGCTATTGCTTGGGCAACCAAACAACTGCATGACTACTCCGAATCAGCAAAGCTAGACAGTGAAGTGCTGTTACTTCACGTCATTGAAAAAAACCGCACTTACCTCTTTACATGGCCTGAAGCGGAGCTCTCAAAGCCGCAACAATCATTGTTCGAAACTTACATCAAACGTCGCATCACCGGTGAACCAGTTGCACACATTACCGGCCAAAGAGAGTTCTGGAGCTTACCGCTTAAGGTTAACAACAGCACACTTATTCCAAGACCTGATACAGAAACATTAGTAGAGCATGTACTCACACTGACCATGCCAAATGATGCAAAAGTGCTAGACTTAGGCACAGGCACTGGAGCAATTGCGTTAGCTTTAGCGAGTGAATACCCCTCATGGGAAGTCACCGCGGTTGATGCTTCAGCGGCAGCAGTCGCGTTAGCTAAGGAAAATCAAACTCAGTTAGGCTTTGATAACGTGACCATTTTACAAAGTGACTGGTTCGACGCTTTGGCTGAGCAGCAGTTTGATCTTATCGTCAGTAATCCACCGTATATAGATGAGGAAGATCACCACTTATCTCAAGGCGACGTTAGGTTTGAGCCGCGCAGTGCGTTAGTCGCTGAGATGCATGGCTATGCTGATATTTTTCATATTATTACCTGCGCCAAAAGGCATTTAAACGCTGGCGGTTATCTACTACTCGAACATGGCTTTGAGCAAGCGAGTAAGATCCGTCAGTTTTTTGCAGAAATGGCGTATATTAATATACTTACCATAAAAGATATGGCAGGGTGTGATAGAGTGACGTTGGCAATGCTGCCTTAAAAGCCACGAATCCACACCAGAATTAGGCGCTTCAATAGGATCCGCAATATGGATGATTTTTTGTTTTCAGATGAACCCGCTGATGTAGTAGAACCCGAAAAGGTTGGTACTTGGAAGGTCATTATTGTTGATGATGAACCTGAGGTGCATGCGGTGACTAAGTTGGCGCTCAGTGACTTTGAGTTTCAGAATAAACGGCTCGAGTTTATTAGTGCCTATTCCGGCGAGGAAGCAAAAAAGGTTGTGGATAGTCACCCTGATGCAGCGGTTGTACTGCTTGATGTGGTGATGGAAAGCGATGATGCCGGCTTACAAGTTGCTAAGTACATTCGTGAAGTGGCCAAGAACAACCACATCCGTATCATTCTAAGAACGGGGCAGCCTGGCCAAGCGCCGGAGCGCCAAGTGATTGTCAACTATGATATTAATGACTACAAGTCAAAAACTGAACTGACAGCGCAAAAGCTTTTTACCGTCGTGATGTCGAGTTTGCGTTCGTATCGAGATATTCTGGCTATTGACCAATCTAGACAGGGGCTGGAAAAAATTATTAAAGCATCTCGAGATATTTTCGCGACACATTCAATCGAGAGCTTTATAGAAGGAGTGCTCCAGCAGTTGACGTCGCTCCTTGGCACTGTTGATCAGGCAATGTATGCAACTTCCCTTGCAGCAGGTAAAGAAGCTGGACAAAGCAATGACCAGTTAGTGGTGTTTGCAGGGCGCGGTGAGTTTGAAAGCAGCGAGGGTAAACCTATCGCTGAAGTGCTAAGCAGTGACCAAATGGATGCTTGCCTAAAAGCGCTTCAAGAAAAAGATATTGTTTATAAAGATAATTATCTATTTGCGTATTGTTCTAGCGATTATAATCACGCTTCGATGCTGTTTGTGTCTGGGATCCCTGAGTTTTTAACTGAAACGCAAAGACACCTGATTGATATTTTTGCGCAGAATATGCAGTTAGCATACGAAAACGTGCAGCTTCAAGCTGAAATAGAAGATACCCAGCAAGAATTAGTGATCCGCTTGAGCGAAGCGTTGGAGTTACACTCAACAAACACAGGAAATCATGTGAAAAGGGTGGCTTATCTGTGTCATGCCTTAGCTAAGGAAATAGGTTTGTCCGACAAAGAGGCAGAGCTTGTCAAAATGGCATCACCTCTACACGATGTCGGCAAGGTGGGGATCCCCGATGCCATTTTAAACAAACCGAGTAAGCTTACAGATGAAGAATGGAAGGTAATGCAGACCCACACAGAAAAAGGGTTTGAATTACTCAAAGACTCACGCCGAGAAATTGTCAGTGCTGGCGCGTTGATAGCTAGAGATCACCATGAAAAATGGGATGGTAGTGGCTACCCTAAAGGGAAAAAAGGTGATGAGATCCACCTTTACGGCAGGATTGTAGCGTTGGCAGATGTATATGACGCACTACGTCACAAGCGCTGTTATAAAGAAGCATGGAGCAAAGAAGACGCACTGCGCGAAATTACCGCACAAAGAGGTAAACACTTTGATCCTACACTCGTAGATGTATTCAATCGCTGTATAAATGAGTTAGAATCAATCTTACAACGATTCCCTGACTAGAGATTTTTATGGATTATATGGCGTTAAAACACACGCATTTATTGTTTGTGGTATTGAGTATTGTGCTGTTTTACACCCGTGCATTTTCACGCTTGGGTTCTGGCAAGTTAGCAGCAAATAAAGGCGTGTTCATTACCAGTCACAGTGTTGATACTTTATTGCTGATCACTGCTGTTGTTCTAGCTGTGACTGCAGGGTTGAGCCCGGGGCAGCAGCCTTGGTTGTTACAAAAAATTATATTAGTGTTTGGTTACATAGCACTTGGTTTTGTGATTGCAAAAGCAGGCGCTAAGAAAATAAAAATAATAGCCCTTGGTACAGCAACGCTTGTATTGCTGGCAATCGCACACTTGGCTGTTAGCAAGCAAAGCTTGCTTTTTTAACCGACATCATAGCGCTTCTATAGCACCTCTGTAATTAACCGAGATTCGGTTTAATTAGTTCGCGACTAGGATTACTTTTTTACGCCTTTTGGCAATATGACAAAAAGTGGTAAACTAGTCGCTCTTAATAAAAGCATTCAAGAGAAACTGAATTCTATGAAGAATGATATCTGGTTAGATGAGAATGACTTATCTCTCGATGACAATTCAGATGCATTTTCCTACCCACCCTTGATCCGTTGTATCAAGGCTGAGCAAAGTTGGGATGCACAAGCTGACACCAATGAAACGTTATGTCAGTTAGCTGAACTTGAATTTGCCGTGGATGAGATCCGCCAAAAACAAAAAAACCAGCATAAGTGTTTAGATGGCGTTTTAGATGCTTTTTATACTCAATGGTTATTTAGTGGCAGTAGTCAAGACGTTCCTGAGTACAAACTCAACAGCGTATGTTATGCACTTTCAATGCGCAGCGGAACAAATACTGCACTAGGACTTATTTTAGTTCACCTACTTGAGCGCGCAAAACTCAATGCGAGCTTGGCCTTAAGTCAAGGTGAAATTATTGTTCATGTTGCACTGAGTGAAGAAGAAGGATATGTCGTTGAACCAAGCTCTGGTCATCAAACTTGGTATATTATGCCGGAGAATGAAAGTAAAAAAGACCAAGAGCAAGATCAAGAACCAATGGAGCTGATTTTCAACGAAGAATCCGTAAAGCTATACCTATCTCAGCAAAAATGGGCCTTTATTGCAGTAGAAAAGTTTGGTCATGCGTTGAGTTGTGTTGAACAACTAATGGATATATTAGGCGATGATCCTTATGAACGCCGTGATAGAGGTTATTTGTTGAATCAATTAAATTGCCCAAAAATGGCAAAGGATGATTTGCAATTTTTTATTGATGAATGTCCTGACGATCCGACTATTGAAGTGATCCAACACCAAATAAAAGAGTTGGCCGATCATAACAATATTCTGCATTAAAAATAGTGTCATAAAAATAATAACAGCGAGGAGTTATGGAGCAAAGTACTGCGCTTGTTACAAATAATGCGGTCATTATGGGACTGTTGGCCGTAATCCTAGGCTTCGTTTTTTACACCTCTAGCCAAAAGAGTGGCTTTTGGGCGAAGTTTTACAAGTATATTCCCGCGCTATTAATGTGTTATTTTTTACCGTCATTGCTCAACACATTTGGTATCGTTGATGGTAATAACAATGATGTATATACCGTTGCAAAGTATTATTTGCTCCCTGCTTGTTTAGTATTGCTCACTTTAAGCATTGATCTTAAGTCTATCGCTGGGTTAGGCAAAAAGGCAATTATCATGTTCTTGACGGGAACGGTGGGTGTGGTGATTGGTGGTCCAATTGCGCTTTTACTTACTGCTACCTTGATGCCAGAACTACTCGGTGTAACTGGTCCAGAAGCCGTATGGCGCGGTATGGCTGCGCTTGCAGGAAGCTGGATTGGCGGTGGTGCCAATATGGTGGCTATGAAAGAGATTTATGGTGCAGGCGGAGAAATCTTCACCATCATGGTAACGGTTGATATTGTTGTCGCAAACCTGTGGATGGCGTGCTTGCTCTATATGGCGGCGCGAAATAAAGAAATTGACGCTAAAACGGGTGCAGATACCTCCTCAATCAACCGACTGATTGACAAAGTCCAGGCGTTTGAGGCTGAGCATGCAAGACGTCCAGAGTTAAAAGACTTTATGATCCTTGTTGGATTTGCCTTTGGTGCTACGGGGTTAGCGCACTTTGCTGCTGATTTACTTGTGCCATTTTTCAGCGCTAACTATCCAGAACTAAAGAAATTTTCACTTCACAGCAAGCTTTTTTGGATCATTGTATTAGTGACAACGATTGGGTTGGCGTTATCGTTCACCAAAGCTCGCCAGTATGAAGCGGTTGGCGCGTCAAAAATAGGCTCAAGCTTTTTGTACATACTCGTTGCAACGATAGGCTTACACATGGATATTACCAAGATTGTGGAAGCGCCCAAGTATGTTGTTATTGGTGTTATTTGGATGGCGGTGCACGTCGGGCTATTATTTATTGTAGCTAAAATTATTAAAGCTCCAGTGTTTTATATTGCTGTTGGCAGTAAAGCAAACATTGGTGGTGCAGCATCAGCCCCGGTAGTTGCTTCGGCATTTCATCCCGCGCTTGCGCCGGTTGGGGTGTTATTAGCGGTACTTGGCTATGCGCTTGGTACATATATGGCTTGGTTATGCGGACAATTGCTTCGTGTGATTGGTAGCTAAAGGATAAAAAATGAATACAGATATTATTAACGTCGCGGGACGTGAGGTTGCTAACGATAAGCCGTTTGTACTGTTCGGTGGTATGAATGTGCTTGAGTCACGTGACTTGGCRATGCAAATCGCAGAGCATTATGTTGAAGTGACGAGTAAGCTTGGGATCCCATACGTATTTAAAGCGTCATTTGATAAAGCCAATCGCTCGTCAATCAATTCTTACCGTGGCCCTGGCATGGAAGAAGGCTTAAAGATTTTTGAAGAAGTCAAAAAGACTTTTAATGTACCAGTGATCACTGATGTACATGAGCCATTTCAAGCAAAACCGGTAGCAGAAGTTGCGGATGTTATTCAATTACCTGCCTTCTTAGCCCGTCAAACTGACTTGGTTGTCGCGATGGCAGAAACTGGCGCGGTGATAAATGTGAAGAAGCCTCAGTTTTTAGCGCCACACGAAATGCGCCACATTATTAAAAAAATTAATGAAGCTGGTAACGACAAGGTGATCTTGTGCGAGCGTGGAAGTAGCTTTGGCTACAATAACCTCATTGTTGATATGCTGGGAATGGATGACATGAAGCGTATGGCACCAGTGATTTTTGATGCGACACATGCGCTACAACGCCCTGGTGGCCGTAGCGATTCTGCTGATGGCCGTCGTGCTCAAGCAGCAGAACTTGCTCGAAGTGGTATGGCGCTGGGATTAGCTGGACTTTTTATTGAGGCGCACCCAAATCCAAATGAAGCAAAATGTGACGGCCCTTGTGCGCTGCCGCTTGCTAAGCTTGAAGGCTATTTACAGCAAATGAAGGCAGTAGATGAGCTTGTTAAAAGTTTTGCGCCACTGGACACCAGTGCTGCTGATTTATAATCTATAGCCAAGCAATCTTGTGTGACTTGATTGCTTGGGTATATTAATTGCCCGCGTATTGCGGGTTTTTTATAGGCATGAATAAATGTCACGACGAGTTCCACCATTAAACGCATTAAAGGCCTTTGAAGCGGCGGCACGGCATCTGAGCTTTACCAAAGCAGCAGAGGAGCTGTATGTCACGCAGGCAGCGGTTAGTCATCAAATTAAAATCTTAGAAGAACATCTTGGGCTAAAGTTGTTTTTACGCAAAAACCGCTCGCTGCTGTTAACCGAGGAAGGGCAGGGCTATTACCTCGATATAAAAGATATTTTTTCACAGTTAATTGATGCCACTGAAAAATTGCTGGCGCGAGGTGCAAAAGGCTCGCTGACGGTGAGCCTGACGCCGAGCTTTGCGATTCAATGGTTGGTGCCAAGGCTCAGTAATTTTAATGAATTGCACCCAGAAATCGATGTACGGATAAAAGCTCAGGACCATGATGACAATTCATTAACCGACGATGTAGATGTAGCGATTTACTATGGCCGTGGTAACTGGAATGGTGTGCAAACCCATAAATTACATACTGAATATTTCGTGCCGTTATGTAGCCCATTTTTATTAACGGGTCCAAAGCCGTTAAATCAGCCAAGCGACCTCGCGCAACATACTTTATTGCATGACACTACTCGGCGAGCTTGGAAGGCATGGATGAAAACCGCGGGAGTCAGAAACGTTGCGGTCAATACCGGGCCTATTTTCAGTCACTCTTCTATGGTATTACAGGCGGCAATTCACGGCCAAGGTGTGGCGCTGGGCAATAGCGTACTGGCAAGGCCGGATATTGATGCGGGTCGACTGGTTATTCCATTTAGTCATCACCTTGAAAGTAAAAACGCCTATTACTTAGTATTTAGAGAGTCGCAATCGGAACTGGGTAAAATTGTCTCATTCAAAGAATGGATGCTCGGTATGGTAGAACACGAACAAGAGTTAAATAGTTTATGAGCACAGTAAATATTGAATGGCACTATGCAGAAAACCCAGTGGCACAATTTATTTTTGCCCACGGTGCTGGCGCTGGCAGTGACAGTGACTTTATGCAAGAAATGGCTAAGTTACTAGCTGCAGCGGGGGTTCAAGTGGGCTTGTTTGACTTTGAATATATGCAGCAAGCAAAACGCGAAGGGAAAAAACGTCCGCCTGAACGTGCTCCAAAATTACTCGCTTACTTTGAGCAAGTCTTAACGGCGGTCGAGCCTGATTTACCGCTATTTATTGGTGGTAAATCGATGGGGGGGCGCATGGCTTCGATGTTGGCTTGCGAGACATCAGTAAATCTTCAAGGTGTTTTGGCAYTTGGTTATCCGTTCCATCCGCCGGGAAAACCTGAAAAACTGAGAGTAGATCACTTTCCTGAGCTAAACTGCCCAATGCAAATTTTACAAGGTGAGCGGGATACCTTTGGCAACCGCACTGAAGTGGATGCGATGTGCTTCCCAGAGCAAATAACGGTAAAGTGGCTAAAAGATGGTGATCACTCATTAAAGCCGCGTAAAGTAAGCGGTGTTAGTGAAGCTGAAAGTCGTGCCAATGCAGCAGCAATTGCTGCTAGCTTTATCAAGGAACACTGTCATGGCTAAACTTTATCTCATCGTGGGTAGTGTATTTTGCTTGCTGTCTGTGGCGCTTGGGGCTTTTGCTGCACATGGTCTAAAAGGCCGTCTAAGCGAGTATGCGATTGGTATTTTTAATACTGCTGCACAGTACCAAATGACCCATGGCCTTGCCATTATCGCGACTGCATTTTTAATCAAATGGGGGCTAAAAGTGCAGCTCGTAGGTGGCTTTTTTATCGCTGGCGTATTGCTGTTTAGTGGCAGTCTATACTTACTGGCGTTAACTAATATGAAGTGGCTGGGCCCTATTACGCCTATTGGCGGCAGCTGTTTTTTGATAGCTTGGATCTTATTGATTATTCAAGCTACTAAATCTTCCTTTTAATTAAGTCTTACTGAGAATCTGATGTCGAGTATCGTTATCTATTGTCGTGGTGGTTTTGAAAATGACGCCGCTGCTGAAATTAATCATTATGCTGCAAAGCATGGTATTGCAGGTTATGTAAAAGCCAAACCTAATACTGCGTACGTAACGTTTGAGTGTTTTTCGCCTAATGATGCTGAGACATTAGCAAAGAAAATAGACTTTAAAAAGCTGGTATTTGCTAGACAGTGGTTTGTTGGTACTTTGCAAACAGATATGCCGATTGAAGATAGAGTCAGTGTGATAAAAGAGGCGGTGCAGGACTTCCCCTTGTGTGGTGAGCTGCGTGTAGAAACACCGGATACCAATGAGGGGAAAGAGCTTTCTAAATTCTGTAAAAAGTTTTCGACGCCTTTATCAAAAGCGCTTGAAAAGCAAAACAAACTGACTCGTGAGGTAAAGTCTGCCAAACCTGTGTTGCATGTGCTGTTTTTAGCGAATAACACAGCGTATGTGGGTTATTCATTCAGTGATAACAATTCACCTTTTTTTATGGGGATCCCGCGCCTTAGAATGCCTTCGGATGCGCCAAGCCGCTCTACTCTTAAGTTAGATGAGGCATTTCATGTATTTGTGCCAAAAGCTCAGCAAGAAACACGTGTGAGATCAGGCATGCGAGCAGTTGACTTGGGGGCGTGTCCGGGTGGTTGGACGTATCAGCTTGTGCGCCGCGGTATGTTTGTTGCTGCGATTGATAATGGACCCATGAATGAAAACTTGATGGAAACAGGACAAGTGAAACACTTCCGTGAAGATGGGTTTAAGTACCGCCCAGAAAAGCGCAATATTGATTGGTTGGTTTGCGATATGGTTGAGAAGCCCACCCGAGTCGCAGACTTGATGGTAGATTGGATAGTTAATGCGTTTGCTCGTGAGCTTATATTTAACTTAAAGCTACCAATGAAAAAGCGTTTTGACAGTGTGTATGAATGTCTCACTTTAATTCATGAAGAGCTGCAAAAATACAATGTTGACTACGAAATTCAAGCAAAGCATTTATATCACGATCGCGAGGAAGTAACGGTACACATTAATGTATTGAAAGTACCACAAAACTTGTATAGCTGATTGCTAGGTGCTTATTTGTGGTAGGTGCGATTTTACATCTCGAGCACTTTTACAAAATCGCCGTGTAAAACGGCTCCCACCCAAGTGATTAGCTTATTTGTGTTAGGAGCGATTTTACATCGCGAGCACTTTTACAAAATCGCCGTGTAAAACGGCTCCCACCCAAGTGGTTCGCTGATTTGTGGTAGGAGCGATTTTATATCGCGAGTACTTTTACAAAATCGCCGTGTAAAACGGCTCCCATCCAAGTGATTAGCTGATTGGTAGGAGCGATTTTACATCGCGAGTACTTTTACACCATCGCCGTGTAAAACGGCTCCCACACGAGTGGTTCGCTGATTTGTGGTAGGAGCGATTTTACATCGCGAGATTTTTATACCATCGCCGTGTAAAACGGCTCCCACACAGAGTAGCTTATTTGTGGTAGGAGCGATTTTACATCGCGAGCACTTATACAATATCGCCGTGTAAAACGGCTCCCACCCAAGTGATTCGCTGATTGGTAGTAGCGATTTTACATCGTGATCTTTTTCTTGTTACAAGAATGCGATGCATGGCTGCTCCCGTATGCGTTTAATAGCTTGTCACTCGGTTGATTTCCGTCAGTGATGTCACGCCAGCTGCTGCTTTTTTTAAACCAGATTTGCGCAAGTTATCAAACCCTGATTTTTCCGCTTGTTCAGCAATTTCCAGTGAATTTCCACCTTCCATGATTAAATGGGAAATCTCAGGGGTGATCTTTACGACCTCATAAATACCCACTCGACCTTTATAGCCGTCGGTGCAGCTGTCACACCCTTTTGGTGCAAAAAGGGTGAGTTCCTTAATTTGATCAGCGCTAAAGCCTTGTCCCAGTAGTGCTTCGTCAGGTAAGGTTTCTGGCGTCTTACATTTAGGACAAAGACGTCTTGCAAGACGCTGAGCAATGATCAGGCTGACTGAACTGGCTACGTTATAAGCTGGCACACCCATGTTCAAAAGGCGGGTAAGGGTCTCTGGAGCTGAGTTTGTATGCAGTGTACTTAATACCAAATGACCGGTTTGTGCTGCTTTGATGGAGATCTCTGCGGTTTCAAGGTCACGGATCTCACCAACCATCACAATATCAGGATCTTGGCGCAGAAACGCTCTAAGGGCATTGGCAAAAGTCATATCTGCTTTAGGGTTGATCTGAACTTGGTTTATACCTTCAAGGTTTATCTCCACAGGATCTTCCGCGGTACTGATATTTCGCTCTGGTTGGTTAAGAATATTCAAACCGGTGTATAATGATACTGTCTTACCTGAGCCCGTTGGGCCAGTAACCAAAATCATCCCCTGTGGTTGCTCAAGCGCATCCAGATACAGCTTTTTTTGTTCAGGTTCGTAACCTAGTACGTCAATCCCCAACATAGCACTGGAAGAATCTAAAATACGCATTACGATTTTTTCACCCCACATGGTCGGGAGTGTACTAACACGAAAGTCGATACTTTTACGCTCAGATATTTTGAGTTTAATACGACCGTCTTGAGGCTTTCGCTTCTCTGCAATGTCTAAGTGAGCCATGACCTTGATACGCGCAGCTAGGCGTGTTGCCAATGTATTAGGGGGGCTCGCCATCTCATGTAGCAATCCATCAATACGAAAGCGCACTCGGTATTTCTTTTCGTATGGCTCAAAATGTAGATCCGATGCTCCTTTTTTTATCGCATCCATCAATATCTTATTGATGTAAACAATGATTGGCGCATCATCTTTGTCTTCACTGGTATTTTGGGGTTTTGGCTCTTCTTCAACGTCAAGATCAGCAAACTCTTTAAATTCAGCCTCTGAAATCGACAGTCCGCCGGTGGCATCAAACAATTGATCGATTTTAGTCTCGAGCTTTTTATAGTCTGCGACTAACACTTCACATTGCAGCCCAGTGCTAAATTCAAAGTTTTCAAATGCACCAAAATCAGTGGGATCTGATGCTGCAACATACAGTTTTCGACCTTTTTGTACCAGCGGCAAAATATGGTGTTTGCGGATCAATTTTTCTTTGACTAGTGCTTGTGGAACTTCACTGACATTAAAATGATCTAGATTAAAGTAAGGAACTTTAAACAACTCCAAACATTCTTCAGCGAGCTCTTTTGAACTCATTCCTGAGCTGAGGCATATCAATTCAGCAGTGGTGTTAGCTTCTGACTGACGAGATTTTATTTGCTCGGCAGTGACTCGCCCGAGAGTAATAAACTTACGCAGTAGTGGGGAATGATGTTCCATAGTACCTCTTTGCCTTCACATTCAATGCTTATTCAATATTTATCATTACGCTGAGTGTAGATTAAATTATGTCATTTTGACTACTTACCCAAGACGCAGTTCCTTATGTGTGCCGCTTCTGCTGTATTTTTGCTTCAGTTAAAAATGTCTGGTGTAGTGTGTCTAACGCTTGCAAACTTTCTTCGAGCGGACGGTCGTTGTTTAATATGTAGTCTGCTTTTTTCTGCTTTTCTTGCCGTGGCATCTGCGCTGCAATAATACGCTCTACCTGAGTAGGGTCTACATTATCGCGTTTTGTCGTTCTTTGTATTTGTGTTTCAACTGACGCATCAACGAGTAAAGTGGCATCGCAATAACGTTCTAGGCCATTTTCAAATAACAACGGTGCGGACAAGATAACATAGTCGCTTTGTGCTTCGTTTAGCTGCGTGAGCAGTGTGTTACGTATCAGCGGGTGTAATAGCGCATCGAGCCACTGTTTTTTATGATCATCTGCAAAAATAATCGCTCGTAATTTGGCTCTGTCTAACCCACCATCTGCAAGGAGAATATTGTTACCAAACTCATTAACAATGGCCTGTAGTCCTTGCGAGCCTATAGCCACGACTTCACGGGCAACGATGTCAGCATCAACGACAGTAATCTTTTTTTGTTGTAAATGCTGGGTGATCGCAGTTTTGCCCGCACCAATGCCACCTGTTACCCCTAAAATCCAGTTATTTGTTTTTAGCATTGTTTTTCATCACATGATTAAGTTAACGTACCAATGCTGGAGCTGCTCGCCATACATCAAGGTGATCCAGCCAGCGATGGCCAAGTAAGGGCCAAATGGAATCGGCGTGGCTTTGTCACGACCCTGAACACTCAGTTGTATACTGCCAATAATGGCACCAACTAGGCTAGACAATAAAACGATGGTTAAGATGGCTTCCCATCCCATCAAGGCACCAAAAATAGCGAGCAATTTAAAATCGCCATAGCCCATGCCTTCCTTTCCGGTCAGCAATTTAAATAGCCAGTACACACTCCACAAGCTCAAGTAGCCAACGGCTGCGCCAATAATTGCTGTGCCAGGAGACACTCCCACACCTAAACTGCTGGCAATAAGCACCAACCATAATGTTGGCAAAGTAAGTTGATCTGGTAATAACATTTCATCGATGTCAATAACCGTGAGCGCGACCAGCACCCATGTAATAACGATATAAAGGACAGCTTCAAGGCTTGCACCAAAGTGCCAAGCAACCCAAGTTGCTAGTATTGCGGTTACTAATTCAACAAGCGGATAGCGCACAGAGATAGACGCACTGCAATGGTGGCACTTGCCTTTTAATAGTATCCAGCTTAGCAGAGGTATATTTTGCCATGCTTTGACAGGTGCTTTGCAGCTTGGACAATGAGAGTTTGGCTTGACTAAATTAAATGTTTCGGTATCTGTGCTTGGCGGCGTTTTAAGCTCATCAGCAAGTAAAACTCGACACTCAGATTGCCAATTGTTTTGCATCATTTTGGGTAAACGGAGTATAACCACATTTAAAAAGCTACCGATACAAAGACTAACAACAGCTACTGTCAGTAACCAGTACCATAATTGTGTTTGCATCAAGTGAATAATGTCGTGCATAAGTCGTGCGCTTATTTTTATTTAAGTGAAACTTCCGAGTCGCGCTCGGTACCTATTTACTAGACTGTACTTGATGTCTAGATGTGCGGCAGTGTACCACATCAAGTTGAGAATAACGCAACACTGCCAAACGGTCTAAACCACAGAGCCCAGCTGGAAAATAGGTAAGTACATCGCGATAATGAGGCCACCAATAAGTACGCCTAATACGACCATAATAAGTGGCTCTAGAAGACTTGAAAGGCCGTCGACGGCATCGTCCACTTCCTGCTCGTAGATATTAGCGACTTTAGCAAGCATACTGTCTAATGATCCAGACTCTTCACCTATAGACACCATTTGCACTACCATATCAGGGAATACTTTGGTGTTGTGCATCGCCCAGTGCATTTGGTTACCGGCATTGACCTCAGCTTTTATTTCTCGAATGGCATTTTTATAAATAATATTTCCTGACGCACCAGCAGCGGAGTCTAGTGCATCACCAAGCGGTACACCTGCGGCGAAGGTGGTGGAAAGGGTGCGTGCATAACGTGCAACGGCTGCTTTTTTTAAAATATCGCCTACAATAGGCAGTTTTAAGATCATGCGATCATTAAAATGTTTAACTGCACTACTGCGAATAAGCATTTCTTTATAGGTGTAGCCAAATAAGCTAACACCAAGCACAAACATCCACCAGTATTCCTGCATAAATTCAGAAATTGCAATTACCATTAACGTAAAGGCTGGCAGCTCTGCCCCAAAACCAGCAAAGATGTCTTGGAATTGAGGTACAACAAAAATAAGTAAAATGCCCGTTACAATAAGTGCAACGGCAACGACTGCAATCGGGTAAAAAAGCGCCTTTTTAATCTTCGATTTTAGCGCTTCAGTTTTTTCTTTATATACTGCAATCCGGTCAAAAATTCTATCAAGAGCACCGGATTGCTCACCAGAATGAACCAAGTCACAATAAAGTTCGTCAAAGTACCTCGGATAAGCGCGGAGTGTTTTAGCTAAAGGTTGCCCAGCTTTTACTTCATCAGCAATGTGACCAATTAATTTAGATAGACTTTTATTCTTAATACCACGCGCAAGCATTTCCAGAGTTTGCACCAAAGAAACACCGGCTGTGAGCATAGTCGCAATTTGTCTAGTGGTTGTGGCAATATCAACCGATTTTATTTTTTGTGCACCAGAAAAGCCGAACAGAGGCTTGGGTTTGCGCTTTACTTTGGAGGGAGTTATACCTTGTTTACGTAGCTGTGCCTTAACAAGAGCAATACTCTGACCAGACATCTCGCCGCTCAAAACTTTGCCTCTATTACTCACACCAGACCAAACGAAGGTATCTATATTCTTATTGTCGTTGGATTGTTTCATATAATAGCGGGGTGGTCATTTTGCCACCCCTTTCTCAAATACAGACTACTAGCTGCAAGTGCCTGGAAGCCAAGCTGCTTTGGCAGTCCCAGAAGCTGAACCTTCACACTTCCATTCAGTTAGAACGAAGCCAGCAGCAACTGCTGGAGTAGCAGTGGAATCTCCAACGAAATTGGCCGCAGTTGCTGCAGCAGTTCCATTTTGAGGCGTTAATGTCATCGTTAACCCTGCTAGGTCGGAAGCTCCAGTCACTGTTATTACACCAGCGTCATCAACTGTGAATGCGTTAGCGTATTTAGTCGCGGTAGCACTGGCATCACACGTGTCCGGATTTTTTCCATATTGAGCGCGCTCACTTACACATGTTTTGCCTGTACTCGCTGCAAGTAGCATTTCTGAGGCTTTAGCTCTTGCCGTGTAATCTTGATATTGCGGTAAAGCAACAGCAGCTAGAATACCGATGATTGCAACTACAATCATTAGTTCGATTAGGGTAAAACCACCCTGTTGTTTTTGAGTCATGATGTGTCTCCTAAATTTTAAGTGACTTAACGTTACGATGTTTACGTTAAGCGTTTATTAAAACCTTTGCAATAATCACCAATCTATTCTATCAACAAACTGGCTGGTGCTTTATCTTACATACCAGAAGGTGGTGTTTAGCATTTGCTATTGATTTCACCTAACTCAATATATCTTCTTGAGATTTATCTGGTATGCCTGTGAGCCGTCCCTAATCTTTTATGAGTGTAGCACTTAATTAGTTCTCGCGTTCACAATTAACAAATACTTTAATAGTAAACGTTGAGCGCAGCAATCAAATTTTAATAATAAATTATTGATTCTTTTGCGGTAGCGCAAACTTTCCTAATATAGGTTCAAAAAAGAGATGGAACTAACCGTTACTGAACTTTAAGAACTTGTTACAATCTAATTCTTTTGTCGTATTTAACGGGTTTTCAGTATATTTGTCAATGAAATAGACAAGTTTCTCTATTACGCAGGATTACAGATAAACAGACAATGTAGGGCGTTAAAAACGCCCATAAAGATAACAATGATTATTCAAATCGCATTGACAGATCAATACTTTGCACATGTTTGGTCAATGCGCCACTGGAGATAAAATCGACACCGGCTTGTGCGTAGGTTGTGAGCGTCTCTATTGTCATGTTACCAGACACTTCCAGTTTTGCTTTGCCTTGAGTAACCTCTACCGCTTGGCAAATTTCATCCACGCTGAAATTATCCAACATAATAATATCGCTGCCAGCATCTAAGGCTTGTTGTAGTTCGTTTAGATTTTCTACTTCAACTTCTACCGGCTTATCCGGGTGGTTGTTACGGGCAGTTGCAACAGCGGTGGCGATACTGCCGCACGCTGCGATATGGTTTTCTTTGATAAGATACGCATCAAATAGACCAATGCGATGATTTTCACCACCACCGCACTTAACTGCATATTTTTGCAATGCTCTTAATCCTGGAATGGTTTTACGTGTATCTAATAGCTTGGTTTGCGTGCCAGCTAACACCGCAACATAGTTTGCAGTGGTGGTTGCAGTACCCGACAAAGTTTGGACAAAATTCAGCGCGGTGCGCTCAGCCGTTAAAATAGCTCGAGCGGAACCTGTGGCTGTGAATAAGCGAGTGTTGGCAACAACGAAGTCACCGTCGTTGACTAGCACTTCAACAGCGACACTTGGGTCGACTTGCTTGAAGACTTCTTCAATGATTGCTTTACCTACAAACACACAGTCTTCTCTGGTGATCACATAAGCATGAGCGTGTTGCGATTGCGGGATTAGGGCTGCGGTAATATCGCCATCATTTGGAGTTTGGTAGTTGAGATCTTCATCTAGTGCCATCGTTACCAACTGGCGGATCAGGTTTTGGTCAATCATAGAGTTGTCTTTTTGTTGTTTGCTGCAATAGTCGAATTTTACGCGCCTTTGCAAAGGAGTACAATTGATGGAGGCAATTTCATCGCACAGCATAAAGATATACCGGCAGATAAAAAGAATGTAATAACGTGGCTAAAATTTGCGCCTACCTTTTGTCTTATTTTGTCTTTATAATCGACGCTAACCCAAAGCATGGAATTAAAACTTTGAATTGGCTACCTTTTGCAGAACGAACGGCATCACCTCACTATAATGAACGCCCCATTGGGTGTGAGGTTGATTTGTTGGTCATTCACAATATCTCGTTACCTGCGGGGTGTTTTGGCACGCCTTATATCGATGCACTTTTTATGGGCAAACTTGATTGTCATGCTCATCCAACATTTGCTGATCTCAAAGGGCTTGAAGTGTCGGCGCACTGTGTGATCAAACGCGATGGCAGCATCACCCAATATGTCTCATTTAGTGAGCGAGCATGGCACGCTGGTGTGTCCCAGTGGCAGGGAAAAGCAGGGTGCAATGATTTTGCTATCGGGATTGAATTAGAGGGGACAGACACCATCGCCTACACTCAAGCGCAATACATGAGTTTAGTAAAAACAACGCGTTGGCTTCAGCATTACTATCCAAAGATCACAAATGATCGTATTGTGGGACATAACGATATTGCACCCGGGCGTAAAACAGATCCCGGCGCTGCTTTTGATTGGCAACACTATTTTTCCTTGTTAAATAACCAAGAGAGTTAAGTAAGCATGATTCTAATTTCTATCATTATTGCGCTTATAATTGAACGACTCGGCGCCCGTGCGCAGCACTGGCAAGCTGACTTTTATCTGCAAAACTATCACAGCAAAACCAAATCATGGACACGTTCAGGCGGTATATTAGGAACACATTTGGGTATTATGATTTGGCTTGTGCTGCCTGCTTTAGCGGTTGCGCTAATTTATAACTTTAGCGACTTTGCGGTTTGGCAGTTTGCAGTCAATATTTGTATTTTGCTGATTTGTTTTGGTTGTGCCAAATATCGCAAGCTGTACAAAGGATACTTAAATGCCTTAACTCGAGGTGATAACGAAGCGGCGTCACTGTATGCGTGGCAGATGGGGCAAGATAAACTGGAAGATGAGCCTGGCGGCGAGACTTTTGGACAGACCCTTTCTTGGATTAACTTTCAACACTATTGTGGCGTGATATTTTGGTTCGTGGCACTTGGTGCTCCGGGGGCGGTGTTGTATGCGGCAGTTAGGCAGGTTGTACACTGGCAACACGAGCAAGAGGCTCCGCCTATGCAGCATGTATCTGAGCAACTATGTAGGCTGTTTTATTGGCTTAACTGGATACCTGCACGGATCGCCAGTTTTGGTTTTTTGATCATCGGTAATTTCACCAAGGGTACCTCAACTTGGCTAAAGCATGTATTAGATTTCAAAACCACAAATCGAAAGATAGTTACAACCACAGCGTTAGCAGCTGAACAAATTGATTAAGTGGTCTATTTTGAGGCGAGAAAACCTTGTCGATAACTAGGCAAAAATTTTGATATTTAGTTGTTCTAAATGAGAAATTTTTAACGCTGTTAGCGTCAGATTTACTCCTTCAAATTGAGCAAGTATTAAGTCAAATTGGTATAACCTCAGTGTTATATTACACGAACACAAGCGGCCGTATGCGCTCGTTGCCACAACGTCATACGGCTAATGCTTAAAGTTGGCTTCTAGCCAGCGTTTTTTCTTTTCTTCCATAGCGTGAATAAGTGGTGCATCAAATCCCATGTTATTGATCACATATTCACTTACATCAACCAAATCACAGACACCTGTAATTGACCACAGCGCTTCTTCTAAGTCCTTGGCTTTATGAATAGCGTAATGACTGACGTAGCGCAATTCATTGGCCAAGTAATCCATATCTGGGCGACCAGTTTTTGATACGTAGAGCTGATATACGAATAATAGGTCGTTGCGCAATGCTTTTTTAGCGAATAGATATAAGCTATCAAGTGATTCCTCTTGTGCAATGACTTGTGAACTTATCGCCTCATGCTGTGTTTTTTGCTCGGAGTCAAACTTGATAAAAACCAAAAATTTTAGCGGCTTATCCTGCCTAGTTTGCCCTTTTAACACATCACTTAGCTTTTCTTCGACAAAGCGCTCAGGAAAAATAGCTTTTGCATCTATGGTGTTATCACTGCTATCGCTAAAAGAGTGGAGCAGGTGGTGCAAGGATGTCGGGTACAGGCCTTGGCCGATAGCACCAACGGTATTGTGCGATGCTTCTTTGTGCAAATACAGTGGAAACTGACAGACTGATTTTGTCACCATATTACGTAGTGCTGTGGATAACCCCGGGACTTTTGGCGCCTCGTCACAGGCAACTAATTTGTCTTTGTTGTTGTCTATTAATACTTTAAAGAAACTCATTGCATTATGGTCAAGCTGACCAATTTTTTGCACCTTTAAGTTGATAATAGTACTAGTTTTATTGACCATCATAACTTCATAGCGCAACTTGGTTAAATTGTGCTGCTTAGTTAGCTTCTGTAGATCCACTAAGTCAAGGTGAATAGAGTCTCCTTTTTTAACGGGGATCGCTTCTTCACACTCCACTTGCAATCCCATAACCGAAAAGTCACGGGTAACACAATTGAATACGCCATGACCATCAACCGTGACAATCGCTGCCGTTTTATAGAGATAGCGGCGATGCGCCCTGAGATTAACATACTCCAATGCAACGACTTCGAGCGAAGGTGGCGTTGATGACTTGCCGTGGCCAAACTTTTTGAGCTGATTGACTAGCGATTTTTCATAATTGAGGTGTAAAAAACGTTCGCTGATTGATGGGGTTGTGACGTCGGTCAATTGCATTAAGTATTTTACATTTTGGATAAACCCTTGCACTCGTGGTGACGGGCGTTTGTTAAGCTTTTCAACGTTTTTCCCCGCGCTCGCAGGCAAGGATAAAGGAATAAAGGCATCTTCATGATGACTTGGCATTAATTGCACTTTAAAGCTTTTAAAACTGTCTTTTTGGCTACCAAAGGCAAAAAACAGATCGTTAAGCTGCGGCAATTCGGCTAACTCAAAATCAAACGCAGAATAAAAATACATTTTACCTTGGCTTGAGTGAGTGAATACATGGCATACCGCCTCTTTCACCGCACCAGTTAATTCAAGTAGGCGTTGCACTCGCTTTTGGTTGAATACGCTGTATAGTGCTGATTGTTTCTTTTCATCTTCAAAGTAATAATTAAGACCCGCATTATTCTCATTAGTGAGTACCATACTTGGAAACAGTTTTTGTTGCTTTTCACTTAGAAAAACAAACAAAGAGCACACTCGTGGCAAATAATACTGCTCATAACCTTTACAGACTACGGCATCTAAAGTGTTATCTAAATTAATTTTGTAGCGACGTTTGTTACCATGAATAAAGCTGTTTAAAAAGTCATCGAATCCTTGGTTTTTTTCGATAAACGTTCTTTTTAAACGTACTTGGTTATATTCTATGGTGCCAGGCTCAACAGCGACCACTTCATACTGGATCCCTTCTTTTAAACCAAGTTCAAAATCTTGTTCAAGGCCAACCAAACGTATTGAGATAATTTGACCAGGGTCAACTTGCTGATTGGTCGGTAATTTTATTTTTGCACCACTTAATGAAATATCTGAAGTTGTGGCTGAAATCTTAGGTTGATTTTGTGCTAACTCAACCGTAATTTTGATGGAGTAATTCATTCGCTCTTCAGAGCGGCTTTCATAAGAAGCAAACCGAATAAGCTTAGTATAGTTATGGTTTTCAGCGTCTTTTTCTACTTCTTCTTCACGCTCTTTTGCTTGCTTCTGCATCACCTTGTAGTTGTTTTCGGTGCTCATCACGGCTTCATAAACAGCTAGGGTATAGCCGCCATGTCTAGCCACTTCCTGCTCAAAAACATCGATAGCAACATCATCCATAAAATGCTGTTTGCCCTCGTATTCATAAGGCTTAACTTGACCTGCAACTTGTCCTCTGAGGTCAATAAATCTAGCTACGGGCTGAGACAACCTAGACATTTCCATTTTCAGTAGAAATTGGTCTGGCTTGGATAGCTCCGCAGTGCGTTGCTTAAAAATGCGATCAAAAGCAGGGTCACCAAGATCCAGCTTTAAATCATCAATTAAGCTCTGATATTTTTGTAATCTATCTTCAGGCATAAATAGTTTTACACGCGCTCGTTTTAATGTGACCTTAGGGTCAACGCCAATATTATGTCAACTTTGGCGTATTATTAGTTTATTCTTTATCGATTATTATGTTTAAGCAAGATATATACCTGTAATTTATGGCAAAAAAGAAAACAGCATTTGTATGTAGTGATTGTGGAGCAGAGTTCGCGCGTTGGCAAGGGCAATGTTCTGAGTGTAAGGCGTGGAATACGGTAACAGAATTTCGGGTTCCATCGGCTAAAGCTGCGCCACAAGGTGGCGTGACCTCAGGTTATGCAGGCTTTGTTGAAGCGAAAGTACAAACCTTAGATGAAGTAAACCTGGAGCAGTTACCCAGATTTTCAACTGGCTTTACCGAATTTGACCGTGTTTTGGGCGGCGGAGTTGTTCCAGGAAGCGCAATATTAATCGGCGGTAGTCCAGGTGCTGGTAAAAGTACTGTGTTGCTGCAAACGATGTGTCGCTTAGCCGAGAGCATGAATACGTTATATGTGACGGGCGAGGAGTCCCTGCAACAAGTTGCCATGCGAGCAACCCGATTGGGCTTGCCTACCAATAAACTAAAAACGTTAGCAGAAACCAATGTAGAAACCATCTGCCAGCTTGCGCTCAGAGAAAAACCCAGCATCATGGTAATAGACTCCATTCAAGTTATGCACATGAATGATATTCAATCAGCGCCGGGTTCTGTCTCTCAAGTTCGAGAGAGCGCCGCGTATTTAACACGCTTTGCAAAGCAAAATCAGGTTGCCATTATCATGGTTGGCCATGTAACTAAAGACGGAACATTAGCAGGGCCGAAAGTACTAGAGCACTGTATTGACTGTTCAATCTTATTAGAGGGCAGCGCTGACAGCCGCTTTAGAACGTTGCGAGGCAATAAAAATCGCTTTGGCGCGGTCAATGAGCTAGGTGTCTTCGCGATGACCAGTCAAGGCTTGAAAGAAGTAAGTAACCCGTCTGCTATTTTCCTTAATCGCGGTGAGGCACAAACGCCAGGTTCTTTGGTGATGGTGATTTGGGAAGGTACAAGACCGCTATTGGTAGAAGTCCAGGCTTTGGTTGACTATTCGCAACTGGCGAACCCTCGCCGCGTCACGGTTGGTTTGGAGCAAAACCGTTTAGCCATGTTACTTGCGGTGTTGCATCGTCATGGCGGATTACAAGTGTCGGATCAAGATGTTTTTGTCAATGTGGTGGGTGGGGTCAAAGTCACCGAAACCAGCGCTGATCTGGCCTTGATTGCAGCGCTTGTGTCGAGCTTTAAAAACCAATCACTAGATAGGCAGCTTGTGGTATTTGGTGAGGTAGGCCTTGGTGGAGAGATCCGCCCTGTACCTAGCGGGCAAGAGCGTTTGCGTGAAGCTTCAAAACATGGCTTTACACGAGCCATTGTGCCAAAAGCAAATCAACCAAAAGAAAAAATTGAAGGGATGGAAATCGTTGCTGTCTCGAGCCTAAGCGAAGCACTTGAGGCGCTTTTTTAAACGGAGTAAAAAATGAATAAAACCACAGTAGTATTGGTGACCGCAGCCTTAGCAGGCGCAGGGTATGTTGGTGTAAATTATTATGTCAATGACCAGATAGAACAAGCGATCACTCAAAAGATAGCTGGTTTTGAAGCCGACACGGGTCTTGATGTTGATTTTGCCAGCAGCTCCGTTGATTTGTTGACACGAGATGTAGAGATCACACAATTACAGATCTCATCATTAGCGCAAAATGTTCCAATGTTCACTATTGATAAGCTAAATATTGCCGGTTACGAGCAAAATAAGATAAGCCCGCTCACTGAGCTCGAATTTGTTGGGATAAAACTCAACAGTAAAGCTGATGTATTTTCACAAGGTACTTCACCTGAGCTGCTCGCGGCAACATATCATGTGAAAACCAGCTTCTCCTTTGATGAAGCATCTGGCGACAGTGAGTTTGCGCTGATGGCCTTAGCTGATGAATTAGTACAAGGAGACTTCACTATCTCTCTAGGCAACAGTAAAAAATTGATGGAAGTCTCGTTGGCGGCATCGAAGCTGGATAGTCAAACATTAAGCCTTGAGCAGGAGTTGCAATTACAGTCGCAATTAATGGCCGCGATGCAGTCACTGCAATTTAAGTCTCTTGCGCTTACCATCAATAATCAGGGTAAACTCTCGGAATTTATTGAGTCGGAGTTGGCTCAGCAGGGGATGACCCTTGCAGACTTTAGAGCTGCTGCTGCGCAGCAACTACAGATGATGTTTTTGCCTCAAGAGGTACAACAGGCGATCAATGACTTTGCTTTGGGAATGAACACCCTTTCACTCTCTATCACATCAACACACAATCAAAATTTCATGGCGTTGAGTCAGCAGTTACCTGTTGCTATGTCACAAGACCCAGAGTTACTCGCTGAGTTAATTAAGGTAGAAGCCAACGGCAAGTAATACTGAGATAAAAAGCCACGCGCTTGCAGCATCAAGTAAAGGGAAGTGCAAACTTTCCCTTTATATTGAGGTTGTAAAAAGTGGTGGATTCTAGTTCAGCTTTGAGGTTGATCATACAATTCGTTGGAGTTGCGCTGGCTGCGGTGGTAGCATTGGAGTATCAATTGCTTGGGAAAGTATCATGAGCGAATTCAAAGACTACCAGCAAGCTCAATTGCTATTAGAAAAACACGAATTATTTATTGCCCCTGCCGAAGTTCACGGCACTATATCTGGGCTATTGGCCTGTGGCCTGAATATCGAAGACTCTGAGTATTTAGGGTTACTAAGCGATGTATTTAATGATGGTCAAAAATTCTCAGCGCCAATACGGGAATTTTGCATCGACCTTTATAAGCAAGTCGCTGAACACTTCAACGACGGTGAGTTCCAGTTTGAACTATATTTACCGCCGGAAGACGAATCATTGCATGACCAAGCGAATGCCTTGATAGCTTGGGTATCGGGCTTTTTACTAGGCTTTGGTCTAAAGCAAAAAGACTATGGCAAGTTATCTTCAGACGTGAAAGAGGTGATCAACGACTTTAGCGAGATCACAAAACTGGATACCGGCTTTGAAGACTCTAACGAAGATCAAGAAGCATTACTCGAAGTGATTGAGTATGTTCGAGTTTCTACACTGTTGTGCTTTGCCGAAATGGGTAAAGAATCGCAGTCTGTTGGCACATCAAAAACGATACATTAATTATGATTAAAAACAGCGAGTTTGTAGCACGCCGTGCGCGCCTTATTGCAGCACTTGATAATAATGCCGTCGCAATTATTCCTGCGGCTGTTGAATTAACCCGTAGCCGCGATACTGAGTTTCCGTTTCGTCAAGACAGTGACTTTTTTTATCTCACTGGCTTCAAAGAGCCTGATGCGGTTTTAGTATTAACAAAAGACCGCGAGGGCAACGGTCAGTCTACGTTGTTCTGTCGTAATAAAGATAAGGTTGCTGAGATTTGGCATGGTCGTCGTATGGGCTATGAGCAAGCTAAGTCGCAACTTGAACTTGACCATACCTTTGCACTTAGCGACTTAGACGATGAACTACTCAATCTTGTGAATGGCCGCAAGGTGTTGTTCTACGGTCAAGGCACGTACAGCGCATTTGACGACAAAGTATGGCAGTTACTCAGCACACTACGTGGCGCGCCGAAAAAGGGCTATCGCGCACCTGAGATAATCAAAGATGTCCGTCCACTTGTGCATGAAATGCGCTTGTTTAAGTCAGATGCGGAAATCGCCGTGATGCGCGAAGCGGGCAGAATTAGCGCAGAAGCGCACATACGTGCGATGCAGTTTGCAAAGCCTAGTGCGACGGAATACCAGCTTGAAGCTGAAATTCACCATCACTATGCAATGAACGGTGCGCGTCACCCAGCTTATGGCACCATCGTAGGTAGCGGTATCAATGCGACGATTTTACACTACACAGACAATAGCGATGCACTAAAAGACGGTGACTTAGTACTTATCGACTCAGGTTGTGAACTGGAAGGCTATGCGGCAGATATAACTCGTACTTTTCCTGTGAATGGTACGTTTTCGGATGCCCAGCGCAAAGTATATGACCTAGTATTGGCAGCACAATATGCCGCCTTTAACGAGGTTAAACCCGGTGGCACGTTAGTTAAAGCAAATCAAGTCGCGATGAAAGTATTGACTGAGGGACTTGTAGATTTGGGTATTCTTGCGGGTGACGTAAACGAGCTGTTAGATGCTCAGGCATGTAAAGCATTTTATATGCACGGTTTGGGTCATTGGCTTGGTCTTGATGTTCACGATGTTGGTGAATATAAGTTAGACGAAGCGGATCGTCCATTTGAACCTGGTATGGTGCTCACCATTGAGCCTGGTTTGTATTTTGACGAAGATGCGCAAGTTCCTGATGAATATAAAGGAATTGGCATTCGTATCGAAGATGATTTGTTGGTTACAGACACCGGTTATGAAAATTTAACCGCGTTGGTGCCAAAAACCATCACAGAAATAGAAGCATTAATGAATAACTAGTGGACACATTGCGTGCAACAGTTTGATGTCGTCGTGGTTGGCGGTGGTATGGCAGGAGCCAGCGCCGCTATTGCCATGAAAAAAGCCTCTCCGCAGGCAAACATTGCGGTTATTGAAGCCTTCGTACCGAAAGGTAATCAGCACCCGAGTTTTGATGACCGCAGTATTGCACTTGCTGCACAGTCGGTTGCATTTTTGGGCAAGCTAAATCTATTTAATCCCCAGTGGCAATACGTTGAGCCAATCACACAGGTCAATGTTTCTGATAGAGGCCACTTTGGTAAAGCGTGGATCCGGCCTGAAGATTATGCTGAGCAAGCCTTAGGCTATGTGGTTGAAGTCAATCCTTATGGCAGCTTTTTACATGAGCAACTCGCAGGTCTTAACGTCACGCTATTTTGCCCAAATCAGGTGACTGAAATAACACAATGCCCTGAGCAAGTTGTTCTAACGCTTGATAATGGCGAGCAAGTATGTGGTCGTTTACTGGTCGTTGCCGACGGCGCAAACTCTCCTACGCGAACTAAACTCAATATCGGCTTTGATAGCATAGGCTACGAGCAAGGGGCGTTGATCGCCAATGTGCAGATTGACTCAGCTCATGGTGGTCAGGCGTTCGAGCGCTTTACTGAACATGGCCCAATGGCGCTACTGCCAATGAGTGATAACCGTTATTCACTGGTGTGGTGTATGCCTAATGACAAACTCAATGAGTTTGAAGCGATGGCGCCAGCTGAATTTTTGCAAGCATTACAACAAGCCTTTGGTTATCGCGCTGGGCGCTTTGTACAAGTAGGCATGCGAGCCAGTTATCCGCTGGTACTTGGTCGGGTAGAGCAGCTCACGCACCATCGCGTTGTGGTGATTGGCAACGCCGCGCATGCTATTCACCCCATTGCAGGACAAGGCTTTAATCTAGGCCTAAGAGATATTCAAGTACTTACCGCACAATGTCAGGCCGTTGCGCCCGACGAGTGGGGGAGCTTTCAATTTACGCGTGCTTATCAACTGGCGCGAGCGCAAGACATTAACACGGTGATGACATTAACCGATGCGCTCGTTCGACTATTTTCAAACTCATCAAGAACGTTAGCTTTAGGCCGCAGTTTAGGTCTACTCACCATGGCGCTGTCCAAAACAGCAAGAGCGCCACTGGCTAAACAATTGATGGGGTATAAAGGATAAAGGAGTTGGCATGCAACAAGTGCAAGTTTGTATTGTTGGTGGTGGATGTATTGGATTAACGCTGGCGCTGGGGCTTGCGCAGCAAAATATCTCGGTATTAGTGTTAGACAGTGGTGAAAAGCCAGCCCCATTGGCACAAGAATACAGCGCGCGCGTAAGCGCGATAAGCGCTGCAAGCCAAGCGTTATTTGAGCGCTTAGGGGTATGGCCTGATATTAAAGCGCAGCGCGCCGCGGCATATACTCGTATGGATGTACGTGATAAAGATAGCTTTGGTAAAATTGCCTTTGACAGTGAATCGCTAGATTTACCTGAGCTTGGTCATATTATTGAAAATGACGCCATTCGCTATGCGCTGTTAACGGCGCTCGAAGCAGAGCAGTCGGCTAAGCTGATGTGGAACACCAAATATCAAAGCCTGCATCAAACAGATTCTGATGTGCTGTTAACCTTAGCCACTGGTGAGCCGGTGATGGCAAAGTTAGTGGTAGCAGCTGACGGTGCTCGTTCTGCTATTCGTCAGCAGTTTAATATGCCAATCACTTATTGGGATTATGATCACCATGCGCTGGTTGCAACGATAAAAACCGCAGCGCCTCATGATGCAACGGCAAGACAAGTGTTCCTCCCCGATGGACCGCTGGCTTTTTTGCCGCTTGATGACCCATACACTCATTCAATTGTGTGGTCTACCGCACCAGATAAAGCAAAGCAGCTACAAGCCATGTCGGGCGAGGCGTTCAATAAAGCTTTAAGCGCAGCAATTGATATGCAGTGTGGCGTGTGCGAATTGGTTGGCGAAAGGCATGTTTTTCCTCTGACCATGCGCTATGCAAAACAGTGGGTGCAAGGGCGTATCGTTTTGATGGGGGATGCGGCACATACCATTCATCCACTTGCAGGTCTTGGTATGAATCTAGGATTAAAAGACGCTGCGTATCTGATCACTTTGTTATCAGCATCACAAGAGCAATTTGCCAGCACACGGATACTGCGTCAATATGAGCGCAGCAGAAAAGCCGATGCTCAAAAGCACATTGCCATGATGCAAGGGCTTAAAGAACTGTTCGAAGGCAATCATCCGCTTAAAAAGTTAGTGCGCGGAGTGGGTCTAAGCTTGGTCGACAATCTCGGCCCTATTAAGCACCTGTTCGCTAAAGAAGCTGTCGGCGGTAAATAAAAGAAAGATCGCCGCGTAAAGCGGCTCCTACAGAGGTTTTATATTGTTGGTAGGAGCGGGTTTACCCCGCGATCTTTTCCTAAATTAGTATCGCCGCGTAAAGCGGCTACTACAGAGGCTTTATGTTGCCGGTAGGAGCGATTTTACATCGCGATCATTTCAACAATCTCGCCGCATAAAGCGGCTCCCACAAAGGTTTTATATTGCCGGTAGGAGCGATTTTACATCGCGATCTTTTCCTAAAGCAGGCATCACCAACTTTATAAATCCCCAATTCCATTACTTAAATAAATACAATTCCAGTAAGGGTAATCGCCAATCTGTTTTGCCAACCCAGCTCGAAGCGGGTTTGCAACTATGTATCTTGCTTGGTTTTTTAACATGGTGTTATGCAAAATACAGGTGTCATAAAAACCTTTTTGCCATAGCTGCCTAACATTCATTGTTCTTAACTTAGTTGCTATTTTTCCTTTTAACGACTTAATGGTATCAGATAAGGAACACACATCCTTTAGTTGAAACAGAAGATGTAAATGATCGGGCATCAGCGTATAGGCAATTAATTTGATAATGTTATCCTGCTCAAGGTGGTAAATTTCGCGAATA
Source organism: Pseudoalteromonas sp. J010 (assembly GCF_003934235.1). Taxonomy (NCBI): domain Bacteria; kingdom Pseudomonadati; phylum Pseudomonadota; class Gammaproteobacteria; order Alteromonadales; family Pseudoalteromonadaceae; genus Pseudoalteromonas; species Pseudoalteromonas sp. J010. Next base: position 55,243 of record NZ_RDBW01000001.1, on the reverse strand, counting down.
ACAACTTGATTGACTGCGAGGTTATTAAAAATAGCGGCTTTGTTTTTACAGCAAATGGTGATTGCATAATATTGACCTGCCGATGAAACCCGACCTTTTCTTAAACGGCAGCTATGTGGCATGACTCTCTCCTTGAGTTCGTTAATAAGTGCTAACGTAAGTATAGGACAAGATCGCCGCGTAAAGCGGCTCCTACAGAGGTTTTATGTTGCTGGTAGGAGCGGGTTTACCCCGCGAGCTTTTCTTGAGTCAGTATCACCGGATTAAAACGCCTGCCAAAGAGGTTTCAGGTTGCTGGTAGGAGCGATTTTATATCGCGACCTTTTCTTAAATCCGCTTCACCGCGTAAAGCACCTGCCACAGAGGCTTTATGTTGCTGGTAGGAGCGGGTTTACCCCGCGATCTTTTAACCTAACCTCAATGCAATAAACTCGGCGAGTTTATCAACGGCATGGGCGGACTCTTGGGTGTTCTTGACTAGGCTGATACCAATTTTCCCGAGCTTGGGTAATATTTGGGTTTGGGTCTGATAAGGCAATTCCGTAGGAACAGTGCTTTTGGCTAGCACAGTGATCCCGAGCCCCTCTTTTAAAGCTGCAGTAAGGCCGGTTAAATCGGCATTACTGTATACAATACGGTATTGCAAGCCAGCTTGTTGCAGCGCTTCAATAGCGCGGCGGCGATAGATACAGCCTTCTGGTGCGGTGACTAAAGTGACAACCGAATGCTGCGCAAGTGATAAATCGCCAACCCAGACCAACTGATCTTGCATAAACACCGGATACTTGGACGAACTGAGCTCTTCGTTAAGCGCCAACACTAAATCAAATTGATCTTGCCTTACCACAGAAAGTAAGTGTTTACTCAGCCTTGATTTAACTTCAAGTGCAACATCGGGATATAAAGACACAAAATCACCAATAATCGAGGGTAAGATCCGCGCTGCAAATTCACTGGGAATACCCAATCGCACTCTGCCTGTGACACTTTCAGAGGTAAATTGCTGAATAATTGCATCGTTTTGCTGCAGCATTTGTTTGGCAAGTGGCAAAAGTAGCTCGCCATATTGATTTAATATCTGCCGCTGTCCTTGTTTTTTAAACAGCTTGCAACCGAGCATGTCTTCTAAGCGTTTAATTTGCAAACTAACAGCGGGCTGAGACAAGCCTAGTAGCTCGCCAGCCTTGGCAAAGCCACCGACATCTACCACAGTGACCAGCGTTCTTAATCCATCAATTGATAAGTTTTTCATATAAGGAAATGCAATTTATAAAACCCAAGTACATTAATATTATTTATCAATTGATAAGTAAATACAATTTGTTGTTGAGTTTGCGCATCCTTATACTTTTGCTCATCGAAATTTCACTAAGGTAGTGCCATGAGCGTCACGCCAATTATCTTTGCAAAGCACCGTCAGGGCAGTGTTCCGGCGCAAAACCATTACAAGCCAACGGATGCTGTTGTGGTGCTGGACTTCAGTGGCTTTGAAACCACGCCTTTTTTAAGTCAAATTCTTACCCTTAATCTAAATAAATTAATGGCGCCAGGCTTGGGCTTTCAGGGCAAGCTAGACAGTGGCGAAAATTTTGCCGTGTACTATTTTAGTGAAACTGCTTACCGTTTTGTTGTCAGTGAAAGAGCTGCCACTGAGCTTGCAACATTGATTGATAATCATGCGGATGAGTTTGATATTGAACTGGTACGTCGTCACGACTTAGCCGCAGCAACCTTAAGTGGTGAGCTTGCGTTTGAGCGTTTGATTCACGACTTTACGTTAACACCAGGCCTCAGGATTTCAGACAAAAATGCCTGTTATGGCAAACAAAGCGGCGAAGTATTTATTACAACCTTGCTGGTGGACGAACAGCAACAATACCAGTTGATTGCACAAGCTGCTGTGTTAGATAAGTGGCAAACAACGCTTACTGATGCTGGTTTTAAACTCGTTTCATAAATTCCGTGCAGTTATCGTAAGTGCGATAACAATAACCCCCTCAGTGCCCAATATAAGTTGCTGAGTAAAAAAGTGAAGGATAAGTATGACTTCTAAAACAGTACTACACGCTAAGCACCTAGAAGCTGGCGCAAAAATGGTAGACTTCCACGGTTGGGAAATGCCAATCAACTACGGCTCACAAATTGAAGAGCACCATGCGGTGCGCCAAGACGCGGGCATGTTTGATGTTTCACACATGACGATTGTTGATATCGAAGGTGTAGACGCTAAAGCATTTCTACAAAAACTAGTTGCAAACGATGTAGCTAAGTTAACAGTGGCAGGTAAAGCGCTATATACCGGTATGCTAAACGAGCAGGGTGGCGTGATTGATGATCTTATCATTTACTTCTTCACTGAAACGCAATACCGCCTAGTCGTTAACTCTGCAACACGTGAAAAAGATCTTGCACACATTAATGCTGTGGCAACCGGTTTTGACGTGACAGTGACAGAGCGCCCTGAGTACGCAATGATTGCGGTACAAGGACCAAATGCGATTGCGAAAACAGCGACTATTCTAGACGAACAACAACAAGCTGCCGTTGCGGGTATGAAACCATTTTTCGGTGTGCAAGCTGGCGAGCTTTTCATTGCAACAACAGGTTACACCGGAGAAGCAGGTTATGAGATCGTAGTGCACAACGACGGTGCTGCGGATTTATGGCAAAAATTATTAGACGCAGGCGTGCGTCCAGCTGGCTTAGGTGCACGTGATACGCTACGTTTAGAAGCGGGCATGAACCTTTATGGCTCTGATATGGACGAAACGGTTTCTCCGCTTGCGGCGAACATGGCATGGACTATCGCTTGGGAGCCAGAGGATCGTGACTTTATTGGCCGTGCAGCTATTACCAAACAGCGCGCAGAAAAAAGCACTGACAAGTTAGTTGGTCTAGTCCTTGAAAGTAAAGGTGTGTTGCGCGGTGGCTCTAAAGTTATCGTAGAAGGTGGCGAAGGTGTTATCACTTCTGGTACATTCTCTCCGACTTTAGGCTTTAGTGTCGCGCTTGCGCGTGTACCTCGTTCAGTTGGCGAGACCGCACAGGTTGAAATGCGTAAGAAACTAGTTGATGTTAAAGTAGTTAAGCCAAGTTTCGTTCGTAACGGCAAGTCAATTATCTAATTTTAAGAATAACATTGGTGTCGCTCACGGGGCGTCATCACAATCGACCAAAGGAACAAAAAAATGAGCAACATTCCTAGCGAGTTAAAGTACGCTACTTCACACGAGTGGGTTCGCGCTGAAGGCAATGGCGAGTACACAGTAGGTATCACTGAGCACGCACAAGAACTTCTAGGCGACATGGTATTCGTTGAATTACCAGACGTAGACGATGAAGTTGACGCGGGTGAAGACTGTGCAGTTGCTGAGTCTGTAAAAGCAGCATCAGACATCTATGCACCAATCGGCGGTACTATCATTGCGGTAAACGAAGACCTAGAAGATGCGCCTGAGACTGTAAACAACGATGCGTACGGTGACGGTTGGTTGTTCCGTATTAAAGCGTCTGACGAGTCAGAATTAGACAATCTACTAGACGCTGAAGGCTACGCAAATTCAATCGACGAAGACTAATTTGTTGATAGTAATAAAAGCCCCTTTTTAGGGGCTTTTATTGTTGCTTTTTGAGCAAGGGTGCTTGCTCAAGGTATGACGAGTTCATACCAACGTTTTTAGAATACTGCCGTTACCAAGGTATCTTTTTTAGATAAAAACAGTATTCACCTTTTTCATTTGGATCATAGGAACCTGGACTAATGTCAAACGCCAAATCTCTTGAACAGTTAGAGCAAAAGCAAGATTTTATCCGTCGCCATATCGGGCCAAGCCCAGCACAGGTGAGTGAGATGCTAAGCGCTCTTGGAGTATCTAGTGTTGAAGAGCTGATCGGTCAAACTGTACCTGCTTCAATTCGCTTAGAAGAGGGCTTACAGATCGGTGAAAGCCGCACAGAAGTGGAAACCCTTAGCTACCTGAAATCAGTAGCGAGCAAAAACAAGGTTTTCAAATCTTACATCGGTCAAGGCTATCACCCAACTCATGTACCTAATGTTATTTTACGCAACGTACTTGAGAATCCGGGTTGGTACACGGCTTACACCCCTTATCAGCCAGAGATTGCGCAGGGTCGCTTGGAGTCGCTACTTAACTTCCAAACGCTGACTATGGACATTACCGGCCTAGACTTAGCCAGTGCGTCACTACTTGACGAATCAACCGCAGCCGCAGAAGCAATGGCGCTTGCAAAACGTGTATCTAAAGCGAAAAAAGCAAACACCTTCTTTATTGCAGACGACGTACATGTACAGACTATTGACGTAGTATCAACGCGTGCTGAGCAGTTTGGTTTTGAAATCGTAGTAGGCCCTGCTAGCGACGCTGCTAACCACGACATTTTCGGCGCGCTCTTCCAATATCCAACAACATCAGGTGAAGTGGTTGACGTTACTGACCTAATCGCACAAGTACAAGAGAAAAAAGCGATTGCCTGTGTTGCCGCAGACATCATGAGCTTAATGCTACTTAAAGCACCAGGTAAACTAGGTGCAGACGTAGTGCTTGGTTCTGCACAGCGTTTTGGCGTACCTATGGGTTACGGTGGTCCACACGCGGCGTTCTTTGCCACGCGTGATGCTTACAAGCGTTCACTACCAGGCCGTATTATTGGTGTGTCTAAAGATCGTTTAGGTAACGACGCGCTACGTATGGCGATGCAAACTCGTGAACAGCATATCCGCCGTGAGAAAGCGAACTCAAACATCTGTACTGCACAGGTGTTACTTGCGAACATGGCTGCGTTTTACGCGGTTTACCACGGCCCTCAAGGTCTTAAGATCATCGCTGAGCRCATTAATCGCCTTGCAAGCATTCTTGCCACCGGTCTTAAAGCAAAAGGCGTGGCGCTGAAGCACGATACGTGGTTTGATACTATTACGGTTAAAGCGGACGACGCTGACAAACAAGCAGTTGTGGCGCGTGCAGTAGCAAAAGGCGTGAACTTTGCTCTTAACCATAACGGCGAATACTCAATTGCAATAAACGAAACCACAACGCGTGCGGACGTAGCTGAGTTATTTGATATTATTTTAGGTGACGACCACGGCCTAAATGTAGATGCGCTAGACGCACAAGTATCAGGCGAGAACATCACAGGTATTCCTGCAAGCTTAGTGCGCGACGATGAAATTTTAACGCACGCGAACTTTAACAGCTATCATAGCGAAACCGAGATGCTGCGTTATATCAAGCGTCTTGAAAACAAAGATTTAGCATTAAACCACTCAATGATCTCATTGGGCTCGTGTACCATGAAGCTAAACGCGACCGCTGAAATGATCCCTGTGACTTGGCCTGAGTTTGCAGAGCTACACCCGTTCTGCCCAATCGACCAAGCACAAGGTTACAAGATCATGATGACTGAGCTGCACGACTGGCTTGTGAACATCACAGGTTACGACGCAGTATCACTACAGCCAAACTCAGGTGCACAAGGTGAGTACGCAGGTCTTATTGCTATCCGTAAGTACCATGAGTCTCGCGGTGAAGGTCACCGTAATATTTGTTTGATCCCAAGTTCAGCGCACGGTACAAACCCAGCGTCTGCACAAATGGCAAGCATGAAAGTGGTTGTGGTTGACTGTGATAAAAACGGTAATATCGATATAGAAGATCTACGCGCGAAAGCCGCTGACGTAGCTGAAAACCTATCGTGCATCATGGTCACTTACCCGTCCACACACGGTGTATACGAAGAGTCTATCCGTGAAGTATGCGACATCGTGCACCAGCACGGCGGTCAAGTATACATGGACGGCGCAAACATGAATGCACAGGTTGGAGTAACTAGCCCAGGTTCAATCGGCTCTGACGTATCACACTTAAACCTACACAAAACATTCTGTATTCCACACGGTGGCGGTGGCCCAGGTGTTGGTCCTATCGGTGTTAAATCGCACCTAGCGCCATTTATGCCTAACCACAGCGTGATCAACGTAGAAGGCACAAACGTAGGTAACGGCGCGGTTTCTGCGGCACCTTACGGCTCTGCTGCTATCCTACCTATCTCGTGGGCATACATCGCGATGATGGGCAGCGAAGGCCTAAAACAAGCAACAGAAATGGCAATCGTAAACGCTAACTACCTAACGGCGAAGTTAAGCGAGCACTTCCCAATTCTATACCGTGGCCGTAACGACCGCGTTGCTCATGAATGTATTGTTGACCTACGCCCATTGAAAGAAGCCACAGGCATTACTGAAATGGACGTTGCTAAACGTCTACAGGACTACGGCTTCCACTCACCAACGATGTCGTTCCCAGTAGCGGGCACACTTATGGTTGAGCCAACGGAGTCCGAGTCTAAGGTAGAAATCGACCGCTTTATCGAAGCCATGGTTTCTATCAAAGGTGAAATCGACAAGATTGCATCAGGCGAGTGGTCTATCGAAGATAACCCATTAGTATTTGCGCCACACACGCAAGCTGACGTACTAAGCAACGACTGGAACCGTGCATATGACCGCCTCGAAGCTGCATTCCCAGTACCAAGTGTAGCAAAAGACAAATTCTGGCCAACGGTAACCCGTATCGACGACGTATACGGCGACCGTAACCTAATTTGTTCTTGCCCCGCAGTTGATACTTACCGCAACGCGTAAGAGGTTGTAAGTCTCGCTTTTGCGCGACTTAGCTAATATTGAAAAGCCGCCCTTTGCAAAAGGGGCGGCTTTTTTGTGGGCGTGGATGTGGTGGAGGCTCGTGTTTGGCTCTTTTCTTGGTGTGTGGGAGCGGCTTCACGCCGCGATGCTACGTCGCTCGTCATCATATCGCTAAGATACCACTCTATGTGCTAATAACTTATTTTCCGATGTGATGGAGAGGGTCAGCTTGTGTTTTGGCAAGAGTGTCAAAAGCAAAATCCAACCCCACTAGATTCCGGGTCACCGTGAAAAGCTCACTTTAATAAAGGCGCAAGTTTTTGGGCTATATTTAAGATCGGATTAGCGATGCTTCCTAGGGTTTCTGCACACTCTTTTATACCTGTTAGACTTAGCTCAAACCACCTTTTATCAGGTTCCTCACTGGTAATTTCATCACTTATACTTTGGGCATTTCTTGCAAGCTTTTTCGCAGTGGATGGGTTTACTTCTTGACTAATTTTATGAATTTCTTCATGGAGTTGTTTTACTAGTCCTTCTATGTTTTTATCTACTATTGACTCGGAAAAATTATTGTTCACTGAATTCGTTACATTTTCCATGTTTTCGGCGATATTCACTATATTTCCATCGCCACCAATAGTTAAACTTTTATCTACCATTATAGCTCCCTCCTTAATTTTTACTATATTATTGATTGTATGCGCATTTCTTCGTTCTTGATATCTTCTAACTTTTTCAAATACTTGTCGTCTAGAGCCCTCATAACGAGAGATAAGTTGCTGGTTACTCGCTTTTCTTACCACTTTTTGAGTTGCTTCGATCGCATTAATAATTTCAGATTGGTCGATTCCATACCAGCTTTTTCTATCTAAGAATTTTATTCGTTTATTAAAATATTCATCTAATTTGTCAACAGAGAACTCAGAAGGTTTGTTTAGAAGTTCACCTCTTTTGATTTGTCTTAAAATTGAATCTAGCACCTCTCTTTCGGCATGGATTCTGGACAAACACATACGTAAACTTCTGATCTGTGAATTAGACGCTGTTCCTTTCTGTAAAATCCAAGTTGAGATGCAACCTTTTCGGACGTTTAGCTTGCAATAAAAAAGCTTGGCACCGTTGATGTTTTTTTCATCGACCTTTACTATCCCAGCTGTTTGTTCAAGTGTAACAGCCAAACTAGCTTCTTCATTTTCAAGCTCTATCAATATAAGAGGGTTGCAGGCTTCCACTAACGGCAAGCTTAAATCAGCTGCAGAGTTAGTACGATTCTGGCTAGCTAAAGCATAATTTTTGGCAAGGTGTTTTCCTTGCAGTATGAGTCCAGATTTCGTAGTTTGACCATTTTTTCCGAAAACTAGAGTTGGCAGCTGGCAAATATCTTGGGCTATTGATAGCACGTCATTGATAGAAAAACGGCAATAATTTGTTCTATTATGCTTAATTTTTTTCCTATGCTGTATACTGAATCCAATTTCAGTGCGCACGACAGCCCAGCCATCATTAAACAATCTTCGATAAGTACACTTTAGTTTGAAGTTTGCATAGCTTCCAGAAAGTCTGTATTTCTCCAGTTCATGAAATTGTATTGCTCTTTTGGCGGTAACAAACTTTAACTCATCAGGCCAAGCCTCATCTGGTTCACTTGTTCTTTCTCTTGCTTCACCAAAGTGGTGGACAAATTGAGGAGTGATTTCAGTCACAGGGTCTGGGAAATCGGGCACTGCACGGCGTAGATTTAAGGTTGGACTGAAAGGTCTTGCGTCCGCTATTGGAAACTGAATAATAGCTTTCATACGAATAATCCTTCAAGGGTAACCCCTTCAGGTATATCCGTCAGGGGGGCCATTCTAACGGTTTCCGTGGCTATTCACAGAATATCCATTCAAATGAAATATTCGTCAAGTAAATTTAATGAAAGTAGGTTTACTTTGATAAGTTTCCTCATTTCATCCGACTCCTTTCAATGCTATCGCATCCTGCGAGTTTTTAACGTTTCGTTATCTTGGATAAATTTTCATTTACTCCTTCGTCGATTAGTTAAAAAGTACCTATAGTTTAACATCACAAGTTTCATATAAACTTTCATTTATACCTCCTTAGTTTGTTAAAGTTTGTCTATACAAGAATGCATAGATTGGTACACATATAAAATGTATACGTTTAGGTTTAGATTGGTCTGCACATACCTGAGCATGAACATACCATTTAGCTTTAACTTGACGGCCTTTCAGAGTCTTCCTGTTGATCGGGTGTCAACACAAAGAAAATCAAGACATCAATAAATTAACAGGGTTTTACTTTTTAAACAATTTAAAATATTTGAGAACCATTACATTCAACCGGATAAATTAAGTAAAAACTTCTAGTCATTGCCTGTATTTTTTGTGTAGACATGAGCTCTATTTTTATGCCTTCATAGGAATTACTTGGTCTTGAGATGTGTTTGTTCAAATAATTTAAAGAAGGTGGGGCATTAGTAAGTAATCGGGTTGTGAGAGGACTTGAGCATGTGAAGCCTTTAGTGTTGCAAGTTATATGTTTTCTTGTAATGGTGATCTACAAAAGCTCGCGGCGTAAAGCCGCTCCTACCAGCTCAACTTCTGCTTGGTGTAAAATAGCTTAGTCCGCTGCTGGTGGTCGGCAAGGCGATATAAAAGTAAAGTTGAAGAGCGGATTTAAAAAAGTCACAGCTACATGTTTTTTGTAGCTTCAGACTACAACCATCAAAAGCTCACAGCGTGAAGCCGCCCCTACACGTGTACTTATCGCCTTAATGGACGGTAATAGGGAGATCGTTTACCACTAATGATTGGCCATTTTGCTGAGCACGAAGAAAGCTCGCAGCCAATACGTCGTTGGGTAAGGTACTGATGTCGTCAACGGTTTCGACCATACAAAATGTAATGGACTCCCAGCCTAAATCTTTAATAAAGGCTTCAAGTTTACCGATGTTATCTTCATAGTTTTCATCTGTGGTTAGCAGGCCGATGGAGTGTTTGTTGCCGGGTTTGTATTTTCCTTGCTGAGCGATGGTGCATTTAGCGTAACCACTCAGCACATAAACGGTATTTGTGTTTTTGTTCATATTGGTGATGTTCTTAAACTAAATTTAATTTTGATTTCAATGCACGTTTCGAACCAAGCTTTTAAATATCCCTACGGCTTTTTATAAATAATTGAAATATAAGTAAAAAGTATTTTTATCTGCTTGTGATCTCAAGGGTGTCAATTTTTTGATTGTGGTTTAGTCGGCGAGGGTAGCGGTGAGGTAGTTCAAAGTTTACTGATGGTATAATAATTACAGGTATTGTCCATTGAGGAGACAGTGCCAAGGCTTCGTTGCTTCAGTGGAGGCGACTTCTAAAGTTATCGCATATTTCTTGTAGCTGGTACGATGAGTTGTTACTCTCAGGCTAAATAGCCTGAGCTGCGGATAATTAATGCCCTCTAGCCGCCAGTTTTAGCGCTAACTCTAGCGATTGGTGCGTAAAGTCGCCTTGCTTACAAGATGTAGGCACCTTAGCGAGAGCAGACGCGGCGTTTTCTTTAAAACCCTCTGGCTAGACAAGGAAAAACTAAGCTGTGTTTTAGTAACAATGAATTGGAGCATGCCTTATCCAAACTTCAGGCTAAATAATCATAATTAGGGGCAATATCATGCAGGAATTTTTCGAGAAGTTCGCAATCAAAACAAAAATCAATGTAGTGTGGGGAGAGATGGATGCGTTGGGGCATGTGAATAACGTGTCTTACTTTCGTTATTTTGAAACTGCGCGTATCGACTTTTTAAAGCAAACTGGGTTACTTGCTATTTTATCAGAGCCGACTCATAGTCCGGTTTTGCGTGATACGTACGCGCAATACAAGCGCCCAGTGACTTTCCCCGACACTTTGCACATTGGTTCATATATTACTGATATCAAAGAAGATCGCTTCACTATGCGCTATGAGGCGTTTAGTGAATCGCAACAGGCAATCTGTACCACTGGGTATGCCAATGTGGTGATGTTTAATATGAAAACAGGCCAAAAGTCGCCAATTCCAGAGAATATGCTGGCTATATTGAAGCAATACGAGATGGACGATAATCAATAGCCGCATAGCGTTTAGTGGTTGTTTGGTATCACTGTTTTGAAAGCGGTTGTGGCGGATAGCCGCCACTACAAGAATACGCTATGATTCTGATATCAAAAAGTAAATACAGCAGCCAATGGCAACATTAACCTCCAAGCAGAATATTAACGCGATAGTCACAGCTATCAAGGCTGAAGAACAAATGCTTCGAGTACGTTACCCAATTTTAAATCAGCAAAATAGCATTGCTATGATGATTTTACTGGTGTCGTTAAGTGCACTGATTGGCGTAGCGCTGCTCTACTATTTTGCCATTATTCCTGCATGGCTATGTGTTCTGTTGGCGGCCTTCATAACTTCAATTTCTCATGAGCTTGAACACGATTTGATCCATAGGCAGTATTTTAGTAACCGTCCGCTGATTTATCATTTTATGATGCTGGCAGTGTGGATGATGCGGCCAAATACTGTCAATCCATGGTATCGAAGACGCATTCATTTACATCATCATAAAGTATCCGGCACAGAGCAAGACCTAGAAGAGCGCTTGGTAGGTAATGGCATTCGGTCTCCTTGGCTACGAGCTGTGGTGGTCAGCGATGGGTTACTTGGTTTGTTAATTAATGCCAAACGGTTTAGTCGAGAAATCAATGATTTTAAATTTTTACAGGTATTTAATGCTGGCTTTCCGTTTGCCACGGCTTATTTTGTGACTTTGTACGGTGTGATTGTCTATTACACTGTGCAATGGGTACAGCCATTTGCATTGCCCAATTGGGGGGCAGAGCTACTTGCGGTTGCTGAGTTTTTCATGGTGGTGCTAATTATACCTAATGTTATCCGTTCATCGTCTTTAAACTTCGTAACATCTTCCATGCATTATTACGGTGGCGTGAGTAACATACTGGAGCAGACTCATGTGATCACCAGTCGCTGGTTTTTACCGTTTCAGTTGTTTTGCTTTGACTTTGGTCGCACGCACACAATTCATCACTTTGTGCCTAATCAACCCTTTTATATTAGACAGTTAATCAGTAAAAAAATACGCCCGATTATGGCGCTGCATGGCGTGCGTTTTAATGATTTAAAGAGTTTAAGGCATGCAAATCATTACCCTGTCGAAAAGTCTGCCGCTAAAAGTTAGACAATTGCTATTACTAAATGTTTTATGGTAGTAAGCGCTTACAAGGGGCGAGGAGCCGTTAATCTTTGGTTACCCAGCTCGCCTTTGCTTGGACAATACTCATGCCAAATGTCGCACGGAATGTGCGGCTTAGGTGTGCGCCATCAGAAAACCCAGCGATGTATGCCGCGTCAGTTGCTGAGCATCCTTTTATTAAAGCTTGTAGTGCGCAGTTTAGTCTGCGCCATAAAAGAAATGGACGCCAAGCTATTCCAACTTGAGCCTTAAAAAGGTGAAGAAATCGGCTTTCACAGAGGTGGAGTGTCTGTGCGACGTCAGCTGCGCGCCAGTGCTTTGGTTTGATACACTCAGCGGCAAAGCAAGTGTTTAACTCGTTGAGTAAGCATTGGATTCGTCTATCTGTAACGAGGCTTTGGTTTAATCTAAGCGAGGTGCTGTCTATCGATAGAGATTGAAAAAGAGGAGATAGACGGTCGTAAGCCTCCTCTTTATCTTTAGGTGAACGCATACTTTTGTCATCACTATCATCAACATGCAAAAAAGGTTGCGCTTTTAATAACGTTGTAAGCTGCTCTCCTAACCTGCTGGTGGGCTCAACTAACACTATCCATCCTTTTTGTATTTTCAGACAGTGGCTTTGTTTTGAAGCAATAATGGTCAAACCATGTAACGTGTTGCCATTTAACTCGTACGTGTGTCCATGTTGCGGCCAGATGACTTGCAGCGCTACATGTTGGTGATAATCCGCGTCTATGTGCGAGCCATAAATAAGCACCACGCCCACGTCTATCCATACTGTAGGTACTATCACAGCATTTGCCCCTTGGGTTGTATTTTGAGTTCCATAGTAATGTGCAGTGAGGCTCCTTACAACTTGCCTCAGGGCGTTATTGTGCGGCGGTTATTTCAGATGCTGTGCTAAATCGTCGGGGATTGCCATTGGTTTGAATGGGTTCACATTGGTGCCACCAGTATTCCCTTTGGGGATCCAGATTTTAGAAAATAACATCGCAGCAATAATTCGGGCTATTTGTCCTAATATTTCTTTTTTATTCTTTGTTTTGTAACCAAGCTTAAGCATCCACCAATGGGATTGGGTGTGTGCAATCACAAAGGATTGCCCCAGAATATGTGCTCTTTCTAAGTGATAAAAACAGTCGCTATACTGGGCGTGTTGATAGTACCTGTTGGCTGCGGCCATTTCCGCTTGAAATGCTAACTTTAATGCAGGTTTCATGGAAGGTGTCCTCTTCGCTTATCCGGTTGCTGTGGATTTTTTATCAGCAAGTTTCAGTGTTTTTGCTTAGCTTAATGTTACGCGCAAACTGCTCAGGTTAATTGAATAAACTGGCTATATATTTGTGCTTGTTTGCCACACAAATTAGGGTTATTCATCAATCTATACATTGTCGACAGCAAGAGGTAAGTGATTAAATATTGCGTTTCACAGCAAATTCAACCACGCATTTTATTAGATATGTTTGGGGCTTGTTGGCCTTTAGTATTTGATTTTTATTCCCCCCCACAAGGGGGTGAAGTAAGGTGACTTTGCAGGAGCACAAAGTCGTTGTCGCCTGACTCACATAGAGTAACTATGCTACGCAGGCTATGCCTTGTATAAGTACCAATCAAACGGCTGCAAAAACAAACTTGAAAGATCATCCAGCCTTAATTAAGCGATGCCTTTGTGCCCATATAATAGCGGTAACTTTACCTCTTTCATCAGTTTCAACTTGGACTTTTACGCCGGTACTTATTGCCACTAAACTATCTTGTGCTTCGGCAATGAATTTGAACTTTCCTCCCTCTACGAGGTTGTGTATTTCAAATGTGTCTTCTTTTCGCACGATACGCATTTTAAATGTATTGTCATGTTCCCAGACATATTCACCAATCAGATCATTACGTAGGGTGTCGCTCATATTAAAAGGCGTAATAAGCAAAGGAGATGATAGATCCCAAGCGAAGTGATCATTGATGGCGTTTTGTAACTCTGCTACCACTGGACGTGCTGAATCGCCATTGGTCATTACTATCATGCCATCTGCTTTGTCTGCGTATGCGTTAAAGCGGTTGCTGTAGCCAAAGCTTTTTCCTGAATGTGCAAATATCAGTCCCTGTTTGCTTTTTCTAAGCTGAGGGCCTAATCCCATATCTTTGTGGTGCATAGTGAGCATGTCTTTTACTAGGTTTGGGGTGATAATACCTGTTGTTGTGCCYTGTTTGGCTTTTTGTACGGCAATAACATATTTAGCGAGATCAGTTGGCGTTGTCCAAAGCCCTGCTGCGGCTTGCTCTGGCTGATTAAACCAATCGCCTTGGTATTGCTTACCCTCGAAATTAAAAGCTGCACTGGCCTCATGCCACCGTGATTTGGGAAGCGGTTGAGCAAATGTACTTTGTGTCATACCCAAAGAAGTCAACACGGTCTTATCTACATATTCAGCAAATGATTTACCCGTCACATCTTGCAATAACACTTCCAAAACCATGTAGCCGCCACCAGAGTATTGAAATTGTTGCCCAGCAGGTAAAGTGGCCGTCACAGCAGTGCTATTGCCTTTACCATTGAGTATATCAACATCCGTCGGAAGTACCTCCCCACGAGCATAACCTCGAAATGAAGTAGTAGTCAGGCCAGATGTATGACTTAATAGGTGACGCAGCGTAATGATGCCAAATTCGCTTTTTGGAACTTTCCATGACCTTAGGTACGTGTTTACGTCTGTATCTAAATCAACTTTACCTAATTGTGCCAAATGCAATATCGCAAGCGCAGCAATAGGTTTGCTGATTGAGGCTGCCTGGAATAAAGTCTCGGTTGTAACGGGAGTATTGGTTTCTTTGTTAGCAATACCGTATCCCTTTGCCCATACAACCTGGCTATTTTTGATCACCGCAACACTTAAGCCTGGTAGCTTATGTTTAGTCATTGAGGTCATTATGCTATGAGGTTGGTATTGCTCTGTGGTGATGCGAACATGCGGGTAGAGGTTAGAGGCGATATGTTCAATTTTATGGCTATTGGCTTGGCTTTGCTGTGGCAAAAGCCAAGCCGCCAACATTGCTAAAATTGAGAGCTGATATTTCATTATTCTTCCTTAATTTATTATTGTTTTTGAAATATATACGTTTTTTCTGTAGTTGTAATTAGGGGAGGTATTTAGAGTGGGTGGCTGTGTTGGTGACGAAGACGACAAAGAGCGGCCTATTCGATGTGAGCCGCTCTGAGTAAAAGTTAAGTTACAATCAGGCGATTATTTGTGTCTCTACTGGTGAGGATCTGCTCGGCATTAAATTCTACTGAGCGCTTTGCCATGCGGTCATATAACAGCACGTTGACGGTGGCGGCTAAGTTCATGCAACCGGTGGTTGGTACGTACACTACGGCGTCTGCGGCATCAACAAGTTCTTGTGGTAGGCTGCCATCCTCTGGGCCAAAAATGTATAGCGCATCACTAGGGTGAACAAACTGAGGTAGGGGGGTGGCGCCTTCAACCAATTCTACACATACGAGCGCACGACTGGGGGCTTTTAACGAAATAAAGTCATCAACATGTTTGACGGTAATGTTATTGGCAATATTTTTAGTATCAGTGTGGTACTTGGCCGCTTTTGCATAACGATTGCCATTGAAATAGACAGCCTGAGCTTCATAACAGCCCGCAGCTCGCAATACTCCTCCAACATTGGTAGGTGATTTAGGGTTGACTAATCCAATTGCTGCAAACGATTTGCTCATACTTTTCTATTCTCACTAAAAGGCAGTGTTACCACCATAAAACGCTAATGGTGATTGTATCATGTATTACCGTATTTGGACTCTTTGCGATTATAAGATAGAGTTTCAAAGCTCGTAGCTGCCATATATTCGGCCTTTTTATGAGCGGGTTTATCCGTTCTAGCCCCGATTGACATAGCCTCCAGTATCTTTTCAACTTCGACGGCTGCTAATAGCGCTTGGTATAACTCACTTCTAACATCGAGTTCAGGTTAATTAGCGCTGTGTCAGTGTATTGAGGAGGGAGAGAGGAGATTATGGCTGTTGAGCTAAAACTCGACCCACAAAACGTAGCTTTGTAGGTCGGTTGTGACTCGAATTACTCGTCTTCTAATTCATCGTCAGATAGTTCGTTTGACTTTCTGACGCATGGCTTTGCTAGGATCTCAACATAAAAAGAGGTCAAATTCTCTGTTTGTGTTTTATCGATTAATTTGTTTAGTTGTGATACGTGTACAGGTTCAGCTTCGGCCTCTGTATTGCCAAACTTACAGTCAAAATCCCAATAATCAGCACCGCTAGGCAATGTTTTATTGCGTTCGCGCTTTAAGTATTTTTTAAGCTCATGCTTTACTGCGTCAACGCGTCTTTCAAGTTTGATTTTTGGGTGAATTAGTTCAAATGTTTTTTTCATAATTGCCTTCAAGCAAAAAATACTCAATCGGCAAAACAGTATGCCTGAGTAGATAATTTGTATTGATTTGAGCATAAAGCCTACGCTTAAAYCAATACAGAAATGTAATAGAGTATTTTACGATATATTTTACGAACTGGCGAGGAACTTTATGTGCACTCAAAAGATTTTAAGCCGTTACGGACTTTACTGTATCGAGAAAGTTAGTGTTAGTTGACTGCGCTGGTGCGCAGACAACTAACAGAGCTTGTATCATCGCTATCGTTACAGATTAATCTGTTTTTTGTTGAGTTTGATTTGAGTTTGTTGACGTTAATCTTAATGATAATTGCTCTAGCTTTTCTGAAATTGCGGCTTGAGTCATTTCAAGCTGCGCAAGGCTGCTACCGAGTTCTATCTGTTTAGTATCTCGGCTCTGTGATTGGGTGTTTAATTCGTCTACGGTACTTTTTAAAGCGGTAATTTGACTTTTCAGGTTTTCTGCTGACTGTTGCTGCTCTTCTAATAGCGATAGCTTAAGTCCCATTTCTGTCTGGCTTTGTGATAGCGTATTCACTTTTACATTGATACCAGATTGGCTCTTAGTCGCACTATCAAGCTGTGATTTGAGCTGTTTGATTTCCGATTGATTACGACGCCAAGCAGAGCCCCATAGTTTATCCATTTGTGACCATAGCTCATCGGTGCGCTCTGTAAGTGTGGCAAGCTTGGCTTGCATCGCACCTGCCGACAGATCCATCTCTTCATCAGTCGCTGAAAGAGTATGCTCCAACTGGGCAATACGCGTTGTTGAAGCTAGTAATTGAGCTTGCGCTTCTGATAGTTGCTTGTACAGCCCAAACACTGCTACTGCCAAGGCAACAATAGCAGCGATACTTATCCAGCCGATGATACCTGTTTTTTGGTTTGTTACTGATTTTGATTCTGAGGGGTTAGCAGCTGATGCGGGTAACTTGTTATTTGTTTGATTGAGAGAGTCTTTAAACGCCTCAACCTGATCTAAATCGGGTGTAATACTTGGCAGCTCAGGCTCAATTCTTTTATCCAACGTCTATTCCTCTCTTTTGGGGTTTATCTAGCATTTTGCAGCTTAAACTAATTGGATTGATTCTCCAACCAATTTGAGAGATAAGGTGCCGCCACTGGCGGTATTGAGGGGCGTCACAGGATATAATACCAATCAACCTTAATACTTGCTCAATTTGAAGGAGTATACCTGACGCTAACTGTGTTAAAAATTTCTTATTTAGAACAATTAAATAGCAAAATTTTTGCCTTGCCTACAGGACGTAGGTACCTCGGCGTGAGCAGGGCGCGGAAGCGGTGTTATCGACAAGGTTTTCACGCCTCAAAATAGACCAATCAATTAAGATAATTGGTATAACTACTCAGTGAACTGCTTAAAGAAAAAATGCTTTTGCTAGAGTGCGCGCACAAAAGGCTATTTTTGAAATAGCTAGGAAAGGAGAAGAAAACGCGCTGCGACACGTCTTCTCAACTCAAAATAGAGCACTTCACTAAGTTTTTAGTATCGTGTTGTTAGAAAGCTACCTATTTTTTGTGCTTTAGGAGCTGGTCGAGTTTTTCTTCAACCCGCAAAACATCTTCTCTGGTTGCTAATACTTGCTCTGGCTTGCCTTCTTCCTCGTGCATTACCTGCATTGCATCGACAATAATACCAATAAAGAGGTTGAGCACGGCAAAGCTGGTGATAATAATAAACGGCACAAAAAACAACCAAGATTGTGGGAATAACTCCATAGTCGGGCGAACAATTCCCATTGACCAACTCTCTAGTGTCATCACCTGAAAGAGCGTGTAAGCGGACGCGCCAATCGAACCAAACCATTCCTGCATATTAGGATCTGGATGCTGGCCAAATAATTTTGTGGTGAGAACCGCAGACACATAAAATACAATACCAAGTACACCAATGACCGAAGCCATACCCGGTAGTGAGTGTCCTAGCGCACCAATAACTCTGCGCATCTGAGGGACGACAGAGAAAAGTCTTAAAACCCGTAAAATTCTGAATGCACGCAGCACCGACAAAGCACCGGTTGAGGGAGCCCATGAGATAGCGACAATAACGAAGTCAAAGATGTTCCACCCAGACTTGAAAAACTTTACGCGATAAACAATCAGTTTTAGCGCCAGCTCAAGGGTAAAAATCAACAATATGACTAGGTCAATTTTATGCAGTAGCGCTGCATTGTCTTTGCCAAACTGGGTGGTTTCAAGTCCCAATGTCACAGCATTAAACAAAATTACCGCAATAAGAAAGTTCTGAAACGGTTTTGCTTCTACGAGCGCAGTCAGTTTTGACATTACATTGTTTGAAGGTGTCATGTGTGTAAAACGAATAACTAAATAGGTACGCCATAATGTAGGGCAAAACATGGTTTTTCAAGATTAAAATAACCAAAACACGATACAACTGCTCTAAAAGCCGTGGCAGTAGACTAAGTTACTTGTTTGGGGAGTGATTGAAATCTTGGTTTTATCAACTAATCCTCCGGCCCGAGTAGGGTATAGGTGAGGTGCTTACGCATAWCTTTTAAAATCACCCCTTTTTTTAGCATGGCGGCGCTTAAACGTTTTTGCCATTTTAGGAGATCTGGTTTTGCAGCTTCCAATGTTTTTTCATTCTCAAATTGGAAAAAGAGTATTAATGAGCCGGGGAACAAGTGATATTCGACATCAAACCAGCATTGCACCATGCCGGGAATTTCAGCTAGAGCTTGTTCTTCAAGCTTGTCTGCAATGGTGAGTACCAAGGCTTGCTGTTTTTCTTGTACTTTTGAGAGCTTTTTCATAATGCTATGGATGTAAGAGGCCAAAAGCCCAATTATACCCAAGCTTTTGGGCTATCAACAACTTTGTTGGTGGTTGCACACTCAAAGTGAATTGCTTTTTCAATTCACTTTGAGTCGCTTTTTTTGAGTTACTGTGCTGACAGCGTAAGTTTTGGCAGCGGTAGTTGGATTGCTTCTGTGTTGACGGGTTTTCCGCTTAAGAATGTTTGCATTCTGGCGAGCACCAAGGGTGAGCTTGTATAAAGGTTGTGGCCCGCATTGTTGACCATAATCTGGGTCAAATTTGTAAGTCCTCTCACAGCTTCAAGTTGTTCTTCTGGATACGTTCTACCGTCTAGACTCCCTGTAAACAATAAAGTTGGGATGCTAGATAGGGGAGCGGCTCTAAAATCATCACCTAAATCTAGTTTTTTATCTATCAAGTGAAGTGTTGGCATTGGAAAGTTAAGCTTGTCGCCAAGCAAGGCTGTTGGCGATTGGGTTGTCACTTTTGCAAGGCGTTTAGCGGTGATCCCTGAAGCCACATCCATCGCCAGCGGCATCAGTTTGAATGTAATGGGCTCATCGGTAAACATTCCACGCTGTAAAACATGTTTTAACAGCTCGGTATTGCCGTTATCTAAACCTAAATAAACATGAATTAGCATGGCAAGATATTGGTTAGGATCGGCAATCATCATGCTAGCTAACGACTGAATATGATGCTTTTGAAATAACATGGGGGTCTTTGAGCCGTCTTTTTGTGTAATTTGAAGTGTAATAGGCTGTTGCTCAAGTTTACTGTGCACTCGGCGCATCAAAGTGGGTAGGTCCGAAACTTGTTGTTTAAGCGCTTGTTGATTGATAATACTTTGAACTCTTTCAAAGTATTGATCGGTTCGGTGAGGTAGTTTAACGGTCTGATTGAGCCCTTCAGCACTGGCGATAATTACTTTGTCGAGATGCGCTGGCATCGCTTTTATAGCACTGAGTGCCAGATGGCTGCCGTAAGAGATCCCCCAAAGTGATACTTTGTCAGCTTTTAGGTGTTTTCGTAAGTCGTTTATATCTAGTGCATTCTGCTCGGTATTATAACCATATATATCAATGTCTTGGGACTTCCATTGAGTAAAGCATTGTAATGCGGCTTTGCGGTAACGGTCTGCAATTTGCGCTTCAGTGGTAACAGAACTAAGCGCAATGTGTTCACTAGACACGCAAGGAGTGGCTTGCTCTGACTGCCCCGTACCTCTTTGGTCTAGCGCAATAACATCACCAAACTCTCTTAGCGCTTGAAATAACGGAAATCTTCGCCACTTGGCAGTCGCGATCCCTGAACCGCCGGGGCCACCAGATAAATATACGATAGGGGAACCTTTATTGCTGCCGGTTGCAGGAAAGCGCACATAGCTAATTTTAATCTTGTTGCTGTTGGGGTTATTCCTGTTTTCAGGCACCCAGAGGTGCCCAGCTATGGCATCCGTTGTTTCTCCGCTGTTGGCTTGAAATTCGATTTGTTGCTCATTGCTGTACAGCACTTGCTTATCGCTACCTTCCTCAGCGCTTACGCATAAGCAAGTAAATAAGCTTAACGCGGCTATTAATGTGTGTGTTGATCGCATAGTATTACTCCTTAATAGTTTGTTTTTATTGAATACCATGGCAACTTTATGGGGAAGTGAACTTCTATGAGTGGCTGATATTTATTGGCTTGTAGGCTCAGCGGTAGTAAAAGGCCGACGAACGGTAAAAGGAAAAGCGGTAGAGTGTGAATATTAATCTTGTACTTTATTTAGTGATGGCTGTGTGTTGCTCGGGCGCTGTAGGTAAGGCTTATGCCAGTCAACCTTTGTTGCCATTTTCTTATGATCAAGCCGTGACAGTTTGCCCATGGTCAGTCTCGCCAAAAGAAATTCCACAGTTTACTGAGCCGCAATGTCACCGAGCGAAGTTATCTGAGGTTGACCCGCAAAATCAGGCTGTTTGGGTGTTAATCGAATTTGAGCGAGCGAAATTAGCCTCAATACCAAAGCCCGTTGGGTTGTATTTATTTGCTAAAACATCAAGCGAAGTCTTTTTAAATGGTAGTAAGGTAGGGAACAGCGGTTTTCCTGCCGTAGATAAAGCTGAGCAAATAGGCAAAATGGACAGCGTATTTTATTTGCCGGACTCACTTATAGAGAAAAGCAATCAACTGGTGTTTGGTCTGTCCGCACAGCATAGTCTTATTTCATTAGGATACCCAATTCATTTTATTGGGCTAGGGCAATTTGGCGATCCTAAGCAGTATATTCAATCATTTAGTGGCTTGGGCCTGATTTTGGTTGGTGCCTTTTTGTTGGGCGCGTTGTACTTTAAAAGTCTGAGCTTTGGTCGTTATGGCAATACAAGCGTTCGGATATTTGCCGTACTGTGCCTGCTTGCGGCAATGCAGCTCAGTGCTGAAATATCGCGAGGATTAGTTGACTATAGTTATGTATGGCATGATATTCGACTGTTGACCGTGACGGGCTTATCGTTTTTATTTGGCACTTTGTTGCTTGTATATAGCTCCTTAAAAGTCGCAGAAAAGCACGCTCTTCACTGGATTTATATCGGTACATTCGTCACGCTTATTGTTGTTATTTTTGCGCCAGGCTTTGACTCTAAAACCACGGCCGGAGTCTTTGTGCCATTACTCGTTAGCCTAGTCCAGCTAGGTTATTGTTGGCGACGCGCCACAAACAATAATTTGGCGGCTTGGTTTGTGGTGCAGTTGTTGGTGGCTGCAACCGTGCTATTTGTTGCATCAAGCTTCCACGAAATTATTCATTTTGTGATCATTGCAGTCTTGCTAGCCTACCTTTTCATTCGCCAGGCGAAAGAGTATCGTGCTCAGCAAGTGCAGCTGAGTAGTGATCAAGCTCATATTGCCAAGCTTGAGTTTAAACTCGCGCAGAACATACAACTTCAGTCTCCGTCTAAACTGGAAGTCAGTATTGCAGGTAAAACTGACTATGTTGTGCTAACAGATATTGCGTTTTGTAAAGCGGCAGGGGACTATGTTGAGCTGCATATGAAAGACACCACGCAGAAGCTGTTTACAGGCTCACTAAAACAACTTGAACTTACTTTGCCCTCTATTTTTGTAAAAACACACCGTTCTTATTTAACCAATCTAAACGAAGTGGCTTCGTTAGAAAGTGATAATAATCGGAGCAACTTGAAATTAACGAATGGGGTAAGCGTTCCCGTCAGTCGTCGGCTTGTCTCATCGGTTAGAGCGACACTTAAAACGGTGTCTAATAACTTCAGTTAAACCTTTAATATTGTAATTAGATCACATATCACAAAGGGCATTATAGCTTTTGATTTAAGTTTCTCATATGACATTTTCTGTTCATAAATATATCTTTGTGCCTCTATAGTTGACTGGTTAGATCTAGATTTAATTTTATTTATGTAAATGTAAAAAAATAGTGAGTTTTCGTCGCGGCTTTAGTAGTGTATTTAGTAAATAAGCGCAGCCTTACTAGCTAAGATGCTAAAGTTTCGTTGTGCAATGAAGAACCAAGGAAAATAAAAACTAAGGAAACGCATGAAATTATCGAGTGTACTTTCGCTGCTCAATCAAGTCGAGAAGTCAAAATTTATAAATGCTATAGATAGGATTTGTCTAGAAGCTGTAAAGCACGACAACAAAATAGCAAATCAGTTAAATAAACTTGATGGTCAAATTAAAAATGCAACAAGTAATGATATTACTCAGCTATTTAAAATTGTATTACCTCACTTTGAAAAGTCGGTAAAAGAGCAATTAGCGATGTTGGGAGCTCAAGCTACTCTTTTGACAAATATTCTAAGTAGAGATGGAAACTGCATTGCTAGGGTTAATTGGATTGAGTCTTTATATACAAAAGAATGGGCACTCATTGACTCCAAAGCTAACGAATTGCGTTCTGAAATTGTAAGTATCAGTGATGATGACATATTCTCCGAGGGTAAACGGTTAGGAATCTATCATGCTTGTCTAAAAGAAGCATATTCGAATGATGAAAGAAATAATAGAGAAGCGAAAATCACGGATGATGAACGCGGTATTCTCAATGTATTAGCTAAGCACCTTGATGTTACCTCAGATAATCAAGCTGGGATCGAGCATTTGATTGATCAAATCCCCAAGAATGGTGTGCAAGATGCAATTAATGATTTACGAGAAATTGGACTGGTTTTTGTAAGTAGAAAAAGGCAAACCGTATACGTTCCTGATGAAATTGTAAGTTTGTTTCACCGACTACAAGGAAAGGAACTTGCCGACAAGCATCTGCTAAGAATTCTTAGAACCTTTACTGATGCAGAGCTCTCAAACGTGCTTAAAAGTCATAGAAAGAAAATTCGTGGTGTTGAGAGAAAAGATAAGATCGTAAATATAATCAAGTTGGGGCTGCCGGTCACTCAAATCCTAAAAGTGGACATGTTTAGCGAGGGTACGCCAGTCAACGATTGTAAAGATCGCTTAAAAACATTGATACAAGATCTAGATTTAGAATTGGATAAATTTGGTTCAACGATAGAAGAACGTATAGATCTAATCTTAAATGCTCTAAATCAAAGCGCGGAGAGAGAGTTTAATGCTTTAAGTGCTACAGGATTTAAAGCGCTATTTTCGACGTTGCAAAATCACTTCCCTTCATTAGCTACAATATTGAAACAAGAATTCGAGCTTGAAGAACAAGAGGAGCTAGATGTCGAGAAATTGCGGGCGCTGAGTATTACACCATATGATATTTTATATATGTTGACCAATGATGAAGTGAAAAGTGTTGTTGAAAGCATGGGGATTAAAAAGCGAGGAAACTTAAGGCTAAATATCCTTAGCAGCTTTGCTGATGCAACAGACAAGCTGATTGATAATTATGGTGCTCTAGCTAGACGAGATTTGGCTAAATTGAAGAGTGAAAATATAGAAGTCGCTGAAGCCGAGTTAGGAGTTAAATTCGAAGAAGTAACTAAGGCAATATTTGAACAATTAGGTCTTGAAGTAGATGAAGATTTGAGGCGTTCGATCAACACCTCGAAAGATAAGACTGATATTCTCATTTCATTGAGTGACGATGATGTAATTGTAGGCGAAGCGAAGACATGTAAAAACGGGGATTTTGCAAAGTACTCGACGACCTCAAGACAAGTAAAGTCATACGTAGGGAGATGTGAAGGTGCTGGTAAAAGAGTTGCTCAAGTTTTAATCGTCGCTCCCTCGTTTTCTGATGACTTTGTTGAGAGTGCGGAAATGGATACTGAAGTAAATATCTCTTTGCTGGAGGCTGATGGACTAAAGCGAATTCTGGATGCCTATAGAGCACGGAGAAAACCTAAGTTTTCAGCAAAATTGTTTACTAAAGGTGGCTTGTTGAAAGCCGATTTAATAGCTAAGAACATTTAAGTGTCAAAAGTCAATGAAGTCAGAAAGTAGCTTCTAATCTTTGTGATTTCATTGTTCACTCAACATTAGCATCTCATCCACCAGCTGAGATACCTACTCGACCAAAGTGGTTAAACACTTTATTATCATGGCAGTATAAATTTCATGCAACGAGTATATTCTGTTATGACCAAGGAAAAATCGTTATCACTCTCTACAAAGCTGCAGTTTTTGTTTGCTGCAATTGGCAAGCATTTGGGTTTTATCTCCGTTGGTATGCCGTTTTGTATTGTTGGTGGATTCATCATTTTCATTGGGGTAACTGAGCAACACGGTGCTGGTATTGGGGCTGTTATTTTTGGCGCTATATTTATTTTGATACCCCGCGGAATGTATGCTTTTCCTGCCATCAAGTATTGGTTACTACTACGAAAAAGAATTGGCGACAGAGTTTGGTAAATATCTTTTCGGCACCATCACTGACAAAAAATCGAGTCTAACACTTATGTTCACCAAGGCGAGTATGACCGGGAAGTGCAGCATCAGGAGGCTTTCTATTTTGTTGAGTAAAGCTACCAACTTCAGGGCGCCCGTGAAGGTGAGTTTATTCTGGGTAACAAAGATTTTTATGACAAGTTGTAGGTTGGAGGTGATTTACCTATCCAAGTATTGACGGTAAAACCAAGCATAGCAGAGCCCAGACCTGTCAAATAGGGAAAGCGCCACGGACCTAAACCCTCTGAAAGTTACTAAGCGAAAGATGCAATTGGTTAAGGCTTACGCTTCAACCAATTGACGCTGAAAATATCCTTTTAGAAAATCCAGCAGTAATCGCACTTTTTTAGAGTTAGTATTGCCTTCGGGGAACACGCCGTAAACATGAATGTCAGGTAACGCATAGTCATCCATAATGGTAACGAGTGTGCCTGCACCAATTTTGGGGCGGGCATCGTAAATAGGAATACGACCAATACCATGTCCCCCCTCTACAAAAGCCGTGCGAGCAGCGGCATTATTTGTGCTGATGTCTCCTTTCATCGTAATACTGTATGCGCGATTGCCTTTACTTAACGTGAGGGTACCTGAAGTGAGTTTGTAGATCACCCAGCGATGTTGATAAAGGTCGATGGGGTGTTTTGGTGTGCCATAYTTGCGCAAATACTCCGGCGACGCGCATAAACAAGTTTTTAGTATTGAGAGCTTACTGGCTTGCAGTCCTGAGTCAGGAAGTGGGGCGCCACGAATAGCTAGGTCAATCCCTTCTTTGATGATATTCACGACTTCATCTGTGAGCATAATATCGAGCTGAATTTTTGGATACCTAGCACTAAATTCGTTCAGCGCAGGCACGATGGTTTGCAGGCCGACGTTAACCGGACACGTGAGTTTGATTAGGCCAATTGGCTCTTTCTTTAAATTTTCTATTTGTTGGTTTGCGGCAAACGCTTGTTCGGCAATAACACGGCAGCGTTGATAATATTCGCTGCCAGCTTCTGTCAAAGAAATGGTGCGCGTGGAGCGGTTAAGTAGCTTTATACCCAACTGTGTTTCTAGCTTTTTGACATGGTAACTTACCACAGCACGGGACAAGTTAAGCTGTTTTGCTGCACCGCTTAGTGTTCCTTGTTCAATAACTTGTGCAAATACCACCATACTTTTTAGCTGCTCAAAAGAGACGTTCATATTCGCTCCAACTCGCCTTGATAAATTAGATTGTATCAATTGTTTGAACAAAGRGTTAGCTTTTGTCTGCATTGTTACATTGGGTTTTAGCTCATATCCTATTCTTTAGCGTTACCAGATGGTGGTAGCAAATCCAACTTGAGGGCAAAAGTAATGACAAAGAAAATATTGATGGTACTTACTTCACATGCAGAGTTAGGTGAGACAGGTGAGAAAACGGGATTTTGGATAGAAGAGTTTGCTGCGCCTTATTATGCTTTTATTGATGCAGGACTTGAGGTGACGATTGCTTCACCTAAAGGTGGTCAGCCACCAATCGATCCAAAAAGCCAAGAGGCTGATTTTCAAACTGAGAGTACTAAACGTTATTTCGATGACAAAGAGGCGCAAGCGCAGATAGCAAACACTCAAGTGCTTTCACACATGGATGCTGCACAGTTTGATGCCGTATTTTATCCCGGTGGTCACGGACCGCTGTGGGACCTTGCAACCAATAATCATTCAATTCAGTTAATTAACGCTTTTTTAGCAGCTAAAAAACCAGTCGGTGCGGTATGTCATGCTTCAGCAGTATTGATGGATGTCATGACGGAGTCAGGCGAGTATTTAGTCAAAGGTAAAGCAGTAGCAGGTTTTACCAATAGTGAGGAAGCTGCGGTAGGTCTGACAGAAGTGGTGCCATTTTTATTAGAAGATGAACTGGTAAAGCGCGGTGCTGATTTTCAAAAAGTCGATGATTGGAACACCTTTGCGGTGAGAGATGGTTTACTGTTTACAGGACAAAATCCAGCGAGCTCTGAACTTGTCGCCGAGAAAATGCTGACGTACCTAAACCTCTAATATTTAGTAAAAGGAGCCAATTATGAGCAATTCACTAAATCGAGCTCAAAACGCACAATCGAATCGCCGCATCACATTGGCGTCACGCCCGCATGGTGCACCAACGCAAGAAAATTTCAATTATGAAGAAGCGCAGATCCCAACGCTAAAAGAGGGTGAGGTGCTTCTTCGTACCGTCTTTTTGTCTTTAGATCCTTATATGCGTGGCCGTATGAGCGACGCAAAATCCTATGCTGATCCGGTAGCTATTGGCGAAGTGATGGTTGGTGGTACGGTATGCCGAGTTGAAAAATCAAATAACCCTAAATTTACCCAAGGTGACTGGGTACTCGCGATGAGTGGATGGCAAGACTATAGCGTTTCGGATGGCACTGGCTTACTTAAGTTAGATAGCAATTTACCCAACCCATCATACAGCTTGGGCGTTTTAGGAATGCCGGGTCTGACAGCTTACATGGGATTGCTGGATATAGGTCAACCTAAAGCAGGCGAAACGGTTGTCGTTGCAGCGGCAACAGGCGCTGTGGGGAGTCTTGTTGGACAAATTGCCAAACTACAGGGTTGCAAAGTCATTGGTATTGCTGGTGGCGAAGAAAAATGTCGCTATGCAGAAAGCGAGCTTGGTTTTGATAGATGCCTTGATCATCGTAGCGATGATCTCGCTGAGCAGTTAGCTCAGGCTTGCCCATCGGGTATCGATGTCTATTTTGAAAATGTGGGTGGCAAGGTGTTCGATGCGGTGTTGCCGCTTTTAAATCCAAGCGCTCGGATCCCATTGTGTGGACTTATTTCCCAATATAACGCGACAGACTTGCCATCTGGGCCTGATCGCCTGTCTTTGTTGATGGCGACTTTGCTAATTAAGCGGATAAAAATGCAAGGTTTTATCGTCTTTGATGACTACGGCCATCGTTTTGATGAGTTTAGTGAAGCAATGTTACCGTGGCTGCAAGACGGAAAAATTAAGTATAGAGAACACTTAATTGACGGAATGGCGAACGCTGTTGAAGCGTTTATTGGCCTGCTTGAGGGTAAAAACTTTGGCAAACTTGTTGTGCGTTTAGGCCCTGATGAGCTGGTATAACGCTTAGTTAGTTTTAAGGCGTAACTTAATCAAATACGAATAAGTATATCCACAGAAATTACTTATCTACAGCTAAGAGCTAAGCTTAAATGAGGGAAAACAAAATGTTAACTGTACACCACCTAAACGCGTCTCGCTCTACGCGGGTAATTTGGCTGTTAAACGAACTGGGTTTAACGTATGACATTGTCAGACACCAACGCGACCCCGACACGCATCTTGCACCGGATAGTCTTAAAGCGATCCACCCGCTCGGAAAAGCGCCTGTACTGGTGGATAACGAACATACTTTATGTGAATCAGGCGCAATAATAGAATATATTTTAGATAAATCTGAGTCTGATCAAATGAGACCCGAGCACGGGACACCTGCATACTACAAGTACTTGGAGTGGACACACTTTGCTGAGGGATCTTTGGCGTTACCAGTGATTGCATCAGTAGTGATGAAAATGGAACAGCGTCAAGGAGATCAAGCTATGGACTCGTACATCAATAAAGAGATTGATGTTGATTTCTCGTACATTGATGCCACCTTGGCAGAGCAAGCTTTTTTTGCAGGGGAGGAGTTTTCTGCGGCCGATATTATGATGACGGTGATGTTAGATATTGCAGATAATATAGGGTTAATTAGCACGCGAAAAAATATTAAAGCATACCTTAGTAAGATCCATGACCGAGCAGCTTATAAAGCAGCGCGGGAACAAGGGTAAAAGTGAGATACCACGGTATCTTCTTAGTTGTTATTTTAATGTAAGCTTTTCTTCATTTAAATGAAACAGGGGATGGCTATTTTTAGCATGCACAACAACGTGCTTAAAAATCACCAATTGCCTTAATTAAGTGGTCTGTTTTGAGGCGAGAAAATCTTGTCGATAGCTAGGTGAAATTTTGCTGTTTAGTTGTTCTAAATAAGAAATTTTAACGCTGTTAGCGTCAGGTTTACTCCTTCAAATTGAGCAAATATTAAGTCAAATTGGTATTAATATAATAAGGAAATATCCAATGAAGAAAGCTATTTTACTTCCCCTGTTGCTTTTAGCCGGTACTGCACAAGCAAAATTTGTTACTTGCACTGATGAAATTGATAGTATTTATATGCACAGTGATGGTGTTGCTTGGATAACACCTGAGCAACACGAAACTATCGAGCTAAAGCCAACACATCCTGATTACTATAAAAACCTAGGTATCTTGTATTCAGCAATGAAGCTTGGGAAAACAGTGGTTTATACATCAGATAATGGCGAAGAGAATACCAACAAGTGTCATGATACTGATGAAACTTTATTTCCATTATTTAATATACTAAGAGTATATTAAACCTGGTTTTTTGCTCATTTTAAAGTGATGCTTTTGATGAGTAATCGATATCCTAATAGCATAGGCTTTCGAACGTTTTACTTATAGTGTAAAGCAAGATGTTATTTTTTAAAGTGCTAGGGCTATAGTCCTAGCACTTTTTATATATAAAAATATTTAACCAGATTATTTTAATCTATCCATTAAATACACATATTCAAGACTCTTAACCATGGCGCGTTGTTCATTATTGGCAGCACCAGCATGGCCTCCTTCTATATTTTCAAAGTAAAGTACGTCGAATCCCATGTCTTTCATCTTGGCAACCATTTTTCTAGCGTGACCTGGGTGTACACGGTCATCTCTGGTTGAGGTAGTGAAGAATACTTTGGGGTATTGCTTATCTTTACTGAGATTGTGATAAGGAGAGTAAGCTTTAATGTATTCCCACTGCTCAGGTTGATCCGGATCGCCGTACTCACCCATCCAGCTTGCGCCAGCTAAAAGTTTGTTAAAGCGCTTCATGTCGAGAAGAGGGACCTGGCATATCACAGCATTGTATAAATCTGGTCGACGTGTAAATGCAGCACCCATTAATAGTCCACCATTGCTTCCACCCTGAATACCAAGGTGTTGCGGTTGAGTAACCTTGTCAGCGATGAGCTGCTCGGCAACGGCTTCAAAGTCTTCATAGGATTTATGACGGTTTTCTTTTAACGCAGCTTGATGCCAACGAGGGCCATACTCTCCACCGCCTCGGATGTTAGCAATCACAAACACACCCCCTTGCTCTAGCCAGTTTTTGCCGATACTGGCGGAATAGAAAGGTTGTATTGATACTTCAAACCCACCATAACCATATAATAGTGTTGGGTTTTTACCATCAAGCTTTAGTGATTTTTTGTGGACAATAAAATAAGGTATTTTTGTACCATCTTTTGATGTTGCAAACTTTTGTTGAGTAACAAACTTACTTGAATCAAAGTGTGAGGGGTTACCTTTGAGTTTGGTGATTTCTAGTGGCTGGCCATTCACGAGATACAAACTAGCTGGTGAGAGAAAATCAGAATAGTCCACAAAAAAATCATCTCTGTCTGGATTGGTATCGAAGACAGAAAGTGAACCTGTTTCAGGGAAATTAACTTGATCAACTTGCCACTGGCCATTGGCTTTAGGAACGTAGCGGAACACTTTATTTTTCACATCATCCAAGACCGTCACAAGAATGGCGGACTTAGTGAAATCAAGCGATTCAATCGAGCGTGTTGCTGTTGGTYTGACCAGGCTGGAAAATTTGATGTCTTCTTTTTTGATGTCATCGATGTTGGCGTAGATCACCTCTGCTTGTTCAAATCCTTTCCATGACGACTTCAATTTCACGAAGAATTTACCGTTATTTAAACCTAAGAAGTCTGAATCTTCGGGAATGGGAAGCTTTAGTTTGTTTCCATTACTAATCTGATAGATATTCCTTGTATAAAAGCTCGTCGCTTCATACAGCATGTGATATGACGTGTCGTTGTCATAAATTGTAAGGCCACCTACGTTAATTGAGCTTGGTTTTGCTTCCAAAATTGTCTTAGCGTCCTTTAGTGGCGTTCCTCGTTGCCAAATTTTGACGATTCTTGGATAGCCTGAGTCAGTCATTGAGCCTTCGCCAAAGTCGGTTCCTACAAAGACCGAGTTGTCGTCATAAAAAGAAATAGTGCTTTTTGCTTCGGGCAAATAGAAGCCATCTTTAACAAAAGACTTAGTTGGAATATCAAACTCTCGTACAACCTTTGCATCTGCACCGCCGCGCGACAAACGCACTAGACAGCGTTCGTATTTGGGGTAGTGGCACGTGATCCCACTGTATACCCAATTCTCGCCTTCGGCTTTAGCAAGTGCATCAAGATCTAGGATTGTCTCCCATTTTGGATTATCTTTTTTGTATTCCTCTGAGGTTGTTCTTCGATAAATCCCTCTGACATGATCTGCATCTTTCCAGAAATTGTAGTAATAACCCGCTCGTTCAGTAGCGTATGGGATGCGAGACTGATCATTTAAAATATCTAATGTATTTTGATAAATGTTCTGATACGCAGGACTACTTTGGAGATACTTTAGAGATACCTCATTTTGTTTGTTAACCCACTCAAGTGGTTTTTCACCTTCGACCTCTTCAAGCCAAAGGTAAGGATCTGACTGTGTTGCCATTGTTTTACCCGAGGTTGCTGATAATGCGCAAAGTGCAGTAGCTGCAGCGATGTGTTTCTTCAAAATGATGTTCCTACATTCACTTAATTTCGTCCTTTTTATCATTTGATGGCAAAAATAGGAATGTAATATTATCAAAAAAGTTACATCGATTTACATTTTGTCCGCGTAGGGCGCATAAAGCGATCAGCTTTATCTGCAGTATTTGATAGCTTGAAAGATTGGAAAGTGGGATTTTTTGAATGAAAGGTAAACGAAAGCTACACAGTAGCGTGGCATTCGTTTACCTTACAATGGGTGTTTTATCTAAAAAGTCAGATTAATTGCGGCCTCTGAAATCTTTTAAAACATGATCGTTAGGATCTAGCTGCTGATTTTCAACCCACTCTAGCCATTGCTGCAATGAAATAGAAAGCTGCATTGAGTAATCCAAAGAGATCCATTCTTTCTTGTCCGGCGCAAAGTCATAATGAGGCTGAGCTAGGCTTTTACCATCGACACGAATATTAAAGGACTCACCTGCACCCGTATTGGCGAAGTACAGGCTATCGATTTGTGCGAAGTTAATACCATCATGGATTTCACCTGTGTCGCCACCTCTATCTTTACCCAATGTGTCGCTGTTTATAAGCGGTACCGCACATTCAGGCGTTTGCTCTCCAAACTGTGAGATCATCAGTGGTGTATTACGCTTACTATCAGGTAAAGAAGCGGTGCCATGGCAAGACATACAAGAGCTGTTGGTGTTATCGGCAGGGCCATTCAAGCGATTGTTACAACCAAGGTGTCCAACTTGGCGTGTCATAGCACTGCCACTATACTTGTTAAGTTCATCAACTAAAGACCAGTTTATCACTGCTTCTGAAAAGCCATTCTCTCTTGGATTCACTGGTGTATTAAACGCTAAGTGGCCTTTTGCAGGCGTATCGTTACCCCACATTAGCCCTAGCCATGTCATCTTCTCCCATGGGTTTTTGACGTTTGCTTTGCGTTGCCCGTCCGCCACAAAGGTGCCGTATACCCAGCCTGTATCTTTTGCTCTGTCGTCTCTGACGGCGACATCAAATTGAAGCAGTTTTACGTCATCCCAAGCCTGACTGTTACGCTTACATTGTTCACTTTCTTCAATAAAGTTACATTCCTTGCGCTCGTTACCATCTTTATCTTTGCTTCCTGGTGCTACATTACATTCACAGTAAGCGGGATCTGAGATATTGGCATTCCAGCTTGGTAATCCTGCTAACACAGGTATTTGAGCGATAGTTGAAGTATTAAATAATGGCTTAATAATGACGGCACCTTCGTGGAATCGTACGCCTTTTTTTGGTAATTTAGCTGTGCCATCTTCTTGCCACACTTCCCCTAAAGTGTATGCTGCTGTAGCATTATAAAAGCCGACAGCCCACATGGTCGAGGCATCTGTACCCGAGCTATCTTGCACCGAAAAAGTGACTGGAGCTTCACGTGTTAAGCCCCTAATGTACTCTCGCCCTGAAAGTGGATCGTAAGTTTGAAATGGAATGTGGAACCAAGGTCTATATTTATTTTCACACGTATCAAAGTCTCTTGAAGCAACTCTTCCTTTGCCCGCAATATTTCCTTCAAGGCCATAGGCATAAACAAGCTTTATGTATTCTTTGGCAAGCTTGCTTTTTTCTCGTTGTGAGGTACTTTCATCGAATAGTGCATCAAACTTGGCATCATACCAAGGCTGATTTTTCTTCGGTTCAATAACAAGCTCTCGTGGGTATTTATCTGAGAGTGCGAATATTCCTTCATCCCATAGCGTTGTTGGTACATTAGAAATAGTTTGGCCTTCCCACATCTTTGTGAATTTGGGGTTTGGGTCTTGCCAATAGCTAGGATATGTTTGGGTACAAGTATTTAGCTCTGTATATTGGCCTTTGTACATTGATTGTTTGTACCAAGGCTCAGCTTTCGCTGTTACAGAATATGACGCGAGTGCAGACAATACTAGTGCAGCCGCCTTTACTGTTGATGAGTTACTGATGTTCATTATATTCCCTTTTGTTACTTGATACACAAACAGAAAGCGTTCGCCACGCCAGTCAAAACGAATAGTAATCGCATTAGTGCTTAAACCAATTTGAAGGGGGGAAGTACCATACTCGCTTGGCTAACGGCTTAATTTATAAAAATTAAGTTATAATATTTGCCCTACCAACATGAATGGGTAGTTCTGCCGCAGCGAGCCATGGCACAGCGTGGCTTCCCCGTATCAAAAAAGCTCATTTGCTCAATGTAATTGCTATAAGCTGAGCTTGTCTGTAGTTATCATCGGTGACAGAAATGAGTTTTGTTGATATTACTCGAGTAAATTGTAGTGCTGAGTGAAACACTTTGGTATTACACGAGATTACGTTAGATTACACTTTGCTTTTGCGGTATTGAGTTTTTATACCGTTACAGAGGGCTTGCCCACAACGAGTGGGCAAACTAGTAAGCGGATTAATTTTTGAATACAGCAAGGTAAGTTTCGTAAACGAGAGACTTATTTGCGGAAATTGCAACGTTTATCTTAGTACCATCTACTTCATCTACAATCAATTTTCCTGAAGTATCTTGCTCTTCATTCATGGCTTGCTCGATGCGGATCGCAAAGGGCTGAGTTGAAACAATATCTGGATTGGTAATAACGCAGGCGGCAAGAGGATCCCAAAAAGATAAGAAGCTGCCGATCCCTTCTTTGTTGTCAGGATAGTCAAGTACTTCAGATAAGAATTGGGCTTGCGGCGACTGAATACGCTTGAGTTGTGTCACAAAGTCATTGTCAATTGGTACATCCTGTGTTGCATTTAATGCAACCAAAGTGACAGGGATCCCAGAGCCAATAACCTCTTGTGCACCGAGCGGGTCGATAAAAATATTCCATTCAGCCACGGCATTTGAATAGTAAGGGTTGTCGCCCAAAGTATCGAGTATGTTACCACTTGCGCCAGGCGTGATGTACTCATCAGTAAGGTTTCCGCCCATCATGACTATTTGCTCTATGGCTTTGAAAATACCTGTTTGTAACTGTTTATCAGTTTTGGCTGCTTGGAATAGTTGCCCAAAGTTTGTTCCACCTCCAATGGATAATACAGTCACCTTATCTGATGTGGACGAAAAGTAGTTGGTTAACCATGCTTGTGCCTCATATATATTTGCTTGCCTATTTTCTTGGGGAAATGTGGCTTGATAATGGCTATCAGCACCTTGTCTGACATTGGCAGGGAAAACATTACTATATCGCAGTGGTGCATTCGCACCTTTTAGAATAGGAAGCTTTTGCGTTTCATCGCTATACAAGGTCAAGAAATTAGCTAAATTTTCCACCCCTTTAGACAAGTGAGCGGCGCCACAGCCGGTAACGCTGATAGCTAATACTTCTATTTGTGGATGTTGTAGTAGGTAAGCTAATGCCATGTAATCATCAAAGTCCATGTCGGTATCAATGATAACTTTTGTTAATTTGCTCATTTTCATTTCCTGTCTAACTGAGTGAGTTAGGAATATAGAAAATAAACAGCAGTGAAGATATTACAGTGAGTTACATAGCATTACACCTATGTTTGCCTGTTACAGCAGCTCTTGTTAATTAATTATCTTAATTTCTGCGTTGCTAATTTTATAGGCAGTTCGTGTATTTTAACGAGTGCTCGTGCTTGCTAGTCAGAAGCAATACTTGAAATCTTTTAATAGTCATCAAAATAGCAATCAGCCGTTGTTGTTATATCACTCATCAATAAATACACTGAGCAATATTGCTAAAGGGGGGGGCTAAAGGATGCTCAGTGTGCGTTTATTTATATTAGTCGTGGCTATTTTACTTTCTGGATGTACTGTTGCTAGCCAAACTTTAACATCTAATCAGTGGCGATATGCAACGGATCCACATGGTAGCCAGGCTACATATGATGAAGGATTAGTACAAAATGGTGTGGTCTCGGTGCACTTTACTCGGGTTCCTCGTGTTGATAAAGCGAATAATTCTTGGGTGGAGTTGATATACGATCTACCCCAACAGTTAACCTCCGCATTTATTGTTACCCTTGCCTATAAAAGTGATAAAGCCGTCATTGTTAAACTCTCACAACAAGAGTATGGGGGGCTGGGCGATAAAAGCTACGCCCATTACCAAAGCGTATTGCCAGCCTCAAATTCTTGGCAGGTTGTTCGGCTTTCTCTAAGTGATTTTGAAAGGCCGAGTTGGACGCCTGAGTGGTCCAAAGATAAAGGGATTGTACTTGAGCATATTTCCGCGCTTTATTTTGTGCCTGATCTCAAGGACGCAACTGGTGGAGAGGCGACGCTTAGTGTTAATCGTCTAGAGATAGAGTAGTTGCGCTTGACGAATATCTCAGTGAAGTAAAACTGAGTTGTTAAGGGTTATAGCGAGCTCAATTTAAACCAGTGCTGCTGCGTTTAACGTGAAGCGCTTCTCTTTGGATTCTTTTTCACCATCAAATGATCTTGGAAAGACGGATCTTTTAATAATAACTTGGTCTGTAAGTTATTTTTCAACTGCATGCGTTCATCTCTATTGGAGATAAAGAACAAGATGAGAAAAAGCAAGTGTTATGAAGAAGTAGGTGGAGGTAGATAAAAAGTTAGTTAGTAAAATTAAACGTAGTTGGCAACAAGATAGCTAGCATACACCCCACGTTTGAATCATTCATCACGCAATACTCTTTCTATTAATTAATCGTTCATGAAAGATTAGCACCGGCCACCTCTAATTTTTTCTTTTATTTTGTTGTGATTTTTAGAATTGTCTAATTCGCTTTTATGTTTAAAGCTTTTTTGTTATATTTTGTTTTTTGAAGGTTAATAGGTTAATAATTAAAAGGAAGGTTAGCTATGTTTGAAATGATATCAAGAAAGGTTTTTTTTAATGGTTTGTTCTTAATTCCTCTTATTTCATTAAGCGGGCAAGTGAGCGCTAATAGTGTTTTAAAGGATGTTACACACTCATTAACGGCACCAAAATTTGGATATATAGGTTCTTCAACTAAAATTACATGGTCCACAATCAATGGCTATTCAAAATCAGATTTCTCTCATGTAAGGATAGGATATAGCATAAATGGTAGTTTTTACAATTTTAGAGATTATATTGGCAATGAGACAGATTTAATACTCAACCAAGTAGGTGAGTGGTGTTTTATCATTAGAGGTTGGAGTACAGAGGAAAGGGGATATAGTTTATTTAACTTTGAAGATAAGAAATGTATTCAGGTTAAGTGATTTTTATTCAATATTAGTGAGTGTTGTAAATGGAATTAAGGAACTTTTGTGTCTAACTTTTATTTTTCTTCTTTTAAATTTTTATGCGTGTTTATGTTTTTTTCTGTGCCAGCTTTTGCGAATACAGTAAGTAATAAAATTACGCACTCTATATCTGTGCCAGCTAGTGGGTACGTTGGCTCTCCGATTAGTATCTATTGGTCAGAGCTTCCAGGCTTTTCTTTTGCTGACTTTTCTTTTGTCAAAGTTGGTTTTAGGCTTAATGGTGGTTCATATGAGTATCAAGATTATCGAGGCAGCAGTACATCAATGGCATTGAACCAAGTTGGTAAATGGTGCTTTATTATTAGAGCTTGGAATTCAAATGAAGATTTATTTAGTTCTTTCGATATTAATAACGAAAAATGTGTTGATATTAAAGATTTGCCATTGCCAAAAAAGCCTGTTTTAAATGGATTTGATTATTATAACCCTGTAAATTCAAATTTCTCAATCTCCTGGAATCGACAGTCTGATAGAAATGTTGAAAATTACTATAAAGTTAATGGGGAGTACACTTCCAATAATTTTTACTCGAAACCATACTATACCTATGGTCGCAAGTCTATTGATGTGCAAGCGTGTAATAAAAATGACCAGTGCAGTGAGCCTACTACAGTAAACTTTTATGTTTATTCATCGCCGGGATTCGTAAAAAACTTAGCTTCAACAAAAGATAGTGTAAATCCAAATGAAAGTGCCGTAATTAGCTGGAGTAGACCTGGAGGAATGATTTATAATGGGTTTTACACAGTATCACTTAATGGAAGTGAGGTTTACTCTGGTACAGATCTGAGTTTTACCCACCGCTCAACCACCCTTGGAGAACATCAGTATAAGATAGGTGCATGCAACCCAAGCTTGCCTTGTACTGAAAGCTTATACTCTATTCATGTTGAAGACAACAGCCAACCAGTGGAAATTGAAGGGAAGGCGGTATTTAACTTCGAGCCTGGTTCAAATGGAAAAATTATTGATCCCTATTATAATAAAAATGAATATCTATCTTGGAATGTTTCCAATATAAAGAATGCAGAAAGCTACAAGGTTGATATTGTAAACTCTAAAAATGGCCTTTTTTTGGCTAATTTTGATGCTAACTATATTGCAGAGAGAAAAATCGTTAACTTTAAGTTTGGTGAAGAGATTAATCACAAAGAGTTGACGAATGGTATGGCTGTTAAAGTCAAGCTAAAAGCATGTCGTGAAAACAGGTGTTCTCAAGTTTCAGATTTGAGTTCAACACCTAATATTAAGCTAGTCAACTGGGAGAATAACCAATATTTTAAAGGCTCTCCTCTTCATATTGTCCCCATAAACACTGAAACTGATACTGATACAAGCAATATTTATAATAAACTTTGGCCTAGGGCTATTCGTGGTAATTCATCTGAGCCTGAGAGCGGTTACCCACATTACTTTTATGAAGTAGACGGGAATGATGTCATGAGTACTTATATGTTCCGCTATGATATCGATGGGAGCAAAATGGCTGATAAACAAAGCGTATTGTTTGACGGTATAATAGCTTGGAATAATTTAACAAAGTACTCTAAAAGCACAAAGGTACAAAATAGATTTGATAATACTTTTAACGAGAATGATGTGGAGCTTTATGCACCACTTCAATCAGTAAATAGTCGCCATTTTTACAGAGAGTACCTAGATAATGTCTTTGGTGTAAAATCTAATTTAGAACTAAAAGATTTAAATGGAAATCAATTCAAAACTAAGTTACTTTTCAAGCCTGACAGGAATCTCAGAAGAGTATCGATATTTGATGCTATACATGATGTAACCAAGGGGACAAGTGAACCCCGCGGAGTTTATTTAGTACTGCCTGCTCCATATGTTGACTCAGAAAACCCATATAATCATAATTTACATAAAAGTAGGATTGAAGATTATATTGATGAAGTGGTAGAACAATACACTATATTTCTACATAATATTTCAGAAAAAGGTGAAACAACAAATGTGAGGCTAGCTGGTTTTAAGTGGGGGCAAGAATCGGCATCAATGCTAAATGAAGCTGAATGCAGGAAAGGTGACAAATTAAAATGCTATGCTTTTTATAACAAATTGCTAAAAGATATAAAAGTTTACCTATCGAGTTTTACTATCGGTCGAGAAGGTGAGAGTGGCAAACTAGAGTTGCTGGCGTTTGTATATAGTAAACTTATAGCTGGCGGCGATAAAACGTTTTCTGAAGAAACATGTGAAAAAATAGAAAACCGAGTCGAATCTTGTATTGAAAGAGCGTCAGCGATCAGAGCAGATGGTTTCACCGAGCACTTTGATCAAGTTTTTTTCCAGCCAAATGCAACAACGCGTAGGTTTGGAAGTAAATCCCCTCATTTGAGCGAAAGTGAAAAGAAAAACCCGGCTTTAGTTGCTGAAGCTAAGCTATTAAATTCAAAAGCTGTTGATAGAGAGGTGTTAGATTGGCACAACCGTACTCTTTTCAAAAACCTTTCAGGAAGCGCAAATAGTAAGTATTCTATTATGATTGAGTATATCAGAGCTCTAGGTAAGCCAATAAAGGTCGGAGAAAAGATCTTTGGCCACACTGTTAGCCAGCCAGAAAGTGAAATACACGCTCATTTTAAGAACTTTCAATACTCAAGTTATAATTCAAGGTTAACTGGGGAGCTGAATTATCCATCAGGGTTTTATGGGGATCTAAGTTACTATGCGGATTATATTATGACTCAATTTCCGGAAGATTTTAGAAATGGTAAGCGTAGCTTTTTATATGATGATAATGGTGGGCTGGCTTATTGTTATACAAAATATGCTATTGGTATAAAAGATGCCTGTTCAGCTGGTGTATACGTAAATGCAAAATTCTATATTTGGGAGCTAGTCGAGTCTATTAGTGAGTTACGTAGTTTATACAGTCTTGTCGATGTAACTAGGAGTGCTAAAAATAATGGTGGAAGCACTAATAAAGTTTTCAAAGGTGATAATAATCTATTTCCCGAGGAGCCAATAATCAAGCTTCATAGCAGCTCAAGGGAGCTGAAATCTAGCAAGGTACATCGCAATATTAGTATATCACCTGGTCAATCTATTTCGGTTAAATCACTTGTTCGTGCACGACTTTTAGAAAGTATAGCTTTTAGAAGGTATAAACCTTTAAATCGCGATAAAGAAAATGATTTAATAGTTTGCTCGGATAAGCCAGTGATAAAAATATCATTTTTTGATGCTAACTCGAAAGTGTTGAAAACTGATACGATAGAACTCGCTGCTGAAGAATTAAAACATGCCTGCTTAACTCATGAAATGAAGCAAGCTTTCTATGAAGGAGGAAAAGGAAGCGCTAGGCCAAATAATGAGTTTGGGAGTGGCTTTTGGACCGATATAGACTATTGGTCGGTATTGGAAAAGACCTTTATTGCACCGACTGGTACTAATTCGGCCTCTATTAAATTAGAAGCAGTCTCAAATACTCAGGAGGCTCAAAGCAACTTGGAAGCTTATTTATTCTATCGACCAGAGTATAAAGTTCATTAATTCAGTCAAAAAAAGCCAGTGACGTCTACTGGCTTTTTTAACTTATTAATACATTATTACTATTCCGCAGTACGGGATCTACAACCCAGGTAGATATTAACTAATTTTAGCAAAATATATAATGCAGTAGTCTCTTATAATCTGTTCCTTTATTTGTAAGTGGGTATCTAGGTCGAATTTTACGACTATCCTTTAGCTACAAGACAGCTTCCTGGTACGAACAAATTATCAAGCGTTTCAACTTTACTCCCACAGATGTGAAATTCTGACTAAACTTAAGTAACTCAGTCAATAGTGAGTTTGTATTGTTATGTCTAGCCACAACTATATCGTGGGCACCAGCGTACTGTTAGCATCGCTCAATTACACGGGATTATCGGCGAGTGAGGAGGACTTGTTTTCAATGTCACTCGACCAGCTTTTAGAGGTAAAAGTTGAGGCWAGAAAAGTTACTGAGAGTTTACAGCGCACGCCAATTTCAGTGTCGGTTTTATCACAGCAACAAATTCAACAGCGCAATATCACGGATTTATTGAGCGCGAGTTATTTCATTCCCAACGTTGATGTAACAACGACAGGAGAGAATTCAGGCTGCACCCATTGTGCAAATATTACCATACGAGGAGTGGGTCAGGTTGATCCAATACCAACAACGGATCCCAGTGTTGGTGTATATGTTGATGGTGTTTATCTTGCTCGCTCCGCAGGTACTATGTCGCGATTTTTAGATGTGGAGCAAATTGAAATACTGCGGGGGCCTCAGGGGACACTTTTTGGTAAAAATACGATAGGCGGTGCTGTTAATATTCGTACCAGCCCTGTAGTGGATGAAACCATCTTTAAAACCTCACTAACGCTTGGAGAATTTGACCGTCGGGACCTAACCATGGTGGTTAATCAACCGCTCTCAGACCACGTTGCGATAAGAGTGGCAATGGCAAAATATGACAAAGATGGCTTCGTTCGTCGTGTTAATGGTAGTCAAGAAGGAGGCGAAGATGATTTTAGTTTGTCAGCTAAGCTACATTATCAGGCAAGCGATGACTTAAGTTTTCGCTGGCAGTATAGCCGTCAAACACAGAGCCGGGGGAGTGCACCTTCTATACTTGCTGCCAAAAATGATGATGCGATTTTAATCCAGCTTTACAATATATTCGCAGAACTTGGTGGTGGGGTCGAGCCAATTGAGCCGCTACAAGTTTTTGATGATAAGTATCTCAGTGCCTCAGAGCAAAGTAACAGTAACAGCTTTAGGCATACAGGAATTTCGCTACAGGCTGATTATCGGCTAACTGATGCGATGTCACTCAAATCCATTACCGCTTACCGGTCGCTAGATGCCTTTTATAGCCGAGACTTCGACAACAATCCTGTTAATATTGGCGTCACTCAAGACTGGCAATGGCAAAACCAACGTAGTCAAGAGTTTAATCTAACTGCACAGTTTGACGATTATGATTGGTTACTTGGTGTCTATTATTTTGATGAAAATATCAGTTATCGTGCAGACTTTAACTTTTTTGACGGATTATTTCAGGCGCTTGAAGCTATTCCGACACCGATTGATGGCTCACCTTTATCTGCACCAACCGATATTGGCGGTGCGGGTAACCCATTAAATGCTGCATTTGATTTCCACAATCGCTTTTTAAATGAAATTGAAAATACTAGCTATGCCATATTTGGTCATATGAATTATCACTTTTCACCAACTTGGTCAGGCATTGTAGGTGCAAGGTATACCCGTGAAGATAAACGCCAAGAGGTGACAGGGTTAGCCTTAGAGGCGGACGTGGTGCTTTTATCTCGCACTAACCAGAGTGAAGCTGGAGCTGTGACACCAAGTTGGAAAGTGTTTTCCCCTATGCTTGGCCTTCAATATCAACCCAATGAGCATGCAATGTTTTATTTAACGGGATCAAGAGGGTTTAAGTCCGGTGGTTTTAATGGCTTACCCAGTTCAGCTGCGGCAATCCGACCTTTTGAACCAGAGCATTTAACCGCGTATGAATCGGGCCTGCGTTCGCAGTGGCTTGATAACCGTTTGCGGATTAATATTTCCGCTTTCTACTTGCAACATAAAGACATGCAGTTGAGGGGAGGGGAGTCGACTCAAGAAGGAGTCGAAATATTTATTGATAATGTAGGTAAGACCAAGACGAGAGGGGTTGAGTGGGAGTTCGAAGGGTTACTTGATGACGATGTTGGTGCCTCTATCTCAGGCGCTTTTACCTGCTCTGAATTTGTAGATGTGGGCAATGCCACTCAAGTTACACTCGATAGTACCCCCATCCGCACACCCAAGTGGTCATTAACGAGTAGTATTTGGAAA
Organism: Pseudoalteromonas sp. J010; assembly: GCF_003934235.1. Taxonomy (NCBI): domain Bacteria; kingdom Pseudomonadati; phylum Pseudomonadota; class Gammaproteobacteria; order Alteromonadales; family Pseudoalteromonadaceae; genus Pseudoalteromonas; species Pseudoalteromonas sp. J010. The sequence continues at coordinate 12,502 of NZ_RDBW01000001.1, read as the reverse complement.
AATTGGTATCTGGGTGGGAATAAGCGACTACATACTCGATTGGATTGGAGCTACCGCAGTAAAATGTATACAGATGTCTTTAATTCTCCCTTTGCACAAACTGACCACTTAAGGTTGCTAAGTGCAAGAGTTCAATTGGACTTCAGTGAGCATCTAAGTATTAGTGTACATGCTAATAACCTAACCGACGAATATCACTTTATTGGCGCTAATGATTTTCGCGAAGTATTTGGTATTGCGGAGTATTGGCTAGCACCACCAAGAGAAGTAGGCGTGACCATGACGCTTAATTTTTAAGTGCTAAAGAACAGGCGTCATAAAAATAAGTTGTTTATTGTAAAGTGAGCGTTGGGTGTGCTTCTTAGTGTCATTACAGTGTTTGGCTTTGGAGTGACCGCCTGATCTGGGTAGCGTACTTCAGTTTGAGATAACCCCTGCTATCGGCCTGTTTTAATGATGGGTTTAATCCACGTATCATAACTGTTATCCTGCGCGGCAACTATGGTAGTTGAGATAGAGCAAATGATTAACGATAACGATGTCATAGAAACCTTAGAAGAGCTTGAAGCATTTTTGTTACTCATTGATAACGGTGGGTTGGGTCTTCAAAATGTTGCAGGGGTAGCATTGGCGACTAATAATAGTGATGGCAGGCCGTTTGTTGCTATTCTTGATGATAATCACCAGCTGCTATTGGGTCGCTGGGTATCTCAAGCTGTGTATGAAAATGGTAAAGATTTGGTGCGTTATGGGCCAAAAAAAGCCCATTAACTCCTTCAAAGCAACTTCAAAGTGGGTTTTCAGTCTTGTTAGCCCACGACTTGCCGTCCATTAGGTGGCTCGCTAGTGTGCTATGGAAGCTATGATGCAAGCCACATCCAGTAATGTGGTCTCTATGTGGTTATTGTTCATTCTCAATATACACTGAGTCACTCGCCATAAGTTCTATTGCGACTATTTCAGAGCGGTTCATTGTTAACTTATAACGCTCAAGCTGGATCCCTTTTGATGATTGAAAACGCATCACTAAGTTTATCTGATAGCGTCGCTCTACCGACTTCTTCGATACCTTTTTGCCATCTAGGCTATATAACTTACCAGCACCTTTTTTTAAGTAGCGCGAGAAAGCGCTCATATTGAACGTAATACGCTGTTGTACCTCTTCATAACCTGGGAGGAACTTGTCAATTTGCACTTGGTTTTTGCAGCAAAAGTGCATGAGGTGTGCCGCTTGTTTATTTTGTTGACGACGTTTTTTTAGTAGCTTATCGACATCTTCAGGTAAATCTTTTTTACGGATATGTTCAAGCCAAATCGTTTGTGTACAAACGATTGCATCCGTAACGGAGTTTTTAAACTTATTGCGCCATTTAGGCCGACCACGTTGAATATAACGCCATGCCCATTGCGTTAAATCCTCTTTGAATGTTTCTCTAAGGCCATAGATCACCCCAAGTAACGCGATAAGCGCCACTGTAACTTCTTGGAAATTAGAGCGAGCATTGAGTACGATAAACATCACAAATGCCATGATTATTCCTGTGACAACCCCTCGTACTAGGCGCTTTAGGTTAGTACTTAAGTCTATCGTTTGTTTATTAAAAACCACGCCATATTCTATTAGGCGCTCGAGTAATTTCATTTTGTTGGTAATGCGGTTTGGATCGCTTAGTGTAACTTGGGAGTTATAGCGTTGCTCCTCGCGATATTGGCTTTCACGTTGACAAAACTGCGTAATCACACTGCGTTCTTGACTAAAGTCGCTGGATTTTGGACCGGTTGACAGCAGTTTCAAAAAAGCCTGCTCTGTATGCCAGCTTAAGTAGTTATCGGCATTTTGATAATAAGGTTGTAGTTTATTGTCTGGTGGTGTGTAGCGCCTTAGTTTCTTCAGCAAACGCTCGGTTTCTACAACTAATAACTGTGCGGCTGGGTAAAACTCATCGGCTTCTTTTAGCTTCAGTGTCTGCTTTACATCAGCATCTAATGCAATACGGATCTGATAGCAGAATAAATTTAAGTTGACTCGATAATCTGTTTTCTGACCTTTACTTTGGCTGATAAAGCGGCTTCGCACCAAGGGTAGATGAAGTTGCTCTGAGTAATAGGCGCTGTGGCTTTTGATGTTGGCATTAAAGTATTCGACTTCATTTAGGGTGCTGCTATTGATCCCCATATCAGTTGGGATCGAAAAATACAGGTCGAGTTGATTTGTCTCTTTGGGAAGAAGTTGATAATTAACTTTAAAAGATAGGCTTTCGTCTTGGCTTAGTTTAGCTCTACTCACTCGGGTATGATACCTCCTTGATTGGTATGTTTAGAGTATAACATACTTAACTCTAAACTTGCATGTTGATACTTGTAACGTGTTGTTTTTAAATTGGATTTAGCTTTTTGGTGGGGGTGAAGTGACTTTGATATTACGTCCAGCCAACGCACTGGCACCAATACTCTGTCGGCAAGGTGAACTTGCACGTCAATCATTCATTGTTGGGAATAAATGCGTCTTGCCTACAGGAGGTAGGTACTTTAGCGAGAGCAGGAGCGGTGTTATCCCCAAAATTGTCTGGCTAGATAAGGAATTAATTTTATTTTACCATTAAAAACAAAGGCGTAGGTAATTCCTTGTTCCAGCTTCAGGCTAAGTAAATTAACCTGAACTTGGCATAACAATTTGCTCTCTAGTTGCTGCTATCTCTTAATACAGCGCTAAATTTATCTGCTTTGGAAAAATTTCTCATTTAGAACAACTAAATAGCAAAATTTTTGCCTTGCCTATATGGATGTAGGTACCTTAGCGATAGCAGGACGCGGTAGCGGAGTTATCGACAAGATTTTCTCGCCTCAAAATAGACCACTTAATTAAGCAAATTGGTATTAGCTGATTCACTAACTTCTTAAGCCCCTTAGTTGTCTGAAATATCAGTTATCTTTTGTGCTTTAGGTAAATCGTTCTTGATTGTAAGCGCCATCAAAAAAATTAAACCAAGTGGTGCGGCAACAGCCGAGAAAAAAGCAAGAACCGAGACTAAAATGGGGGTTTGGGTTTTTCGCTTCCCCAAATAGAACCCTAAACCTGCAAATACGATAGCGAGGATAAATACCGCTTGACCAAGTAAATTAGCGTCTATGTTCATTGATACTCCTTATCATTGATTGATGTGTTAGATATTTAACTCTTTATTTATAAAGACGTTACGATAGCATGGCGGTGGCCATCATTACAGATTATTTTAATTTTTCGCCGCGCCGCCAAATTGACTTTTTACAAACTAAGTGAATCCCCTTCGTTTAATATGTATATGGGGGTGGCTGTTTTAAGTGTATCTTGCATTTTTAATAGGCGGAATAAGGCTGAATGTGATGTCCGGTCTCCCATTTTCCAACTGGCATTACCATAGCCCCATGGCACCATTACTTTGCAGCCTAGTTCCTGTGCGGCTACTAGAGCATCTTCTGGTGTCGTGTGTACTTTGCGATACCATTTAGGGTGTTCTTCACTATGATATGACGCAATCGGAAGTAAACAAATATCAATATCCCCGTATTTTTGCTGAATATCTCTGAAGTGTGGAGAGTATCCTGTATCACCGGCAAAAAATAATGTGTGGCCCTGATGCTCTAATACCCAGCCACCCCACAATGCTGCGCCATGATCTTCATACAGAAAAGGAACCCAAATGCGGCTGCTGAAGTGATTAGCGGGAACAAAATGTGCAGTGACATCACCGAGTTGTTTACTGGCATACCACGCCATTTCGGAAACTTTGTATCCATCATCAGGAAAATGCTCGGCAAATCCAAGTGGCGTTAAAAATTGTGCCTTAGTGCCAATGGCTTTTACATCATCTTTGTTGAAATGATCGTAATGTAGATGTGAATACATAACGGCATCAGTTTGTTGAAGCTCAGCTTTACTTAGCGCGGTTGGCAGGTTGCGGTTATATCCTTCTGAAAAGCGAAATGCCCAGTTTACAGGCCAATCAAATTGCGCAGTTACAGGGTCAAATAGGAATTGTTGTCCGTCTGGTGAATTAACCTTGAAACTGGCATGCCCAAGCCATTGAATTGTAAATCCAGTTGTCAGTGACAGTGATGGATTTTCGCCAACATAGGTGCAATCTTGCATTTGTGATTTACACGCAATGCGTGGTGTAGGAGGGTAGCACTGTGCTTCACAGGTAACAGGATAAGCTTCAAACGAATTATATAGATTGCTGTACCTGTCTTCATAGCCCTCGATAGCACTATGTTTTATCACTGAAGATGGCGGTGTAATACGTTCCACAACATTGTTGTTACTGCATCCTGTTAAGGATAATAAGATGACGAAAGTCAGCTTTTTCATTGGTTTTCCTTATTATTTTTGCTTTTGAGTTTACCAATAAAAGGGAGCGTGGTGTAGTCGCTAAAAATCAAAGGGGAGGAGTATAATGCCAATTAGACTTAATACTTGCTCAATTTGCAGGAGTAAATCTGACGCTAACCATGTTAAAGATTTCTTATTTAGAGCAGCTGAATAGCAAAATTTTTGCCTTACCTAATATGGATGTAGGTACCTTAGCGAGAGCTGGGCGCGGTAGCGGGGTTATCGACAAGATTCTCTCGCCTCAAAATAGACCACTTAATTAAGATAATTGGTATAAAAGCAAGCGCCAGCGATGCTATACGCAGGCGCTTGTGTTGTCAGCCTGTTTCCGTGCCACGTTCTTGGGCTTCAAATTTATACCCAGCCCCATAAATCGAATGGATAAAGTCATACTTGGGGGCGATATTTTGCAGCTTTTTACGAATATTCTTGATGTGACTRTCGATGGTTCTGTCGCTAACGATATGGCTATCGTCGTAAATATGGTCCATCAACAAATTGCGACTGTAAATGCGACAAGGGTGGCCATACATGGCTTTTAATAACATAAACTCGACATGAGTAAGCGTTGCTTTGGACTCTTGAAAAGAGACAAACAAGCGCTCTTCGTCAAGTTTGAGTTTGCTTTCAGTGTCCGACATATCACCGCGTTGATTCAGCTCAACTCGYCGCAAAATTGCTTTTACTCGAGCGACGACTTCTTTTGGACTATACGGCTTACACACATAGTCGTCGGCACCCACTTCTAAGCCCAGCAAACGGTCGATTTCTTCAACCTTTGCAGTGATCATAATGATAGGTACCGTTGAATGTGCTCTGATCCGTTTGCAGATCTCAATGCCATCTACATTGGGTAACATCAAGTCAAGCAAAATTAATGCAGGTTGTTGCTCCTTAAAAGCCTCTTCTGCCAATGCCCCATCGTATACGAGGTGACTGGTATATTCAGCTTGTGCAAGATATTTACTTAATATATCAGCAAGCTTTGGTTCGTCTTCAACAATTAAAATATGTTTGTTTGGCACGGGAGGTATCCATTATTTTTTCAGGGTAATAATAATAGCTAGACCACCAAGTTCGCTCAAGTTTGCTGTGATTTCTCCGTTATGTGCAGCAACAATGCTCTGGCAAATCGCAAGCCCAAGACCAGAACCCCCTGTTTTCCTGCTTCTTGCCTCTTCCACACGATAGAGTCTATCAAATAGCTTATCTAACTGTTCACAAGGTACCGCAGGGGCGCTGTCTTGCCAGTAAATGACAGTTTTCCCTTGTTGTTGTTTGACCTCAACCTCTACGATGCCAGGGCATTGCTCTGAGGAGTCGGTATAGCGCAGCGTATTTTGTAATAAATTATCAAATAGTTGACTGAATCGTTGGGCATCACATTCAATCTCAATATTATCATCACACTGTAGCGAATAGGTGAGGTGATGTTTGTCAATTTGATGACTAGCTTTGCTAAAAGTATGCTGCAATAGGTCATGGAGATTTTCTCTATCCATGTTGTAAGTAAGTGCACCACGGTCAGACATTGATAGTTGATGTAAATCATCAACTAAACGAGTGAGCCGTTGAATTTCCTCATTGAGTGAGATAAGTTGCTCAGGATCACTGGTGATAACACCATCAATCATACCTTCAAGCTCTGCCCGAAGCACAGCAATGGGCGTTCGCAGCTCGTGAGAAATATCAGCTATCCACTGCTGTCTTGCTACTTGGTTTTGTGCCAAGGTGTCCGCGAGACGATTCATATCTCGGGCCAGTAATCCCAGCTCGTCATTACTGTTAATCTCGACTCGTGAGTCATAATTCCCCTGTGTAAGTGTTTTAGCATTACGGCGTAACAGAACGATGGGGCGCACCATATACTTACTAAACGGTATTGCAATGATCAGCGTGATCAGTAATGCAACAAGCGCGATGACAACAAACTGCTGTCGTTGTTGCTGAGCGAATAATTGATTAAACTCGTTACTAATCAGTGCACTTTGTTCGACGCCAAGATATGCAACCACATGGTCATGATTTGGCGCTGATAAATGCTCTCCTTGATAAACAGGAAACCAGAATGATGAATGTATGCTCTGAGCCTTACCCATGATGATATTGCCTTGCGGGTCTTTGAGTAACAGGCGTTTTTTGTTACCCATACGCGGTGGTCGGTCTTTCCGTCTAGGTCGCTCAGTTGCAGTCGCTCGGTGGCGTGGTGGAGGTCTAAAGCGTGCTTTAGGAGGAGCGTCATCTGGCAGATCATAAAATTGGTGAACAATATCATTCCATGGCTCTGAACCGCGATACACCCAGTTTAGCGAACCATAACGCTCATAGTTTTCGGCAACTTGATTGACTACCTCTTGAAGTTGCACGCGAGTCGTATTTCTTAGATAGCTGGTGAAGCTTTTCTCAAATGCTAATTTATTGGCGATATAAATAGCCAGCACTAACGCAGTGTTGGCTATTAAAATGATTAGCAAAAGTTTGACGCGGATGGTCATTTTCATAGTTGTTACTACTGCGCCTATTAGTGGTGTGCGCGTAAGCGCAGGTTATCAGGATCGGGTGTGTTACGGCTTGGTACCCATCTTTTTACACATTGTAGATCCTTGGCACACTTGTCTGTGAGTGTATGTAAAAATGCAACGAGATCTTGTTTTTGCTGTGGTGCTAAGTTTGCAGCAACAAAGGGGGACTGTCTTAATAACGTCAAAGCCGCTTCACTATTTTCTCTAGCTTGGAGGTTTAGTGTGTCACATTGAGCAGATAAGGCAAACTGCTTTAAGCCACAAGCGCCACCCTGTTGGAAAAACCGCTCAATGGTTTGCTCAGGGTTTGAATAATGATCCACCACTTGCTCTAGCGTCTCATAGGCACCAGCGTGGCCATAAGGAGCCGTTAATGCGATATTGATGAGGCTCGGTACTCTGAATGCAAACTGATTACGGGGTGTGGAGTCAATCGCTGCTCGGCCAATATCGGCACGATTTTCTTGTGTGCCAATTCCATACTGTGGAAAGGCTAGATTAAAGAAACCATTATTAGTGAACTGTTCGCCACTGTGACAAGCGACACATCCTGCACCGCCTTCGTTGACAGGTGTGAAAAATAGCTTCGCCCCCCGTTTTTGCTGCTCGTTTAACGCTGAGCGATCGCCTCGGGCATAACGGTGCCAACTGGTGTTGACCATCACAAAGGATGCTTGGTATTGTCCCAAAGCAAAGGCAATACTATCAAAGGTTATTAAGCTCTGTGCGTCGGCTTGAGAGTTAAATGCGTTTCTAAACGCGTGCAGCCAGTCATTAGTAGCGAGGCTACCTGCTTCTTCGCCATAATCACCGATCCGTTGTGCTATATGCGCTCTGACTTGTTCATTCGTTGTGGCGTTTTCAAACGCTTCGCCACGCATTTCTTCTCTTGAGGTCACAGGAAAGCGAGATAGCGTTGCTACAAGGGAGTCTGCGGCGTTAGGGTCTGGTTGATTAAAGCCTGAATCCGGTGTGCTGATAAAGCTGCTTTCATTACCTGCTTCATCAGTTATGGTGATCCGTTGCACACGACCATCCCAAAATAGCGCGCTGTTTGCCAACCCAGAGTTAAAAATAGTGGGAGAATTGCGTGGAATATTAATTTCATCGTTCACCGCTTGACGTCCCGGACCTACCACGTCAACATCTAGTGCGTTAGTACCAATTGGCAGAGAAAGTCCATCGGCACCACCAAGCCTCGGATCATGACAGCTTGCACACGCCACGGACTTTTCACCTCCGAGCGCTTTGGTAAAAAACAACTGCATGCCAAGTTGCGCAATCGGTTCTGATATTTTAGGTAGTTCCTCAGTACCGAGTACCTTACCCGTTATCCCATGATTAGCAATAAGTGCAGACAATTCAATATCCAATGTTGATAAAGGTGCTTGCTTTGGTGGCGGTGGTAAGCGTTTGTGTTGCGCTAACACAGGTAAACAAGTGAGTGCTGTGAGTAGCACGGCTGTACCGAAGATGTTGACTTTATTCATCATTATTCCCAACCCTATTGTGTTTTGAGCTTTTAAGGTGGCAGGCAAAAGTGCAGAGAATGTGAAAAATGAAATTTTTACAGATAAGAAATCCTAACTTTATATCTTAGTGATTGACTCAAGCTGTTAACTTTCTGACTGTTAAATACTTATTATTTCTAAGTCGCTGTGTAACTCGATTTAAAAAGATAGAGTATTAGACGCTCAATTATTTCGAGGGGTAAATTAGTGATAAAAGCTAACGTCAATGTCTGTGAGTGAGTCGTTGGTTTAAACTGGAGTAATGCGCCCGCAAAGTTGCAATAGCATGTGTCTCAGCTATCTTTTAGACAGTAGTCCCATGTTATAGTTTTGCCAGTGCCTACCAATAGACGTCAATTCTTACAAGCTTCATTTGCAGTAGGTGCAAGCCTGCTCTTATCGGAGCGCGCAAAAGCGTCCTCTGAGTCGGATTTGGAAGAAAAAGTTAAACGTCAGCGTGCTCTTTACACCTTGCGCCTCGCTTCTCCTTATCCCATCTATCAATCCGAATTTATTCCACACATGCACGTTGAGTTTAAATCTCTCGTTGAACGTTTCACTAATGGCAAAGTGTATGTAGATATCCATCATAATGGTGTATTAGGCTCTGGACGAGAATTAATGGCTGCGGTGACAAGAGGCCAAGTAGAGGCGATACTGATTTCAGTCTCTAATTTGTCTAGAGCCGCACCCGCATTAGATATTCTCAATATTCCATTTTGGGCAAGCGCTAATCAAGCCTTTCTTAATTTGATTTGCTCGCCACAATGGCAATCCATGGTGATTGATCCAATTAATCAACAAGGGAAGCTGACTGTACTGATACATCACATTGTGGGAGCAAGAACCTTAACCAGTACCAAGCATTTTAACCGGTTAATTAATTTGCCTGAAAAGCTTGAAGGGGTTGTGCTCAGAGTGCCTGCATCAAAAGTATTACACCACTTTTATAATATGACGCCTGCTAATGTTGTAGATGTACCATGGGCCAAGGTAGCTAAAATGGCGCGAACTGATCATATTGACGTGATGGATCCCAGCGTGATTGGGCTTTTTGCCGGTCCAGATAAACTAAGACATCAAATAGCTCATGTATCTCTGATTGAGAGTGTGCCAGATGCGTGGGTAACAGTTGCGAATCAAAAGTGGCTCAATAATTTACCTAATAAGATTAAACTGGAAATCCAAGAAGCGGGGTTACAAACGTTTCGTGCACATGTGGCGCAAATTGAACAACGCCAGCAGCGCTGCAAACGAGCATTGATGGCACTTGGTGCTAAGATTTACCATCTTAATGAGGATGAAAAGCAGGACTGGCAGCAACGATTTGGTCATCATAATGCTCAGTGGAATGATATAAAACGAGAGCTCTTGGGTAGTACTCAGGCATTCCAGCAGCTTGTTGATGCAACACAACAGCGCTCCAGTGATAACTAATTAAGCTGAGCTGCCTTTCTAGCAGCCAGTTTTAGCGCTAACTGCGTTGAATTCACTTCCAATGGCCAGCTATTGGTGAGTAAATCCGCCTTGTCTACAGGATGTAGCTACCTTAGCGAGAGCAGGACGCGAAGCGGTGTTTTCCCTAAAACTTTCTGGCTAGGCAAGGAAAAAACTAAGTTGTGCTTTAGTTACAATGAGCTGGAATATTCCTTATCCAAACCTCAGGTTAATTATTTGTGACTCAGTCGCCAATCTCGGCGTTAAAACTGATTCGTTGTACTAAAAATTAGCAGTGGGTGTAGCGCGCTGTTGTACACGAAAAGATCACCGTTTGGTAAAAATTCTAATTGAATTTACATAACAATGGCTATTTACATAATTAGACGATCGGTCTAATATTCAATTTATGAATGAAAGTAGTATAAAACGGCGTCGTGGCCGACCAAAAAAAGAGCAAACTGGCTTTAGTGAAACTAAGGCGGTATTGATCCGAACAGGTATGGAAATTCTCACCGAAAAAGGTTTTGCTGCTACTGGGATTGATGCCATTTTGCGGACGGTAAATGTACCAAAAGGGTCTTTTTATCATTACTTTGCGAGCAAAGAGGCATATGGTTTAGTACTGATTGAACATTACTCATCGTTTCTAAGTGCAAAGCTCACTAAAGCATTATCTGCTGAGGGTCTTGAGCCGTTAGCCAGACTTGCACTATTTATGGAGCAAGCTGAGCGGTCGATGGCTAAATATAATTACACACGAGGCTGTTTAGTTGGCAATTTAAGTCAAGAAATTGCTCAGCTACCAGAATCTTTTAGAGACAAACTAGGTGACGTTCTGAATGAGTGGCAAATCTTGGTCGCTCAATGCTTTGAGCACGCCAAGCAGCTTGGTCATATTTCAACTGAGCACCATTGTGATGAACTGGCCTACACGTTTTGGAATGGTTGGGAAGGCGCAGTTATGAGAGCCAAGCTTGAACAAAGTGGTGTACCACTTCAGCGTTTTTCAACGTTTTTTATTCGCTCGATTCAAATGCCGGATTAACCAAGCTACACCTGAGCAGGGTATGCCCCGCTTTTTTGTAATTTAATAGACGATTGGTCTAATTAATGGAGACGATATGTATAAAGCAATAGTCATTGATAAACAAGGTGGTAATTACGTCGCAACATTGAATGAGGTAACTGGATCAGAACTCATGCCAGGAGACGTTGATATAGACGTGTTGTACTCAACGCTAAACTACAAAGATGCGTTAGCTATTACTGGCAAGTCTCCCGTAGTTAGGCACTTTCCTATGGTTCCTGGTATCGATTTTGTGGGGAAAGTGTCTACTTCGTCGCATCCCGATTATCAGCCTGGACAACTTGTGATCCTTAATGGTTGGGGAGTAGGTGAAAAGCACTGGGGAGGTCTTGCACAAAAAGCGCGAGTGAACGGTGACTGGTTGGTTCCTTTGCCGACTCAATTTGAGGCAAAAGATGCGATGGCTATCGGCACCGCAGGGTATACCGCAATGTTATGTGTGATGGCGCTTGAACGCCATGGTGTGACACCTGAACGAGGCGAGGTACTTGTGACTGGTGCAGCAGGGGGCGTAGGAAGTGTTGCCGTCGCTATTTTATCAAAGCTTGGCTTCAGTGTTACGGCGCTAAGCGGGCGGGTAGAGCAAGAAGCTCAATTTCTTAGCCAGCTTGGTGCGCAAAATGTGATCCATCGCAGTGAGCTAGAAGGAGCTGGAAAGCCGCTTGCAAAAGAGCGTTGGGCTGGTGTGGTAGATGTAGTTGGTTCACACGTTTTAGCAAACGCCTGTGCTAGCACACAATATGGTGGTGTAGTTGCTGCTTGTGGGTTAGCTGGTGGTATGGATTTACCTGCCACAGTGGCGCCTTTTATTTTACGAGGGGTGACGTTGGCAGGTATTGACAGTGTGATGTGCCCCAAAGCGTTAAGAATTGAAGCATGGCAGCGATTAGCAAGCGAACTTGAATTAAATAAACTCAATATGATTGCCCATGAAATTACGTTGAATGAGGTGATTGCCGCAGCAGCGGACTTGCTTGATGGCAAAGTAAGAGGGCGCGTTATTGTTGATGTTAACGCTTGATGTTTGGTTAAGCAGAGTTTTGTCAAAATTTAGGTCGGCCGCTATTGAGCAGGTCGATACGATTACCTACAATACAGCATGCTTAAATAATTGAAGAAACAAAATGACAGATTCAACTGAAAAACCAGCATTACCAGATAGGCTTTCTATCAACCCTCGTAGTCCACATTACGCAAAAGAAGTACTAGAACACCACATTGGCATTCGTTTTAATGGTAAAGAGCGCACTGATGTTGAAGAATACTGCATCAGCGAAGGCTGGATTAAGGTAGCATCACCAAAGGCATTAGACCGTCGTGGTCAGCCTTTGCTACTGAAGTCAAAAGGGACTGTTGAAGCTTACTATTGCTARTACCAAATTGACTTAATACTTGCTCAATTTGAAGGAGTAAATCTGACGCTAACAGTGTTAAAAATTTCTCATTTAGAACAACTAAATAGCAAAATTTTTGCCTTGCCTACACGGATGTAGGTACCCTAAATAGCAAAATTTTTGCCTTGCCTACACGGATGTAGGTACCTTGGCGATAGCAGGACGCGGTAGCGGAGTTA